>CAMLOU010000012.1 GCA_946481735.1 uncultured Cellvibrio sp.
AGCCAGCCATAGTCGACATCACGCATGATGTATTCGACAGAAGCAAAAGCACCTTCAGCGGTAGGGTTATAACTCATGGTGAGCCAGATCCCGGTCACCAACTGATTGACCAATACCAACAGCGACAATACGCCAAAGAAATACCAGAAGTTAAAGTTTTTAGGGGCATAGTATTTGCCCATGTGGGTGTCCCATGCACGCTGTACGGGTAAGCGCTTGTCAACCCACTGCCACAATCCAGTCAACCAATTCATTCTTATGCCTCCTGATCCACACCGATGACGACCACGTTATCGCTCTCATACGAGTGCGGAGGTACTTCCAGGTTAATCGGTGCGGGAACGCCTTGATACACCCGACCCGCCAGATCAAATTTGGAGCCATGGCACGGACAGAAGAAACCACCCTGCCATTCATCGCCACCAAGATCCTGTGCACCGACATCAGGGCGATACATAGGGGCACAACCCAGGTGCGTGCATAAGCCCAATAGAATTAAATATTCTTCTTTAATAGAGCGATGATGATTTTTAGCGTACTCCGGCTGTTGTGGTGTCTCGGAGTTTGGATCGCGCACCAGATCATCAGTCTTTTCCAGCCCTGCAAGCGCTTCAGGTGTTCGACGCACGATATAAATTGGCTTACCACGCCATTCAACCGTGATCATCTGACCGGGCTCAATCTTGCCGATATTGGCTTTAACTGGAGCACCGGCAGCCCTTGCCTTGGCACTGGGGTTCCAGGAGCCTACGAAAGGAACAGCTACACCTATCACACCTACCGCACCCACAACGGATGTAGCGGCAGTGAGAACGCGGCGACGCGTTTTATTTACTACGTCATTGGTCATGACGAATTCTCCCCTAACAGCTTCCAACGGCCTGTAAATCACTAAAATTCAATGATTTAGAATTATTTTTGAGATACGCAAAAAATGGCCAATCTTAATGAAATTAAGCGCCGCTTACAAGAATAACCACATGAAAGCAGCGGATTATAAACAGAAGGCATAAAAAAACGCCCAAGCCGCTGACGGCCTGGGCGTTTGCGAAGAACTGTCGCTCGCCGGAGAGACCAGCCAGCAAAAATTAACGCTTGGAGTATTGTGGTCTCTTACGCGCTTTACGCAGACCCACTTTCTTACGCTCCACTTCACGCGAGTCGCGGGTAACAAACCCGGCTTTACGTAAGGTTGAACGCAGGGACTCGTCGTACTCCATTAATGCACGGGTCAAACCGTGACGGATAGCGCCTGCCTGACCGAAGCTGCCGCCACCGCTAACGGTGACGTTTACATCAAACTTTTCTGTCAAACCCACATTTTCCAGTGGTTGACGAACGATCATGCGCGATACCGGACGACCGAAGTACTCATCCAGAGGACGATCATTCACAGTAATAGTACCGCTGCCAGCGGTGATAAATACACGAGCGGTAGACGTCTTGCGACGACCTGTACCGTAATATTGAGTTGCAGCCATGTCAGCCCCCTTAGATATTCAGTTCTTGAGGTTGCTGAGCAGCATGCGGATGCTCATTACCTGCGTACACTTTCAACTTCTTGAACATTGCACGACCCAGCGGACCTTTCGGCAACATGCCTTTAACCGCGATCTGGATGGTGCGCTCAGGAGCCTTTTCGATCAACTTTTCGAAGCTGATAGCCTTGATACCGCCAATGTGGTTGGTGTGATGATAATAAATTTTATCAGTCAACTTTTTACCGGTAACACGCACTTTTTCAGCGTTGATTACGACAATGTAATCACCGGTATCCACGTGGGGAGTGTATTCAGGTTTGTGCTTGCCACGCAGACGCGAGGCAATTTCCGCCGCCATACGACCGAGGGTTTTCCCCGCCGCATCGACGATGAACCAGTCGCGAACGACGGATTCTGCTTTGGCACTATATGTCTTCATGTTATTCCTGCCTGTTAATGTGGTGTGACCCACCCAAAAAGAGCGCGAATACTACACAACTGAATTCGCCTTTTCAAGGGGATTTTCCAGCTGCGGGCGCCCCGGCCCGGTGGATGCAGCTCAGGGACGGTGCGGCTTGGCGAGATAATCGCGGCTCTGCATCTCCAGCAAGCGACTCACTGTTCGCTGAAATTCGAAACTCAGTTTACCCTCCCCATACAGCTCAACCAGGGGCCGGGCTGCGGAGATGACCAATTTCACGTGGCGATCATAAAACTCGTCGACCAAATTGATGAACCGGCGCGCCTGATCATCATTATCACGCCCCATTCCCGGTACGTTACTAATAACCACTGAATGGTATTCCCGAGCCAACTCGATATAGTCGTTCTGGGAACGGGGTCCGTCACAGATTGCACCGAAGTCAAACCACACCACGTCTTCGGCTACGTAGCGAACCGCAATCGAACGCCCTTCTATTTCAATGTGGAGATTTGACTCAATCTCATCATTACAAGGCACAAGGGCTCTAAAACACGCCATCAAGTTGTGTTCCGCAGGTTCTCCCAGAGGCGAGTAGTACAGCTCAGCCTGCTCCAAAGCGCGCAAGCGATAGTCTATCCCTCCATCAATGTTAACGACCTGGGTGTGCGCTTTAAGGAGGGCAATAGCGGGCAAAAAGCGGGCTCGCTGCAAACCATCCTTATATAAGCCATCCGGCTCGATATTGGAGGTCGCCACCAGCGTCACGCCTCGTTTGAACAAGGCCTCCATCAACGTCCCGAGAATCATGGCATCGGTAATGTCAGAGACAAAAAATTCATCAAAACAAATTACCCGTACTTCCGCACTGATGGTCTCCGCCACTTTTTGCAGCGGGTCTTTATGGCCGCTGAGCTGTTTCAGCTCTCCGTGCACGCGCCGCATAAATCGGTGAAAGTGCACGCGCATCTTTTGCTCGAATGGCAGGCTTTCATAGAAATTGTCCATCAGGTAGGTCTTGCCCCGACCGACACCACCCCAGAAGTACAATCCCTTGACAGGTTCTGGCTCCTGCTTTGAAAAATATCGACTTAACCGGGACAGTAATCCGCGCGACTCTTGCTTCGCATGATGTGCAATCAAGGTTTCATACAGCTTTTGCAGCAAGTCTACTGCCATGGCTTGGGCTGGGTCGCGATGAAAGTCCGGTCGCTCCAGATCGCGCTGATAACGTTCGAGGGGAGAAGGATTCATAGGCTACTGGTTAACTCAATAACAGCAATTCGGCGAGCGCCACTCTAACCGCGTTGATCAAGGGAGGCAATCAGAGCTATCAGCTCAATTGTCGGGAAAGTAACGGCGATAGATCCTGTTTAAGGCGAGTCAGGTAGCCGTGAAAAAAATGGCCAGCTTCGTCGTAGCGGATTAATTCTGCCGGGGATGCTAATCCCTCCATCCATGCGTATACCGCTGCTGCATTAACACGCTCGTCGCGATCCCCCTGGATGACAATGACCGGACAAGGGAAATACCTATCCTCGTCATAGGGATATCGCTCAACGGGTGGCGCCACCAGGAGTAGATGACGAATACCCGTCACGCGATAACAAGCCTGGGCAGCAATAGATGAACCGAAGGAAAACCCCGCCAACAACAAACCAGCGCCCGGATATTCATGTTTGACCCATTTGATGACCGCCAGCAGATCATCCACCTCACCCACTGCATGATCAAAAACGCCCTCACTCTTCCCCACTCCACGGAAGTTAAAGCTCACTACCGTCACGCCAAGATCCCGATAGGTTCTTGCCAATGTCGTCACCACCTTGTTATCCATGGTTCCGCCGTGGACCGGGTGAGGATGGCAAATCACAACCACCAGTTGCCGGTGCGCCAACAAACCCTGCTCATCCGGCACCGTCAATCGCGCCTCAATCAAGCCCGATGGCCCAGGCAATAAAAGTTCAGAATCATTCGGTCCAGATACAGTCATAAATACCCGCTTCGTTAGGAGTTCCAAGCAACATTTGGTTGAGTGGCTATAAATAATGGCGATTCAATCCACACTAAAGACCGTATAATACATTCGTGTATATAATGTGCACGCCTGACCCCTGCCCGGCCGCCACCAGCCAAGGGCAGATATTTTATGCAGTTTAAGGAGAGTTTTGTGTTTTCACTCAGTACCCTTGTCTTGACCAGCCTGATCAGTCTGCTCGCAGGCGCCGGGCTCGGTGCGTTTTTGCTCTACCTGTTTCGTGCCCAGGTTTATAGTCGCGAGTTGGAGCAGCGCCTGCATGAGGCGGAAAACACCCTACAGAGTTATCAGCGCGATGTGGCCGAGCATTTTGCCCAAACCTCCCAACTGGTTAACAACCTGACTCAATCCTATCGCGATGTACATGAGCATTTGGCCAACAGCGCGTTGAAGCTGGCAACACCAGCCATCAGCCGCCAAATCTTGGAAGCGGCAAACGCCAATTTACTGAGTACCGAGAAAACCTACATCAGCGAACAGAATTTTGAACCGCCTCGCGACTGGGCTCCCAAGGCAACCGGTTCCAAAGGTGCTTTGAGTGAAGATTTTGGACTCCACGAAGACCACGACCACAAGACGCCCACTGAGTCAGCCGATGATTATGACTTCGATGACACACCTAAAAAGCATTAAGGAAGTCAGTCACCAGCCACAGGATTTCATCGACCTTGTACTGGCCCCCACCACCGACATGACGATGATCGGAGCCTAGCATGCCAGTCCAACGTATATTCAGCTTCCTCGGATGGCCCGTCACAGCGGGCTTGTTGGTTGCCGTGCTATTGCTATTGCTGTTCCCCGGCCTGCGCCAGAACAGCGATAGCGCGCCATCCTCACCCGCTCCCGACGCTTCAGGCAATTTGGGGCCGGTGTCCTATTCGGACGCAGTAAACAAAGCGGCGCCCTCGGTCGTTAACATCTACACCACCAAATTGGTCAAGCGCCGCTATCGCTACTCTGACCATCCGCTTTATCGCCACTTATTCAATAATGCGAACACGCCACAGCAAGTCCGCATGCAGTCCACACTCGGCTCCGGGGTTATCGTCAGCAAGGATGGCCATATCCTGACCAATAACCACGTTATCAGCGGTGCCGATGAAATTATTGTCCTGCTGCACGACGGACGGGAAACGGCCGCAACCTTGGTCGGCACCGACCCGGATAATGATATTGCGGTGCTCAAGATTGAGCTGGAAAATTTAACCGCGATTACAATGGGGGAACCGGTCAAGGCACAGGTCGGCGATGTTGTCCTTGCTATTGGCAACCCGTTTGGCGTCGGCCAGAGCGTTAGCCTGGGCATTATCAGTGCTACTGGTCGCTACGGTTTGCGCACCAATAATGAATACGAAAACTACATCCAGACCGACGCCGCAATAAATCCCGGCAACTCGGGAGGTGCCTTAATAGACGCGCGCGGCAATCTATTGGGTATCAGCACCGCCGTATTGGACGAGACTGATTCGTCTGCCGGCATCAGCTTCGCTATACCGGCAGATTCCGCCATGAAATCCCTTGAGCAAATTGTGCAGCACGGTAGTGTCGTGCGTGGCTGGCTGGGGCTGGATGCCAACCAGCTCTCCCCCGAGGGCATGAAACGCTATGGAACGGCAGGTATCATTGTGATGGCCGTTCTCGAAGGCAGTCCTGCTGATCGGGCGAACCTGAAGCCTGGTGACATTATCACCCACATCAATAATCAATCTGTTGCGGATGCGCGCCAGGGCCTTTTCCTGGTGGCCGATATCACGCCCGGCAGTGAAGTGAACCTGCGGGTTGTGCGCGAAGGAGAGACACTGGAATTGGTGGCGATTGCAGGGGTAAGACCCAGTGCTCGCACCCGAACATAAAAAAGCCGGCTTGCGCCGGCTTTTTTATACGCTTATCGTCAGTCAATGATGCGGTATTCTGCCGAACGTGCATGAGCCTCAAGATCCTCGCTTCGCGCTAATACTGAAGCTGTGCGCGACAATGCTGAAGCACCCCTGGCGGAACACATGATGATCGAACTGCGCTTCTGGAAATCATAAACTCCCAAAGGCGAAGAAAAGCGTGCAGTCCCCGACGTCGGCAGAACGTGATTCGGACCAGCACAATAATCCCCCAGGGCTTCCGGTGTGTAACGCCCCATAAAAATGGCACCGGCGTGGCGAATCTGCGGCAACAGCGCTTCGGGATCTTCTACTGACAACTCCAGATGCTCTGGCGCAATCCGATTACTCACCTCAATTGCCTGAGCGATATCGCGCACTTTAATCAAGGCACCCCGCGTGCGAACAGAGACACCGACAATCGCACTACGCGACAAGGTCGGCAGCAACTTTTGCATGGCTGCCTCAACCTTTTCAAGATAGGCGGCATCAGGGCACAAGAGAATCGACTGAGCTTGTTCGTCATGCTCCGCCTGACTAAACAGATCCATTGCAATCCAATCCGGGTCTGTCTTGCCATCACAGATCACCAAAATTTCAGAAGGGCCAGCAATCATATCGATAGCGACCTGGCCAAACACCGCGCGCTTGGCCGTCGCCACATAGATGTTGCCCGGTCCGACTATTTTATCGACCTTGGCAATCGTCTCTGTGCCATACGCGAGCGCCGCTACTGCCTGGGCGCCGCCAATGGTAACAACCTGGTCAACACCGGCGATGGCTGCTGCCGCCAGCACCATCGGATTAAGCACCCCCTCCGGAGCCGGCACCACCATAATCAATTGTTCGACACCTGCGACCTTGGCAGGGATGGCGTTCATCAACACAGAGGATGGATAAGAGGCTTTACCACCGGGGACATACAGCCCCACTCGCTCCATTGCCGTAATCTGCTGCCCGAGCACAGTGCCATCGGCTTCGGTATAACGCCAGGATTCCTGGCGTTGATGTTCGTGGTACTGGCGAATACGTGTCGCAGCCAATTCCAACGCCTGACGCTGCTCCGGCCTAATCATTTCCAGCGCAGCGTGCAATTGCGTGCTGGAAACCGTTAACTCGGACATCGCCGTCGCGCTACGGCGATCAAACCGATTGGTATATTCAAGCACTGCAGCATCGCCGCGCGCACGAACCTGTTGCAGGATGTCATCCACCACGGCAGCGACTCGCGCATCGGATACCGATTCCCACGCAAGCAACTTGCCCAGTGCCTCGGCAAAATCCGCTTGTTCAGCATCCAGACGATTAATAAAGGGTTCAGACATGATGGTGCTCTAGCAGATAAACATTAATAAAAAATCACTTGGCCACAGCTTTGGCGATGTCATCAATAACCCGCTGAATCTTGATGTGCTTCATCTTCATGGAGGCTTTATTGACGATCAGGCGCGAGCTGATGTCGGCGATAAAATCGCGCGGCTCAAGGCCGTTAGCGCGCAAGGTGTTGCCCGTATCCACAATATCCACAATTTCATCAGCCAATTGCATGATGGGGGCAAGCTCCATGGCGCCGTACAACTTGATGATGTCCACCTGACGGCCTTGCGAGGCGTAGTATTGCTTGGCGATATTGACATATTTGGTCGCGACGCGAATACGACCGGGCCGGGTAGGTACATCTTTAATGGCCGCCGTCATTAATTTGCAGCGGGCGATATTGAGATCCAGCGGCTCATAGAGCCCATCCGCACCATTTTCCATCAGGGTATCCTTGCCGGATACACCCATATCTGCTGCGCCGAACTGCACGTAGGTGGGCACATCCGCACCCCGCAGCACCAGCAGACGCACGTTGTCCTGGTTCGTATCAAAAACCAGTTTGCGACTCCTGGCAATATCTTCCAGAGGTTCTATACCCGCCGCCGCCAGCAGCGGCAAAGTCTCATCCATAATGCGCCCTTTGGTCAGGGCGATGGTTAATGTCTGGTTCATAGCAGTCCAACAATAAATTTAACGGCCCGGCACCCGGCGAATATTGGCACCCAGCGCCTGGAGCTTTTCCTCGATACATTCGTAACCACGGTCAATATGGTAAATCCGATCTACGAGCGTCGTCCCTTCCGCCACTAAACCGGCAATCACCAGGCTCGCAGAAGCGCGCAGATCGCTGGCCATTACCGGCGCACCCTTCAGGCGCTCCACTCCTTTGACGATTGCCGTGTTGCCCTCGAGGGTAATGTTGGCCCCCATGCGATTCAATTCGTGCACTTGAATCAAGCGATTTTCAAAGATCGTCTCGGTAACTGTGCCTGTTCCTTCCGCCACGGCGTTCATGGCGGTGAATTGGGACTGCATATCGGTCGGGAATGCCGGATAAGGTGCGGTACGCAGGTTCACCGACTTGGGGCGATTGCCTTTCATATCCAGCTCAATCCAGTCTTTGCCGGTGCTGATATGGGCCCCAGCCTCCTCAAGCTTCAATAACACCCCTTCGAGAATCGCTTCACTGGTGTCCTTGACTTTGATGCGCCCGCGGGTAGTAGCGGCCGCAACCAGGTAGGTTCCGGTCTCAATACGATCCGGCATCACTGAATAATGGCAACCCTGCAAACGGTTTACGCCGTGCACCACCAGCGTCGCCGTGCCTATGCCTTCAATCTGTGCCCCCATGGCTACCAACAAATTGGCAAGATCCACAATCTCCGGTTCGCGGGCTGCGTTTTCCAGAACAGTGGTCCCTTCGGCCAGCGCTGCGGCCATCAACAGGTTCTCCGTCCCGCCTACAGTGACCACGTCCATCAGGATATGCGCGCCTTTGAGGCGCCCGTTGGTTTTAGCGCGGATGTAACCTTCATCAATATCAATAATCGCACCCATGGCTTCGAGGCCGCGCAGGTGGATGTCGACGGGGCGGCTACCAATGGCACAGCCGCCGGGAAAAGACACATTGGCCACGCCGAACCGGGCTAACATGGGACCCAGCACCAGAATAGAGGCGCGCATCGTTTTGACAAGCTCATAGGGCGCCGTGAAATCATTGATACTGGTGGGATCGATCTCCACTCCCATACGTTCATCAATCGTCACCCCCACCCCCATACAACGCAACAGGGCGAGCATGGTGGTGATATCGTTCAGGTGAGGCATGTTGCGCAGCAATATCGGGCTGTCTGCCAACAAGGTGGCAGCGAGAATCGGCAGGGCGGCATTCTTCGAGCCGGAGATGCGAATCTCACCGCTGAGCGGGCCACTGCTCTTGATCATTAATTTATCCATTGGATACCTGGGCTAGGAGATAGGGCGTCAAATCGCTCGGCGATTATTGTTGCTGTTGCTGCTGCCATTCTTCCGGCGTAAATGTCTTCATATAATCCACCGCATGAACACGGCCATCAGCAAAGAGTCCCGCCAAAGCGGCATAGACCAGCTGTTGCTTTTTAACGGTAGAAAGGCCGGCGAAGGCCGAACTGATAACGACCAGATTGATGTGATCTCCCTGTACACCAACCTGGACCTGACTGTCAGGGATACTGGCTTCGATCAGCGCTTTGATGTCTTCAGACTGCATAAATAAACTTCTCAGGGCTCCTGGCCCGGTGACGTGAATCGAGGATAAGCAAGGGAGGGAATCTTACCGGAATGCGCCGGGCGGCGCATCCCGCATGTGAGACGCCGGTCGCAATGACCGGCGAGACGCGGTTTAAAAACGGGATCAGGCTTCAGATAACCAATTGCTGATCACTTTATCGATGTCGCCATCCTGCTTGGCGATAGCCTGGCTGAACTGGCTACGGAAAGATTGACCCAGGTTAACACCATTGAGCGTTACATTGATCAACTTCCACTCATTCGTCTTCTTGTTCAGGCGCATGCTGTAAGCCAAATGATGGACATTACCTTTGTCCGTTACCTCTTGCTTGACAGTGACTGCTGTGGGCCTGTTTGGATTGACGCTGACCGGCAGGATCTTGATATCACTGTCCGCATAGGCCGCAATACCTTTGGCATAAGATCTAACCAAACCACTCTTAAACACTTCCGCAAATTGTTGCTTTTGTTCATCAGTGGCTTTCTTGCCGCTCTCACCCATCACGACGTAAGCGATAAAAGGAAAATCCACTACGCGCTCAAGAATGGCTTCCACCTCATTGAAATACGCTTCCGAGCTGGCTTTTTCGCCCGGATTGGCCTTGGCTACGGCAAATAATTCCTGCGCGACTTCCTCAACCAATTCACGAGGATCTTTGACATCCTTCTCTGCAGCGACCGCCTGGAAACTCAATGCGAAACAGGCAGCAATTAACAACAAAGCGCCGGTTACCTTGTGCGATAAATAAGTCATCTGAATTCCTAACCTCATGTTGTCATACGGGAAATTGCCGGTAGGTAAGACTGCCATCAGCGCGATAAGTGCCCTGCACCTGTCGTCAGGATGAACAGCGTTAATCCCGCGGCTGAAAATCTGGCCACGCACTATACCACCGGCCTCAGGAGGCGAAAACTCCGCCGCGCGGGAGCGCAAACGCCAACGGAGGGTGGCGGCAATCATTTACGCCGTTATAATGCCCGCTTGATTTACCCAGACCATCCAGCAGCGAGATCTCGCCCCGCATGACTCAATTCGACTTTATCAGCTCCGGGCTGCGCACCATTAATATCGAAGCAGGCGCCGTATCGGCCCTGCGGGAGCGACTGGACCAGGAGTTTATCAAGGCGTGCGAGATGATCCTGAATTGCCGCGGACGTACTGTCGTGACTGGCATCGGCAAATCCGGTCACATTGCCCGCAAGATCGCCGCCACCTTGGCGAGCACCGGCTCACCGGCTTTTTTTGTTCATCCCGGCGAGGCCAGCCACGGCGATCTGGGCATGATCACCAAAGACGATGTGGTGATCGCCATTTCTTATTCTGGCAATTCCAGTGAGATAGTCACTTTACTACCGCTGTTAAAACGCCTGGGGATTCCGATCATCAGCATGACCGGCAACCGCTTTTCCGTGCTGGGCGAAATAGCTGAGGCACACCTGGACATCAGCGTCGCCAGCGAAGCCTGTCCCCTGGCGCTGGCACCCACCTCCAGCACAACAGCCACTCTGGTGATGGGCGATGCCCTGGCCATCGCGCTGCTGGAAGCACGCGGATTCACTGCTGAGGATTTTGCTTTTTCCCATCCCGGTGGGGCCCTGGGTCGCAAGCTATTATTGCGCGTCGCGGATATCATGCACGCTGGCGACAAGATTCCCCGCGTTGATGCTGACGCACCGTTATCCCAGGCGCTGCTGGTGATGACAGAAAAAGGTTTTGGCATGACCACGGTAGTCGATAGTCAAAACACCTTACTAGGCATCTTTACTGACGGCGACTTGCGTCGCAGCATCGACCAGGGCGTCGATATCGGCAAAGCCATGATGCGCAACCTGATGAACCGCCACCCCAAAACCGTGCGCGATACGACACTCGCCGCAGAAGCACTGAAGATTATGGAAGACCGCAAAATTACCGCTCTGATTGTCGGCGACGAACAAAACCGCCCCATCGGAGTCGTACACATGCATGATATTTTACGTGCCGGCGTGATTTAACCCACCCCCGCTGCGCAAGCTCATCAACCCGATTTATTTACCCGAGAGCCCTGAATGACCCCGGATTTATTGGAACGCGCCCGCCGCATTAAATTATTGATACTCGATGTCGACGGTGTCCTCACCGATGGCAAACTCTACTTCAGCAACACTGGCGATGAACTGAAAACCTTCTGTACCCTGGATGGCCATGGCATCAAACTCTTACAGGGCAGCGGTGTGAAAGTAGCCATTATTACCGGGCGCACCAGTGCCCTGGTCGCCAAACGCGCCAAGGATCTGGGGATCGAATTGTTAATCCAGGGGCGGGAAGATAAATGGGTCGCCTTGCAGGAGAATCTGGACAACAGTATTTCCCTGGAAGAAATTGCGTTCATGGGCGATGACTGGCCAGATCTTAGCGTTATGAGTCGCGTCGGCCTCGCACTGACAGTACCCAATGCCCATATCAGTGTGCTTGATCGCGCCCACTGGCAAAGCAGGTTTCATGGCGGTCAGGGCGCTGTACGCGAAGCGTGTGACCTGATCATGCAAGCGCAGGGCACCTTTGATGCAGCACTTGCGCATTACTTGCCAACACATCATTAACGGAGTGTTTCATGTCACGCATTCCGCTGCCCTGGGTTGTTGTTTCGCTGCTGGTGATCGGGCTGGTGGCGTTTTGGGATAAGTCGCCCACGGAACTTTTGGGCGAAGATATTGTGAGAAGCGCCAATTTCCCCCAAGCCTATATGACCGATATCGAGCTGCGTGAATATGACGCAGACGGCAACCTGCGCAATATCCTGACCACAGATACCGCCGAGCACTTCCAGATCAATCCAAACCGCCCAGGCCCAAATGATTACACCATGCTGACCCAACCGCGTATGTTGTTTAGTGAGAATGCTGATATTGCACCCTGGCATCTCACGGCCAACGAGGGAAAAATTGATCAGAACGGCCAGTTGGTAACCCTGTTTAACGATGTGCGTGTTTATCAGCAATCACCGGAAGAAGGGCTCCTGGAATTACTGACCAGTGAATTGCGTATCAAGGCCAGCCAGCAATACGCCGAAACCGATAAAGCTGTTAAGATGCGCGCCCAACAAGGTCACCTCGACACGCTGGGCATGAAAGCTTACTTGGGTGAAGACCGCATCGAGTTACTTTCCAGGGTCCGAGGGACATATGAACCTCAATAACAATGTCAGATTTTCTATGATGGCGTGCAAACCGCTTGTGTCAATATTCACTCTGTTACTCTGCGCCCTGTGGCTGTCGACACCGGCTCATGCACTGCCCAGCGACAAGGAACAACCCATCCATATCTCTGCCAACAGCGCTCAATTGGATCGCAAGCAACGGACCGCTACATACAGCGGCGACGTGAAACTGAAACAAGGCACTCTGGAAATCAGTGCGGACCGGATCACCATCCATACCAACAGCAAAGATGAAGTTGAAAAGATGGAAGCCCGCGGTACGCCGGCACGCTACCAACAAAAACCCGCCGAAGACCAGGCGACGATCACCGCGCAGGCCAACAGCATCCGCTACACCCTGACCGATGAACATTTGTTACTGCTGGAGGATGCATTTCTGGAGCAGGAAAACGGCGCATCTATCAGCGGCAACCGCATTGATTACGATATCCGCAAAGAAATTATGAAAGCGGCGGGGAAAAACGATGCACAGCAACCGCAGCGTATCGAGATCGTCATCCCGCCCCAAACCATCAATCAAGATTGAGTCGACCATGCCGACGCTGCAAGCCCAACACCTCGCCAAGAGCTACAAAAGTCGTAAAGTGGTTATCGATGTGTCACTCGCCGTGACCAGCGGTACGATTGTCGGGTTACTGGGGCCCAACGGTGCTGGTAAAACCACCTGTTTCTATATGATTGCCGGCCTGGTCAGTGCCGATGAAGGTCGCATCGTACTGGACGGGAAAGACCTGACCCATCTGCCGATCCACGGCCGCGCGCGCGCCGGTATCGGCTACCTGCCGCAGGAAGCCTCGGTATTTCGCAAACTTACGGTGGCCGACAACATCATGGCCATCCTTGAAACCCGCAAAGACCTCAATCGCAAGCAGCGGCACGCGAAACTCGATTCCCTGCTCCAGGAATTCCATATCACCCATATCCGCGACAGCCTGGGTATGTCCCTCTCCGGCGGCGAGCGGCGGCGGGTAGAGATTGCCCGCGCCCTGGCGACGGAACCGCAGTTCATCCTGCTCGACGAACCCTTTGCGGGGGTTGACCCCATCTCCGTCAACGACATCAAACAGATTGTGCGCCACCTCAAAGATCGCGGCATTGGTGTACTGATTACTGATCACAACGTGCGCGAGACGTTGGATATCTGTGAAACTGCCTATATTGTCAGTGAAGGTCACATCATCGCCGAAGGCGATGCAGAAACGGTCCTGAGTAATCACAAGGTCCGCGAAGTTTATTTAGGCGAAAATTTCCGCTTGTAACTTCAGGTGTATTCTGACAAATCACTTGACAAGCCACTAAATTTGTATAACAGGCACAAAGATTGCTAGGTGTTATTGCCTGCAAGACAAAGGCTGTCTAAACTCCACCTGAACAACATCATTTTTTTGGGGTTTAGTTCTACTTACGATGAAGCAGTCTCTACAGCTAAAACTCGGCCAACAACTGACCATGACGCCCCAATTGCAGCAGGCAATCCGCCTGTTGCAATTGTCGACCCTTGATCTGCAGCAGGAAATTCAGGAGGCCCTGGATTCCAACCCCATGCTGGAAATTGAAGAGGCTTACGACAGCCACACTCCCACCGAGGCCGGTGACGGAGAAGACAGTGATTACCCTCGCCAACAGGAAGTGGCCGCCGAAGCCAACGCAGACATTGATTCAGGTTTTAACGATAAAGATACCTTTGCCGACAAGGACAGCTACGCAGAAACGAGCTACAACGACACGGAAAGCTTTTCAGACAGCGAAAGTTTTTCGGATAACGACAGCTACGTCGATAATGAGCCCCACACTGACTGGAATGAATCCATCCCCAATGAATTGCCGGTAGATACCAGTTGGGACGATGTATATCAGTCCTCCCATACCAGCAATGCATCCACCTACGATGGCGAAGACAACGACTTTGAAAGCCGGCGCGCCGTTACCGACTCCCTTTACGATCACCTGATGTGGCAGCTCAATCTGACACCCATGTCAGACCAGGACCGCGTTATCGCGATGGCAATCATTGATGCTGTCGATCCCAGCGGTATGCTCTCTGTCAGCCTTACCGATATCTATGAAGGTTTGATCACCGAACTGGATGAGCTGGAACTGGACGAGGTGGTTGCGGTACAGCATCGCCTGCAACAATTTGACCCCTGTGGTGTGTGCAGTCAGAACCTGTCTGAATGCCTGTTGGTACAACTACAACAATTCGCCCCGACCACGCCTTTTCTCGAACCGGCCAAGCTGATCGTCAAGCAATACCTGCCGCTGCTGGGCAGCCGCGATTACCGCCAATTGATGCGGCGCACCAAACTCAAGGAAAGCGAACTGGGCCAGGCGGTGGCGCTGATCCAGGGGCTGAATCCGCGCCCGGGCGATATGATTGCGTCCGGCGATACCGAGTATGTGGTACCGGACGTCTTCGTGGAAAAACGGGATGGCCGCTGGGTCGTCGAGTTAAACCCGGATATCGCGCCCCGTCTACGGATCAATACCGATTACGCCTCCATGGTAAAACGGGCAGACTCCAGTAGCGACAACACCTTTCTGAAAGACAACCTGCAAGAAGCACGCTGGTTTCTCAAAAGCTTGCAAAGCCGTAATGAAACCCTGTTGAAAGTGGCAAGTTGCATCGTGGAAAAACAACGCGGCTTCCTTGAATACGGTGCCGAAGCGATGAAGCCGCTGGTACTCCACGATATCGCTGAAATTGTCGATATGCATGAATCCACTATCTCGCGGGTTACGACCCAGAAGTACATGCATACGCCCCAGGGAATTTTTGAACTTAAATATTTCTTTTCCAGTCATGTGAGTACAGACAGCGGCGGCGAATGCTCTTCTACGGCGATTCGTGCCATCATCAAAAAACTGGTGAGCGCGGAAAATCCAAAAAAGCCTCTGAGCGACAGCAAGATCACCGAACTCTTATCCGAGCAGGGAATCCAGGTGGCGCGACGCACCATCGCCAAGTACCGGGAATCACTGAATATCCCGCCGTCCAATGAGCGTAAAAGTTTACTATGACATCCCTTTTCTCCACTGCTAGGCTGATCAACATCGGGTATGCAGAAAGTGTGTTAGCACTATGCAGGAATCAATAATCGTGCCGCAAGGCAAGATTAAGCAACTGTCATAACGAAGAGGAAGTACTATGCAAATTACTATCAGCGGTCACCACCTGGAAGTTACCGAATCCCTCAAGGACTACGTCAACAATAAGCTCGAGCGTCTCAATAACCATCACGACCGCATCACCAATACTCATGTGATTCTTTCGGTAGATAAATTGGAACAAAAAGCGGAAGCCACCGTGCATGTAAGCGGCAAGGATTTATTCGCCGATGCGACATCAGAAGATCTCTATGCCGCTATTGACCTGCTGACCGATAAGCTCGATCGGCAATTGATTAAACACAAAGAAAAAATGCGCAGCCATCGTTAATACATTATGCAAATACAATCTCTTCTCACCCCGGGCCGCACCTTGTGCGACATTGAGGGTGTCAGTAAAAAGCGTGTGCTGGAAATACTTGCCAACACCATCGCCCAAGACATTCCCGCTATTGACGCCGACGATTTATTTCGTCGGCTGATTGCGCGGGAGCGGCTCGGCTCCACGGGTATTGGTCACGGCATCGCCATTCCACACTGTCGGGTGGAAAACTATGACGGCGTCATCGGGGCGTTGATTACCCTGAACCAACCCATCGACTTCGATTCCATTGACTCTGAGCCAGTGGATATTTTATTTGCCATGTTGGTGCCCGAAAATGCCCATGGCGAACATCTGCAAAACCTGGCGGCCCTCGCGGGCGCGCTCAATGACAGTGAATTTCGCGAGCGTTTGCGCGACGCTGACAGTGATGCGGCCTTATACGAGACAGCCATCAGCAAGGATTAATCAGCGGCATTGTAAACAAGCAAGCCCGGCAGCCTCGGCGGATTGATGAATAAGTCACAGGAACCTACGCCCATGCATTTAGTGATAGTGAGTGGATTATCCGGTTCGGGTAAGAGTACCGCACTGCATGTTCTGGAGGATGTCGGCTTTAATTGCATCGACAATCTGCCGGTGAGCCTGTTGCCGGCGCTGGTTGCACAAATCCAGATTCACAAGGATGACACCCAGAAATTTGCCATTGGTATCGATGTGCGCAACGCCTGGCAGGATCTCAACATTTTTCCGATGATGATTGAGACACTGAAGGAAGCCCATGTACCGTTTCGCGTGCTATTCCTTGACGCACAACCTTCGGTGTTGATCCAGCGTTTCAGTGAAACGCGGCGCAAGCATCCCTTGAGCGATACCAACACCAACCTGGAAGAAGCCATTACCGAAGAACAAAACCTGCTCGAACCGATTCGTGATGCCGCCGATCTGGTGCTGGATACCAGCCATTTGAATCTGCATGA
Organism: uncultured Cellvibrio sp.; assembly: GCA_946481735.1. The sequence continues at coordinate 17,010 of CAMLOU010000012.1, forward strand.
ATTACGTGACCTGGTGAAAGAACGCGTGGTTGGCCGTAATGAATCCAATATGGCCATTCTGTTCGAATCCTTCGGTTTCAAACACGGCATTCCGGTGAATGCGGATCTGGTTTTTGATGCGCGTTGTTTGCCCAACCCACATTGGAAACACAACCTGCGCCCTCTGACCGGCAAGGATCAGGACGTCATCGATTTTCTTGAGGAGCAGGATTCCGTTGAGGAAATGTACGAAGATATCGAGCGCTACCTCACCCGCTGGTTACCGCGCTACCAGGCCAATAATCGCAGCTACATTACGATTGCCATCGGCTGTACCGGCGGACAACATCGCTCGGTCTACCTGAGTGAGCGGTTACAAAAGCATTTCAACCGATTTTATAACGATGTACAGGTCCGGCACCGAGACATCAATAAACACAAGAAAGCGTGATGTCCTTTTATGCTCATCGAACGAGTGACTATCATCAACAAACGCGGCCTGCATGCCCGTGCGGCCGCCAAGCTGGTAACTACAGCAATGCCGTTTGAGGCACGCATCCAGGTGCGTGTTGCTTCCAGTACATGTGAAAACCACTGGGTTGATGCCAAGAGTGTTATGTCATTGATGCTACTGGCGGCCACCCAGGGTACGGATATCGAGGTCCAGGCCGACGGTCACGATGAAGCGTGTGCAATGGAAGCGATCCTGAAGCTCATCACCGAGCGCTTTGAAGAAGACGAATAACCACCGATTCCTGTTGTTATTTGCCCGGCTTTTACCTAACCTAGCTGCCCTTTTTAATACCCACCGCAGATTGGCAAGACCATGGTTTATTCATACGACGACATCAATCCCGACGACTACATCCGCAGCAAGTCGCAAGCCAAACGCGAGATGACCGCGCTGCAGGAGCTGGGTGAAAAGCTGGTGGAGTTAAACGATAACCAGTTGGCCCAAATCCCCATCGAGCCCAAATTGATGGAAGCCATCCTCGAAACCCGCAAGATGGTTCACCGCGAGGCCCGGCGGCGACATTTACAGTACATCGGTAAATTGATGCGCACGACAGATCATGGGGCGATTCAACAGGCTTATGATCAACTACAAACCAAAAGTGACCGTTACATTCACCGCCAGCATCAGGTGGAACGCTATCGGGATCTGTTGATTGGTGGTGATAATCAGGCGTTACAGGAATTTATTCAATTACATCCCGGCGTGGACGTCCAACACCTGCGCCAATTAATTCGCGTTGCGCAAAAAGAAGCAGCGGAAAATAAACCGCCCGCCAGCGCACGCAAATTATTCCGTTATATCCGCGAACAAATGGAAGCCCACGATCACTGATTAGCGCACTGGCCTTTGCAAGATTCTGTTTTACTCCTGCACAAAAAAAGCCGGGTGGTAAGTGACGTACCCTTGCGGGGTTGGCTGGCAAAACGCCAGGGCGAGGAAATATTCCGGCGGCACATCCTGATAGACCAATTCCGGCAAATGCCGAAAGCCAAAATACTGGTAGTAATCCGGATCGCCCATGACCACGCATCCCCTGGCTCCCGCAGATTGCAATGTATGCAGTCCCTGTTGGATGAGCGCCCTACCGATGCCGCGCCGCTGATAGGCTGGCGCTACCGAAACCGGCCCCAGTCCGTACCAGTCTTGACCACCGTCGGATATCTCAACCGGCGAAAAGGCCACATGGCCTAACACCTGTTCATCATCCCATTGTGCAACCAGCGATAAGGTCATGGCGTTAGCGGCACGCAGGGCATTAACGATGAGTTGTTCCTTGTGGTCACTGAAAGGATGATCCTCAAACGCTGCCTGGGTTAAACGAAAGATGGTGTCGATATCTGTGTGTCGTTCCTGACGAATCAACATGGCTTATCCTCCAACGATGCGAGCCATTTTATTATGCCTGCAAGGCGATCTATCAAGCATTAACGGGATTCAGGGGTGTTATCCGGTGCGGAAACATCCTCTTGCCCTACCTCATCCTGCGGAGAATCCGTCACGGTATCGCCATTTTCACTTACGCTATTGCGCAGGCTGGTTTCACTTTCAAACAGACGGTCAAATTTCATCTCTGGCTCATCCCAACTGCCGCGAATGCGGTAACTGATACTGGTCGCCTGGTCCACCTGCTTTTTAAAGATCTTACTGACCACGTATACACCAGCCGCAGCCGGCAGCCCGGTTGCCAGGGCGGCGAGAAAAGTCAGGTTACCGGCCACAGGCAAGGTGGCAACCAGACGGGAATCGATGGTCTCGTTCACCAGGTCAATACTGCCGGCCATTTGCAGCCGGCTGGAGGGGCTGCTCATTTGCAGGGGCTCAGTGAAGATGAGCTTTCCGGCATCGAAGGTAACGCTGCCGCGCAGCTCGTCATAGGCAAGACCGCTTTTATAAAGGTCTGAAAAGTCCATGCGCAGGCGGCGCGCCAGGGTATCAAAGTTAACCAGTGCCACCAGCCGCAAAAACCCATCGCTGCCAACACTGGGATTGCGTTTGAAACGCCCATCTTCCATCAACAGATTTACCCGCCCATTCAGGCTCTTTAACGCCACCTGGTGCGGCGAACCGGGCCAGGATAAATCCACTTCATACCGGGCCGTGGTACTTTCGATGATGTCCGGTTTTTCCCACTGACGCATCACGTCGGCGATATCACCGGCGCTCAAGAGCCCGACAAAACGCGTACGCGCCCCATCTGCGCCCTTGTGCCAAAACAATTGTGCGCCTGCCGGGTTATCGTCCGCTGCCGTGGGTAATCCGCTGACGGTAATCCCCCGGATATTGCCGCGGATATTATTGAATACCGCCCCCTGCGCATTAGGACGCAGTTGCACCGACCAATTTCCGTAGTTGCTGTTTTCGTAATGCAGCTCCGCAATGCTGATGTCGGCGCTGGGCAGATCGCGCGGGTCGAACTCTGCCTCAATGCTGTCCAGGTCATCCGCCGACTCACCGAGCATGGCGCGTCCCAGATGCAGGTATTGCAACTCAATGGTGATGGGCAGACGCTGGTTCTCCGGCAAGCGCACCTGACCTGCCAGCACAGGGTTGCCGAACGCCAGGTGCCAGGCGTCGGCCTGCGGTTGAATCTGCAAGGCCAGGTTTTCCAGGGACAAGGGGCCGAGTTCATGTTTACCCAGGGTGATATCAGCCAGGAAGGGTAAACCGGCCACCTGGGTCGGGTCAGGCTTTTGCGGCGGTGGTGAGGGTACTGATGGGGGTGGCGTTGTGCCTTCATCCCCGGACATCTCTGCCATCGGCATCACCTTGGTCGCAGCCATCACCTTGGGCACGATCTGATCGGTATAGCGTAGATAGCGTTCCTGTACGCTTTGCCATTGCGCCAGGTTGAATTCAGGCAAATACCCATTGAGTAAAAAACGTGTTTCGCGAGGCAACACAGCCGGGCGCGCGAGGGCGACATTGGCATTTAGCAACCGACTGCCCTCGCGCTCCAGTTTAAATAAGGCTTGTACGGCGTGATCAGGAAGCGCCTGATTTTTTTTAGCAAGGCCGTCAGATACCGTCGCCGCTGCACCGTCCGGCATAGCGTAATTCACATCAATCAGCGATGTGCGCTGGTGAATATGAAGGTTCACCCCCAACGCGCGCTGTTGCTCGGGCGGCTTGCCATAGGGCGCTGGCAAATCGACAGCCACACCCTCGAGGTTGCTCCGGACCTGAATACTGGCCAGTCTCCGGTCGGGCGCAGCCTTTATGGGGAGCTGCTCGTTGGCTGTTTCTCCAGACGCGGCTACATCTGCAGATGTATCTGGCTCACCGGGCTGGGCAGCGGGACGATGGATAATTTCGATGCGCGCATCGTAAGGAATCTTGCCGTCAAGGAAGAGTAACTCGGGGCGTTTGCTCCATTCCGCCAGACGCTGGTGCTTGACGTTGCCTCTGACGTCGATAAGCGTCTTTCTGTCGGTGTCGCTGTTCATGCTATCGAGCTCGACGCCCACGGCTTCATCAAACAACCGCCCGGTCAGGTTGTGGCTGCTTAACCCCCTCCTGCTCGAATAGGTGATACGCCCCTGCACGGCCTCTATCGCCAGGTCGTAATCCTGCAAGGTAAAAGTCGGCACATCCAGATCAACATCGACGCGCTGATAGGCACCCTCGCCCGATCCGCCCAGGGGAACGGCAATATCCAGGTGCGCCAGCATATCGCCGGTGACGTCCCAGCGATCCATATTGTCACCGATATACTGGCGCAACCGGCCTTCGCGCAACGCCCGCAAACCATCGCTGGCCATGCCACTGATGGCGCCTTTTACACGCAATAAGGAGCCTTGTCCGCCGGGAAGGGGACGGGATTGCACATGGGTCTGCTGCAGGTGACTGCTGTAGATCTTGCCTTCACTCACGCTGGCATCGACATAGTTATCGTTGACCAGCAAACGTCCGCGCACATCGCGCAGGGGTGGCCAGCCTTCCTGGTAATTCAATTCCGCGTTGTGGATGTCGAGATACAACTGATGGCTGCGGGCCATGGTGTTTTTGGTGTTCAGCGTACCGCGATAGACAAAGCCAACCTCATTGACCATGCCGTTGTTATGCTCGCCAATACTCTGCTTTAACCAGGACAACAGGGGCTGCGGCAAGACGGCCGGGGTATATTTCGGGTAATGCCCGGCGGCAATCTGGCGCGCGCCGATTTGCAGGTATAGATCGATATCACCGCTGTTGCGCTGCCAGGGAATAGCGAGCCACATATGTCCGTTAACCTGCTCATCGCCGCTGCGAAAGCTGAGTTCACCGCTGTTGACATAGATCTGGTTATTCTCCGGCTGCAATGACCAGGCAACCTGCCCCTGCGCCGTCTCAAATGCCATGGGCGCCGCGTAGGTGGGGATGTAATGCATGCTGAATCCCTGCTGGCTATCGATATTGATAAAACCACCCCGTTGATCTGCCTGTACAAAACCATCCACCTGCCGCAAAGCCGGCACGCCCCGCCATGCATCCACCCCCACCTGATGAGCATTTGCCTGCAACTGCCAGGCCTTTGGCTCATCCAGCGGTACCCTTACCTGAAGGTTGCGCAGTTCGCCCTGGGGGTTGAGGGTGAGCAGTATGTCCTGCAAATTGCCGTCGCCGAATGCGCCAGCGTCATCCAGGATTCGCGTCCAGCGCTGCAAATCCAGGGCATCACTCTGCAATAACACCGGTCCTTCCATACTGGAGGCAGAGGCCGAGATGTTTAACGCGTCAATGCGGGTTTTGTTAACGTCAGCGCGAATATTTTGCAGGGCCAATTGCCACCCGCCCTGGCGCAACCAGTGACCGTTCACCTGGGTGGCAAAGCTGGCTAATTCCAAACGACGATCCAGCACCGGCAAAGACAAGGTTTGTAAACCGAGGCTACCGCTCAGGTTAAAGCCTTCGCTGTTCTCTCGGGTGCTGAACCACAAGCGGGCATCCAGGGAGCCATCACTGCGCCATTGCCAGTCATCAATGCCGGGTAACAGCAAGGCGCCGGCAGCGGCCAAAGGCTCACTGGTGGGAAACTCATCCAATTGTAAATAACCACGGGCACTGAACCGTTGCTGATCGCGCGGATCACCCTGGGCTTCCATAACCAGCGTGACGGCATTCATGCGCTCCTCCACATCGACCTGGAGCGAAAGGCGATGGAAGTTGCCTTTGTTTTCCAGCCTTACCGAAGGCGAATCCAGGGCGATTTTATGGCCGTCGAGAAACGTGAAATCGAGGTGGGTTTGATGGAATTCGATATGGGTGGAGAGCAACAGCATATCGAACAGGGCATCCAGTTGGGCCGCCTCCTGGTCCTCCCGGGTCTGAAAACGCAGCCCCGGCAGTTGCCAAAAACCTTCAGGCGTCTGCTCAAATGCCAGTGCCGCCTGATGGACGTTGATACCGCCCCACACCAGGCGGAAATTCAACAGCGAACTGATCAGGTCCAGCCGCATGCGCGCTTTTTGCAAGGTCAGGATGGGCTCCTGCGCCTGGCTGGCAATGCGGATGTCACTCGCATCCACCACCGGTTTGAGTCCTTCCCAGTTAGCGCTGATCGCCCCAATGTGAACGTCGGCATTCAGGCGTTGGGATAGGTAGTCACTCAGTTCCTGCGGATATTCGCTCAACAGGTGCGAAAAGCTCCGCCCACACTGCACCAACACCGCCAGACTGATCAGGGCGATGGCGCACAGCGTGTAAAACTTTTTCACCAGATAGCGAAGCACGCGGGTCATTCGACAGTATTCAATTCCAGGTATTAACAGGTTTGCACACAAGCCGCCGGGCGTTATGCGTGCACGTAAAAACTACCCTTGGCCCAGCGCTAAGTGCGCCTAGACCAACACAATGTCGTATTGCTCCTGGGTAAACAGAGTCTCTACCTGAAACTCGATGGTGCGCCCGATAAAGGCTTCAAGGTCCGCCACATAAGCGGCCTCCTCATCCAGCAGGCGATCCACCACCACAGCAGATGCCAGCACCAAAAACTTTTCGTTGTTATAGGTCCGCGCCTCACGCAGGATTTCGCGAAAGATCTCATAGCAGACTGTCTCCGCCGATTTGACCTGCCCGCGCCCATGGCATACCGGGCAGGGTTCGCACATCATCTGCCCGAGGGATTCACGGGTTCGCTTGCGCGCCATCTCGATCAGCCCCAACTCTGACACACCGGTAATGCGGGTCTTGGCGTGATCTTTCTCCAGGGCTTTCTCCAGCGTGCGCAACACCTGCCGCTGATGCTCCGGGTCCTGCATATCGATAAAGTCCAACACAATGATGCCACCCAGATTGCGCAGACGCAGTTGACGGGCGATAGCGCTGGCGGCTTCCAGGTTGGTCTTGAAGATGGTTTCTTCCAGGTTGCGATGGCCGACAAACGCCCCGGTATTCACATCCACCGTGGTCATGGCCTCGGTCTGCTCGATAATCAGGTAACCGTTGGATTTGAGTGGTACGCGGGTGTCCAGTGCGCGGCGGATTTCTTCCTCCACACCGTAGAGATCCAGCAGTGGCCGACCATCGGTATAGCACTCAATCAGCTCCACCAGCTGCGGATAATAATTGGCGGCAAAGTCGCGCATCTGCTTCCAGCTCAGGCGCGAATCGACTCGAATTTTTTCCAGCGGCGCCCGCGCCAGATCACGTAAGGCGCGCAGGTACAGTGGCATGTCTTCATGGATCACCGCCGGGGCATCGACCGTTGGCTGTTTGGCACTCAAGTCTGCCCAAAGTTTCTGCAAGAAAGGGATGTCCGCCACGATGGATTCAATATCCACCCCTTCCGCCACCGTGCGCACAATAAACCCGCCACTGACGCCGGAGGCTTGGGCGGCAGCTTCCACGCCCTGCCGCAGCCGCTCCCGCTCCTGCTCGTCATCAATACGCGTCGACACGCCGATGTGCAGGCTATTAGGCATATACACCAGGTAGCGTGACGACAACGTCAGGTGTGTTGTCAGCCGTGCACCTTTAGTCCCGATGGGGTCTTTGGCAACCTGGACCAACAAAGTTTGCCCGTCGCGCACCAGGGTGCGGATATCCGGCAGGTCGTGGCGACGCGATTCACCTTCCGGCGGTTCCGGGATCATGTCAGCTACATGGATAAAACCCGTGCGGCCCAGGCCGATATCCACAAATGCCGCCTGCATGCCCGGCAGCACACGCACTACCTTGCCTTTATAGATGTTGCCAACGTAGCCCTTGCCATGGCTGCGCTCGATGTACAGTTCCTGCACCACACCGTTTTCCACCAGCGCTACCCGTGTTTCCACCGGAGAGACGTTGATCAGTATCTCTTCACTCATCAAGTTGATCCTTAACCGGCTGCCACCAGGGCACGCCAAAGATTTGCATTAATTCCACGGTCGCCTCAATGGGTAAGCCCACCACGCCGCTGTAGCTGCCCCGCAAACTACTGACAAAGACGGCACCCAAGCCCTGGATTGCATATGCACCTGCCTTATCGCAAGGCTCGCCGGAAGCCCAATAATCATTGATTTCATCATCGCTCAATGGGCGAAATTCAACCTCTGTCACCGATAGCCTGCTGTGCGACGCCTCACGGTTCGTGAGCGCCACCGCTGTCATCACCTGGTGTGTGCGACCCGATAGCTGCTTTAACATCTCACGGGCATGGGCTTTATCCTGTGGCTTTTCCAGTATCGCCCCGTCACACACCACGATGGTGTCAGCGCCCAGCACCGGCAACTCGGGCAGGCCTAACGCCTGCATAACCGTCACACCCGCAAGGGATTTTTCCTGTGCCAAACGCTGGACGTACTCCTCCGGTCGCTCGCCTGTGAGCGGCATCTCCGGCACATCAACTTGCAGCACACTGTGGTTAACACCGATCTGGTTAAGCAGCTCCCGCCGCCGGGGCGAGCGTGACGCCAGGTAGAGATGAGATGTAGCAACCATCAACTGAACAACCCCTGAATGGTGAGAAAATGAAGCAAAAGCCTGTGGTTCATTATCATCCTAATCCCAAGCCGCCAGCGGTTATTGGACCGCCTCAGGCGATGCGATAGCGTCGGCGCACCGCCTCCAACCAAAGGTAGCAGATAGGCCAGAAGCACGCGCTGGCAAACGCCGGGTATAAAAACATAATGCCGCTCAATGGCCTGCCGCTCATGGCCTGCACCCAGTTGTCCGTCAATTGGGCAATACCCACTAATACAAACACCCAGCAAGATTGTTTCCAGAGGGAGTAATTGCGTACCCGTTGATAAGACAGAAGGCAGATATAGGCCACAATAACCAGTGCCAGACCATGCTGGCCAAAGGGCACACCTTCCAGTAAATCCTGGAATAAACCAAGTAATATCAGGAGTATCAGGCTGGTGCGCAGCGGCAAGGTAAAAATCCAGTAAATGGCGACCATGACCACAAACTCGGGGCGCCACCAGCGCCATGACAACGGCAGAGGGTAGACAGCAAGTAACAGCGCCAACACAAAGGTTGCGGCAATAACGACCTGGGCATGGTATCTGGCCGGCAACATCAGGGAGTATTGTCCCGAGAATCAAAGACCAGCAGAACATGACGGCTGCGATCCAGACGGGCCATCGGGCGGGCAATTACCGTGGCGAATGCCTGGCCGGGATCGCGCACAACGCTTTCGACTTCCGCGACCGGGTAGCCCACGGGAAATCGCTTGCCCAAGCCGGAGCTGACCAGCAAGTCGCCTTCCCGAATATCAGTGGTGTTGGAGACGTGCCGCAAACGCAGACGGTTAAGGTCACCCGTGCCTTCCGCAATGGCGCGCACACCGTTGCGGTTCACTTGCACGGGCAAGGCATGGGTGGCATCCGAGATCAACAGCACCCGGCTGCTGTGTTCACTGACCTCAATAACCTGCCCCATCAGGCCGAAAGCATCCAACAATGGTTGACCCTCAAAGACACCTTCGTTGGCGCCACGATTGATCACCACCGTGTGGCTCAAGGGGTTGGGAGACACACCGATCAACTCGGCCACCAGCACACTGTCCTGCAAGATATCGGTGGCGTTCATCAGTTGGCGCAGGCGCACGTTTTCAGCGGCCAGGGCGGCCATCTGCTGGAGTTTGCGCTGATGGATAAGCAGTTCGGTTTTAAGGGTCTCGTTCTCAAGCGCCAGTTCGCGCCGGGAAACAAAGGTGTTCTGGCGCCACACATCAAGGCGATGCGGTATGTCGGTAAGTTGGTAGAAAGGCACGGCCAGGACACTGAGTTGCTGGCGCACCGGCGTCAACCAATTGGTGTAGATGCTGATAAAGATCAGGGCGATCATCAGCACAATAAATATTAATGCCCGCGACGTCCCCGCAGAACCTTTTGTGAACAGAGGTTTAATGGCAAGTTCTCCCGTTTAGCGAGGGAGCGGTAATCCGGCACCGCCCCAAGACAACAGGTTATAGGAATTGGAGGCCGACAATCCTGCATACACCTGAGACATGATCATCGGTAAGCGCTATTGATCAGGATGACAAGAGGTCAATGCGCTTGTCATTCATCTCCATCGCCATACCGCCACCACGGGCGACGCAGGTCAGTGGATCATCGGCAATGATAAAAGGCAGCCCGGTTTCGTTGGATAACAAGCGGTCAATATCGCGCAGCAGCGCACCACCACCAGTCAATACCACACCGCTTTCCGCGATATCAGAGGCCAATTCCGGCGGTGATTGCTCCAGAGCACTCTTCACCGCCTGGACAATACCGGCCAGTGGATCTTGCAAGGCTTCCAATACTTCGTCACTGTTCAGGGTAAAGCTGCGCGGTACACCTTCCGCCAGGTTACGGCCGCGCACATCAATCTCGCGCATCTCGCTACCGGCAAAGGCACAACCGATTTCCTGTTTGATACGTTCCGCCGTGGCATCACCAATAACACTGCCGTAGTTGCGACGGACATAATTGACGATGGCTTCGTCAAAACGGTCACCACCGATACGCACAGAATCGGAATAAACCACACCATTCAGGGAGATAACCGCGATTTCTGTGGTGCCGCCGCCGATATCCACCACCATGGAACCACTGGCTTCTGCCACTTTCAAACCGGCACCGATAGCGGCTGCCATGGGTTCTTCAATCAGGCGCACTTCACGGGCACCGGCACCCATGGCCGATTCGCGAATCGCACGTTTTTCAACTTCGGTAGAGAGACAGGGAACACTGATCAGGACGCGGGGACTGGGGCTGAACCAACTGTTTTCGTGAACTTTGCGGATAAAGTGCTGCAACATTTTCTCGGTGACCTGAAAGTCGGCAATCACACCGTCTTTCAGCGGGCGAATAGCGGTGATGTTGCCGGGGGTACGACCGAGCATGCGTTTGGCTTCTGCACCGACGGCTTCCACAATCTTGTGACCGTTATGATGGCGGATGGCAACCACCGAGGGCTCGTTGAGTACGATGCCGCGTCCGCGAACGTAAATCAGGGTATTGGCAGTGCCGAGGTCAATGGAGAGATCGTTGGAAAAAGCTCCGCGCAGGTGTTTTAACATGAGTTGACGAGACCTTAATATTCTGTATCTGCAACCTCTGCCGGGCGCACCTCAATTATGTAAACTGATCTTGCGCCTGCCGATAGTCAATGCAGTTATCTAATAAAAATCGTTGGGTAGAAAATCCGGGGCCAGTCGGTTAACTGACGTTCATCCAGAACTTGAATTTGACCGAACCAGCCTGAATAAATTCGCCGAGGGAGCAGCAATTATTTTTGTCCGCCGCCCATTATTTTTCCGGTTGACAAACAAAATCTGCGAAGCGCTCACAGGTGCTGGCACTCTATCAACGAGAGGGATTTAGGGCAAGGCGCAAATGTGATAAGTTTAGCGCCCATTTTGACAAGATGCGTTTTTTTCTCACGTTATTCGACCTTTTTAACGAATAGTTAGCGGTCGACGTTCTCTGGAGTGAACCTGACAATGGCTGTAGACCGTTCCGATATCGCAAAACTGGCCGAGCTGGCGCGCATCGCTATCTCTGAAAACACCGCTGACCAGGTGGCCAACAGCATCTCTGATGTCCTCGCTCTGGTTGACCAACTGCAAGCCGTCAATACGGATGGTGTTGTCCCCATGGCTCATCCGCTGGACGCGGTCCAACGCCTGCGCGCCGATGAAGTGACCGAGCCCAACCAACGCGAACGCTTTCAGGCCATTGCCCCGGCAACCCAGGATGGCCTTTACCTGGTCCCCCAGGTGATCGAATAAACCCTCACAGACCCAGCCTGCTGGCAAGCTTTGCCAGTCCATGAACGACCAGGAATTTTTTGCAATGCACCAATTCACCATTGCCGAGTTGACCCAGGGCCTGCGCCGCAAGGACTTCTCCAGTACCGAACTTACCCAACATTATCTCGACCGCATCGCGCGGCTGGATACCACCTACAACAGCTACATTACCGTTACCCCGGAGCTGGCGCTGGCACAAGCTGCCGCCGCCGACAAACGTCTGGCGGCCGGTGATGCGCCGGCATTATGCGGTATCCCTATCGCCCACAAAGACATCTTCTGTACCACCGGTGTGCGCACCAGTTGCGCATCCAGGATGCTCGACAATTTTATCGCGCCCTACAACGCCACCATCGTGGAAAATTACCTGGCGGCCGGCGTGGTGATGTTGGGTAAAACCAACATGGATGAATTCGCCATGGGTTCATCCAATGAAACCAGTTACTACGGCCCGGTGAAAAATCCCTGGGCGACAGATTGTGTTCCCGGCGGTTCATCGGGCGGTTCCGCCGCTGCCGTGGCCGCACATCTTGCGCCGGGCGCAACCGCCTCCGATACCGGTGGCTCCATTCGCCAACCGGCAGCCCTGTGTGGCCTCACCGGTATCAAGCCGACCTATGGCCGGGTGTCGCGCTGGGGCATGATTGCGTTTGCCTCGAGCCTTGATCAGGCCGGCACCCTGACCCGCACTGCCGAAGATGCGGCCTTGATGATGAATGACCTGGCCAGCTTCGATCCGAAAGATTCCACCTGCGTTGAGCGCGATGTACCGGATTACACCGCCGACCTGAACAATCCCCTGACCGGTCTCAAGATTGGTGTACCCAAAGAATATTTTGGTGAAGGGTTGAATCCGCAAACTGCCGCGCATGTAGAAGCCGCCATCAAGGTGTACGAAAAGTTGGGCGCGACGATTCACAGTATCAGCCTGCCCCACACGCATCTCGCGGTACCGGCCTACTACGTGATTGCGCCAGCGGAGTGTTCAGCCAACCTGTCGCGCTTTGACGGTGTACGTTACGGCTATCGCTGTGAAAACCCGAAAGACCTCGCCGATCTGTACAAGCGCTCGCGGGCGGAAGGTTTCGGCGATGAAGTGAAGCGCCGCATTTTAGTAGGCAGCTATGCCTTGTCTGCCGGTTATTACGATGCCTACTACAGCAAGGCACAAAAAGTCCGTCGCCTGATCAAGCAAGATTTTGTGGACGCTTTCACCCAGGTGGACGTGATCCTCGGCCCGACCTCGCCTTCGCCCGCCTTTGCTTTTGGTTCCAAGACCAAAGATCCGGTGGCCATGTATCTGGAAGATATCTATACCATCGCCACCAACCTGGCGGGGCTGCCCGGGTTGTCGATTCCCTGCGGCATGGTGGACAACAAGCCGGTGGGCCTGCAGTTGATTGGCGATTATTTTGCTGAAGCCCGCTTGCTGAATGTGGCACACCAGTTCCAGCAATCCACTGACTTCCATCAACAGACCGCACCGGGTATTGAGTAACACGGCGAAAGCCTTACGCGGAATCGAACGAGCAGAACCGAACAAGAGAGCATCAAGATGCAATGGGAAACTGTTATCGGCCTGGAAGTGCATGTGCAACTGGCCACCAAAACCAAAATTTTTTCCGGCGCCAGTACGGCGTTCGGCGCTGAGCCAAACACCCAGGCCTGCGCGATCGACCTGGCAATGCCTGGCACCTTGCCGGTAGCGAATGCCGAAGCCTTTCGTTTTGCCACCATGTTTGGCCTGGCCGTGAATGCGGAGATCGGCAAGCGGTCGGTATTCGAGCGCAAAAATTATTTCTATCCCGACCTGCCCAAGGGTTATCAAACCACACAGCTGGCTGAGCCTATCGTTGGCCCCGGTTATGTGGATCTGGAGTTGGAAGGCGGGCGAACCAAACGCGTGCGTATTCACCACGCGCACCTAGAAGAGGATGCGGGCAAATCCTTGCACGAAGATTTTGCCGGCATGAGCGGTATCGATCTAAACCGTGCAGGTACGCCCTTGATTGAGGTGGTTACCGAGCCGGACATGCGCAGTGCGGAAGAAGCGGTGGCGTTCGCGAAGAAACTCCATTCCATTGTGACCTCATTGGAAATTTGTGATGGGGATATGTCGCAGGGTTCCATGCGTTTTGATGTGAATATTTCCATTCGCCCCAAAGGGTCCGACAAACTCGGCACGCGCACGGAAACCAAAAACCTCAATTCATTTAAATTTATGGAAGAGGCTATTGAGCTGGAAGTCGAGCGGCAGATTGATGTGCTGGAAGACGGCGGCAAGATCACCCAGGAAACGCGTCTGTATAACGGCGATACCAAAAAAGCGCGTTCCATGCGCAGCAAGGAAGACAGCAATGATTACCGCTACTTCCCCTGTCCGGATTTGTTGCCGGTGATTCTTGATGATGAATATATCGAGAACGTACGCAAACAAATGCCGGAATTACCGGAAGCCAAGCGTGCACGCTTTGTAGAACAGTATGGTTTGGGTGATTATGATGCGGGCCAGTTGACGGCGGATAAATTTACCGCGGCATTCTTTGAGACTTCAGTGAAAGTGTCCGGTGAACCGAAACTGACAGCGAACTGGATCATGGCGGATCTGGGTGCTTACCTGAATCGTACCGAGCAGCGTATTGATAAGTCGCCGGTCACGCCGGTGCTGTTGGCGGGGTTAGTCGTGCGCGTTAAGGATGGCACCTTGTCGAGCAAGATTGCGAAGCAGGTGTTTGAGGCGATGGCTAACGGTGAGGGTGATGCGGATACGATTATCGAAACCAGGGGTTTGAAGCAGGTTTCGGATACGGGTGCGCTGGAGAAGATGATTGATGAGGTGTTGGCGGGTAATGCGGCGCAGGTGGAGGGTTATCGTGCTGCGGATGAGGCCAAGCGTGGCAAGATGTTGGGGTTCTTTGTTGGCCAGGTGATGAAGGCGAGCAAGGGGCAGGCGAATCCGCAGGCGTTGAATGAATTGTTGGTTAAAAAATTAAATAGTTAATGATTAGATCATTCAGAGGAATGGGTAAAGCAATTTGAGACACGCCGTGAACCCGTCCGTGGGGGCTCATCACCAACATCCCTGTTGGTGATGGTCTCAAACTGCTTCACCCAATCCTCATCCACCATTGGATTAACAAGTATCATAGATGCACTTGGAAAAATTATGAGCTTACGCAAAGACAAAGAAAAAGTACTGGGTGAAATCTTCGACGAAGCCCGTATCAAAACCTTTCTGGATTACACCGCTCCGGCGGGCGTTAATACGAATTATCATTTATTGGAAAAAGCTTATCGCGGTATGCGCGGTGAAAACTTTGAGACGTTTGTAAAACTGTTTGTTGAAGCCGGTAAAGACCTGAATGCGGTCGGCCCGGAAGGCAAAACGTTTTTGCAAGTGATCAAGCCCCATCGCAACAGCGAGGAATATGTCACCGCACTTGAAAAAGCCGGCGCTCATTAATCGTAGGTCGGATTAGCGCAGCGTAATCCGACACACCACTCTCCCAAAATAAAAACACAATGAACCCTCCCCGCCCAACACCTGCATTTTGGCTGACGCTTTCACTGGCGTGTGCATTGCTGGTGTTGGGTATATTTTCTTCACCCGACAATAATCCTTTGGAGCTGGATCGCTTGCGTGTTGTGCAGGGCGAGTGGTGGCGGTTGTTGTCGGGAAATCTGGTGCATTATGGGTTGTATCATCTGCTGATGAATCTCGCTGCGCTCTTGGTGTGCGGGTATGTGTTTTTCCTGCGTTGCAGCCTGTGGCTTTACAGCGGTTTGTTGGTGTTCAGCGCATTGTGTGTGGGGCTGGGGGTTTACTGGGGGAATCCAGAGTTTGCGGTTTACCGGGGGTTGTCGGGTGTGCTGCATGGATTGATTGTGTTTGGTTTCTTGTTGAGTTTTCGCCAAACGCCGTGGATTAACGGGGCTGGGTTGCTGCTGGTGATCGGTAAGTTGATCCATGAACAAAGCGCTGCGTATCAGGCGACAGATCTCCAGCAACTCTTGCCGGTTCCGGTGGTCGTAGATGCGCATTTGTATGGTGCTGTCAGCGGTGTGGTGTTTGCGTTGGGCTATGCTGCTGTGCATATTTTTCGCCACCGCTCCACTCACTGATCAGGGACACGCCCTATGCTTAACGGAAATCCTGCTAACGCTTTGCATTATCTGACGCGCGGTGCCGGTTTGTTGGTGCGTCCCGGTTTAAAGCGTTTTGTGCTGGTGCCCTTGCTGGTGAACCTGGTGTTATTTGTTGTAGCGACCATCGCGCTGGTTCATGTGTATCGCGATCTGTTGACTCAACTGGTGGAATGGATGCCGGAGTGGCTGGCGTTTGTGGCATGGATTTTATGGTTGCTGTTCGCTTTTTTATTATTGGTGGTGTACGGCTATACCTTCAACATTATTACCAATCTGGTGGCAGCGCCTTTTTACGGTATCCTCGCCGAAAAAATCGAGCAGGAACTGACAGGCAAGGAGCCTAAACCGGAAAGTTTGTCCGCATTAATTCCACGCACCCTGGCCAGGGAATTAACCAAGCTCTGGTATTTTGTGAGCCGCGGTTTTCTCGTACTACTGGTGTTGGTTGTGTTGTGGTTTATTCCGGTGGTGAATCTTGCTTCGGCGTTGATCAGTGTGTTGTGGGCCGCCTGGTGTATGTCGGTGCAATACATCGATTACCCGGCCGATAACCATCAATTGGAATTCCGCGAGATGCGTCGCCGATTAAATACCGAGTCACTCACCAGCTATACCTTCGGTGGCCTGGTGATGGCCGGCAGCATGATTCCGTTGGTCAATATTTTTATGATGCCAATTGCTGTTGCCGGCGCGACAATTTATTGGGTGGAAGAGTTATCCATCAAAGAACCATCAATCAAGAAACTTAGTCAGTAACTTCTTCATCATCACCGACCACCATGCCACCGCTGGATTCTTTGGCCAGCTGCAAAAATTTGACAGCCTGATTCAGTTGCTCATCCATACTGGCACATACCAGGTTGGTTACGCCCGCACTGAAGTTACAGCAAAAAGATTCCCCCTGCACAACCACCGGGGCAGCGGCAACCAGCTGGCGAACCCTGCTGATCAGCGATACCGCTTTCTCATTATCCAGCCCCGGCAAGAGAACAAAAAATTCATCGCCACTGGCGCGACACAATAAGAACCGATCCAGCATTTGCTGCAATAATGTGGCGACGTGCTGCAACACCAGATCTCCACCCTGATTGCCGAAGCGTTGGTTTATCAAGGCAAAGTCGTCGAGGTTCAATACAGCGAAGGCTAAGGGCGTTGATTTTTCCCGCGCCTGACTTTCCAGGTCCTGGGCATGACGAAAGAAATAACTGCGGTGGAATAATCCCGTCAGGGGATCGCGGTCGGCGTAATAATCCAGCAGTTCAACCTGTTCCAGCAACTCCAGGTTATGGATAACACGACAATAAAACTCTTCCGGATGGAAAGGCTTGCGTAAAAAATCATTGGCACCGTGTTTGATAAATTTTGCCGACAGCGCCTCACTGCTTTCCCCGGAGACGCCGATCATAATCAGGCCCGTCTTGTCGTATTTGTAGCGCAGGTTTTTGACCAGTTCAAAACCATCCATGCGCGGCATGTTGTAGTCGGTGATCAGCAACTTGATATCGGGATGTTCAAGCAGGACTTTTATCGCCTCCATTCCGTCCACTGCTTCCAACACCTGAAACAAGTGGCGCTTGAACAGGTTGACCACATACTTGCGTGACATATCCGAGTCATCGACAACCAGTACCTTGATCTGCTGGTTTTTTTCCAGCCGTTCAAACATACCCACAGCTTTACTGTAGGCATAACGACCTTCTTTGGTCACATAGTCCACAATGCCTTTATTGAACAGTTGCTCACGACGCTGCTCGTCGTAACTGCCGGTCAATACAATAGTGGGAATTTTTTTGCTGAGGGTAAAATCCACCACTTCGCCGTCCGGCGCATCTGGCAGATTCAAATCGACCAGGGCCGCAAAAAACGCATCTCCCTGTGCTTCGCACAAGGCTTTGGCTTCGGCCAGGCTGGCTGCATAAAACGCCTCGTAAGGCAGGGTGTTTTGTATCAGGTGACGCAGCACCCGCATTACCATCTCGCTGTCTTCAACAATCAAAATTCGTTTCATTCTCATCTACTCTTTCACGCTATCTGTAGAGTGTAGACGAGCTTTGGTGAATGCTCGAATTATGCAGCAGCGGTGGCTTTGTGGTGTTCGCGCACGGACTCGTAGATGGCCGCCGCTACAATGATGGCACCACCAAACAAAGTGGTCAGGTCGGGGTAGGATTGCAGGATCAGAATTTCGTAAATCACCGCGTAAACCGGTTGCAGGCAAGCCACCAGGCCCACGGTTTTGGCTTTGAGGTAGCGCAGGGCCGAGCCGAGCAAGGTGTGCGTATACGCCGTGAAGACAATGCCCAGACCGATCAACAACCACCAATCGCGCGGTGTCGGTTCGTGATCGGAAAACACCATCACCGGCGTCATCAGCAAGGCGACGATCAGCACTTGATAGCTCATGGAACGGGTAGCGGATTGACCGCGAAACCAGTGACCGAGCAGCAAATTGCGCAGCGCAAAAACCAATGCAGACAACACCCCCCACAGCACACCCTGGGTGGTGGTATTGGTCAGATCAAACTCCGGTACCAGCAAATAAATACCCACTAACACCAGCACAC
This sequence comes from uncultured Cellvibrio sp., assembly GCA_946481735.1. The sequence goes on from CAMLOU010000012.1 coordinate 35,419, forward strand.
CGCTGATGACATCGCGCCAATCAAGGCGTATGCGTTTGATCCAGGGTTCAAGAAAAACCGTCATCACGGGATAGGCGTAGAGCGAAATCATGCCCACCGCCACCGAAGATACTTGCATGGAATGGAAAAACGTAATCCAGTGTACGCACAACAACGCGCCGAGGAAAAACATGCGCAGGTAATCGCGCGCAGAACCGAGCCTGATGCTGCGCTCACGCCAGATAAGCCAGGCAAACAGCACCACCGAGGCGATCGCGGTACGGTAACCGGTGATATCCCAGGCGGGCAACTTGATCAATTGTGAGAATAAACCCGTGGCTCCCATCAATAACACCGAAAAATGCAGCGTCATCATGGCGGATTTGGTTTGCGACATCGAGCGGGCCTTGAGTTAAGCGTTGGAGATGTGTACTAGAAGACAATATGTCAGTTGCATAGAGCAACTATAGCCTTTTGTAAGACAAATTGGCAAAGTTTGATTTACAGCTGACACCTCGGAATTGAGGGTCAGCTGTAACAGCAGGCTATCAGGCCCGGGGGGAACGACCGCGATTACCGGAACTGCGCGAGCGAGAACGCTGGCCCTCCGGCCGTGGACGGCGGGGTGCCGGTGGTAGCTCCGGCGTTGGCAACAGCAGCTGTGCCGGCGGTTGCTCGTATTTGATTTCCTTGCCTAACAGCGCTTGCAGCGGTTCAAGGCGGAAGGCGTCATCCTCGCAGGCAAAGCTGATGGAGGTACCGGTTTTACCGGCGCGGCCAGTGCGTCCAATGCGGTGCACATAGTCTTCCGGCTCTTCCGGCAAGGTGAAATTCACCACGTGGCTGATGCCGCTGATATGGATACCCCGGCCGGCTACGTCGGTAGCGACCAATACCTTGATGGTGCCTTTTTTAAACGCATCCAGGGTTGATACCCGCTTGTTCTGCGCGATCTCACCGGACAACAAACCTGCCTTGATGCCATGGCGTTGCAATTTGTCTTGCAAATCGCGGCACTCGTCGCGGCGGTTGGCAAACACGATCATGCTCTCCACGTCATCCTGCTGGATCAGGTTGTAGAGCAAGGTGTATTTTTCTTCGGTCGAGGAGAGATAGACATGCTGGGTGACCGTATCAGTCGCCACACTTTCCGGCTGAATCTCCACGGTAACCGGTTTGAAGGTCCACTGCTCAACCAGGTGGCGAACCTCATCGGTAAAGGTTGCCGAGAAAAACAGGGTCTGGCGATCCTCACGACGCGGCGCCTGACGCACGATCTGACGCACTTGCGGGATAAAACCCATGTCCAGCATGCGGTCCGCTTCATCAATCACCAGCACTTCCAACTGATCGAGATACACGTCTTTGTTGCCACAGAAATCCAGCAGACGCCCTGGCGTCGCCACCAGGATATCCACCAGTTCATCATGTAAGTGGCGCTGCTGACGGGTGTAGTCCATACCGCCCACCAGGGTGTGAATTTTCAGGTCGGTGTGCTTGCATAAGGCCTTGGCATCGTCGGCAATCTGGATAACCAGTTCCCGTGTCGGTGCGATCACCAGCGCCCGCGCTTCGCCCGCGTAACGTTTTTCGGTGATGGGATTCTTCAGTAGGTCATCAATGATGACGGTCAGGAAGGCGGCGGTTTTACCGGTACCCGTTTGCGCCTTGCCGACCACATCCGCCCCTTTGAGCGCATGCGGTAACGATTGCGCCTGAATCGGGGAACAGTATTGAAAGCCGAGATCTGCAATACCGTGCATCAACTCCGGCGCCAGATCAAAATCATGGAAACGGGTCTTACCCTCCACGGGCGGCACGTTAAACTGGCTGATATCCCATGGCTCCGCCGGTGCGGCGGGTGCAGCGCGCTTACGGGAATGCTGGCGCTGCCCCTGGTTTTCAACCGTCGTATTGGCGGCACCCTGCTCTTGCTCGGGCCTACGGCCTTGCCCACCCTTGCGGCGACGTGAGCGAGAACGGTTATTTGAATCCGGGGCACCGGGCTGTCTATCGGCTTTATCCCCACGCGGGTTACGCGAATGATGGCCAGCACCACCGGCTGACGCTTTGACGGGTTTAGCTGAGCTTGGAGGTTGCTCGCCAGTCCCTATCAATTTCTTAAACAATTTACCAATCAAAACTATCACCTGTTGTACAAAATGTGGCCGGGAGTATACACGATAAGGCCGACGATTCCTCTACCCGTTCCACCCGTGGCATACTCGCGCGAGCTGATATAGCGGGTTAAAGGAGCTTTTTCATGCGTATTCATGCCTTGCAACATGTGCCTTTTGAAGACATCGGGAGTATGGCACAAGACTTCCATCAAGCAGGTTACAGCGTGGATAGCACGCATTGGTATCGCGGTGATCGCACTCCCTCCCTTGAAAGTTTCGATGCACTGATCGTGATGGGCGGCCCGATGGGGGTTTATGACGAGGATGCATTTCCCTGGCTGCGCGAAGAAAAAGCCTTGATTAAGGCCGCTATTGAAGCGGGAAAAACGGTTATGGGTATATGCCTGGGGGCGCAACTGATCGCTTGTGTCTGTGGGGCGGAAGTCAAACCCAACACACATAAGGAAATTGGCTGGTTTCCCCTCACCGCGCAAGCACCGGATGAGCCCCTTGCCCGACTGCTCGACGGGCAGAATGTCTTCCATTGGCACGGTGATACCTTCGATTTACCGAAAGATGCGGTGTGGTTGGCCAGCAGCGAGGCCTGTCCGCATCAGGCATTTCGCCTGGGCCATAACGTATTTGGCTTCCAATTTCATCTGGAAACCACACCGGCTTCTGCCGCCGCCCTGATCAAACACTGCGCGAGTGACCTGGACGGTTCACGCTATGTGCAGGATGCCACCCGGATGGAAAAAAACAGCGCCGATTTCACGCGCATCAATGCCGTGATGTCAGCAGTATTGCGCGAGATCCTGCCGAAAGCCTGACTACAGCATTACGCCAAATAAGCGCCCTATCACCGCCGTCACCCCCATCGCCAGCGCGCCCCAAAAGGTAACGCGGAAGGCCGCGCGCATCACCTTGCCACCGCCGACGCGTGCGGCAAGCCCACCCAAGGTTGCCAGGCACAACAGCGATACTACGGCAACTACCGGAATCAGATAGCGCCCCTCGGTAAACACCGCTACCACTAACGGCATCAAAGCGCCCATCGAAAAAGCCAGCGCTGATGACATAGCCGCGAGCAACGGCCGCGCCCGGGTCATGTCAGAAATTCCCAGCTCATCGCGAGCATGAGCGCCGAGCGCATCGTGCTGCATTAACTGTTCGGCAACCTGCCGCGCCAGTGACGCCTCCAGACCGCGCTCAATATAAATCTCGGTAAGCTCTTTATGTTCAGCAAGCTGGTTCGTTTCCAACTCCCGTTTTTCCCGGGCGAGGTCTGCGGCTTCCGCATCTGCCTGTGAACTGACCGAGACATATTCACCCGCCGCCATGGACATGGCCCCGGCAACCAGTGCTGCCACACCGGCAATGACAATATCATTCTGGCTCGCCTGTGCAGAGGCAACGCCCACCAATAAACTGGCGGTAGACACAATACCGTCGTTAGCGCCGAGCACGGCTGCGCGCAACCAACCGTTGCGATGGATTCGATGATGTTCTCGGTGCATAAGGCGTCCTGATTAACTAGCCACAAGGGCTCAGGCCGCCAGTTTCCAACAGGCAAAAAAAACCCGCAACCGAAACATCGTGGTGCGGGTGGGTTTAATACAACACACTGCATTTAAGACGCCACATAAGCAGCGTCATAAATTCCGGGCCAGGGAGGGGGCATTCTCTGACCGGGCTTCACTTCTTCACTGAACCATCGGCATGCAAGCGGCACAGTGTTGAATTGAAGTGAGAAAAACATTCATCAATAAATCATCAGCCTCGTGCGATGGAAAGAATATCCGCCACACTGGGCTGGCGCTCTACATAAATGGGCGCATGCAAACGGCGGGAAATTTCTGTTGAGGACACCACACCGCGAATATGGTGCTGATCGCGATCTACCACGATGTAGTACTGCTGGCCGTGACGTTGCAAGGTGTAAATAATGTCCGCTACGCTGGATCGTCTGAACTCTTCGTAATTAATTGCACGAACCGCATCGCGATGATGCATCAAGTCAGCAACCAACACTTCGTCGCGATGCATTCCGTTGGCCACCTGGGTCAACAAAATGCTTTGATCAGATAAGTCTTCAATGCTGATCAAACCGATAAACTCATTATGTTTATCCACCACCAGTTTGAAATTAATGTTTTCCTGATGCATCAACTCCGCAGCCTCAACCGCCGGAATGTGCGCTTCCACCACATGTGGACGATGATTTTTAAAATCCGTGAGGATGGTCAACGCAGAAGATTCTGGAGTAACATCATCAAACTCATCGGGCTGTACCAGGTGGTCAATGGCATCAACTGCATAAACCGTTAAATTTTTCATAAACACCTCTCCATGCATCAATGAGATACAGACATTCGATGCAAAAATTGAATAGCCAAAACCCGAGAGTAAAAATTCAGTTCAGGTAATGGGAACCAGCACCGGGGGCAACAGGAAAGATTATCGAGTCACCATTAAACCGGTAATAAAACGGTTCAAGCGAGAGTGTTTACCGGGGGAGCTCTGGCGAATTGACTATTATCAATGCGGTTACCCAGCACCAATAATTGCCAATGCGTAACAGGAGAAGATTGAATAACGACAAGGGGTACTTCGAGATCCGTGACAACCGCTTTATCGTCTTCGGTTGTGTTTTGCTGACCAAAACTGATGTTGGCATCGAACGCGGATAAGGCAAGCAGGTTGTGGCCACCGAATTTGGACGCATGGCTGCTACTGGTGCCGACAAACGTCGCCAGTAACAAAACAACCTTGATAAAGAGAAGAGCCTTACGCATTACATTGAATCTCGCAGGAGGATCGCATCGCAGGACATCTACAACGGATGCTTGGCCTAATACTAGTCAAAGCTGCTTGTGGCGTCTACCACTATTACACTTTTAAACGAAAACTTTTACGCCGTTTTTACAGCGCCTGGTGACTTAAACCATGCCTTTACCAAAAAAAAAGCGGTTCTCAAAAAGAACCGCAAAGAAAACGCACAGTACGTGGTCGTTTTTCAGTAAAGCAGAAAGCTTGATCGGTGTTCGTCTTACCGGTTCTTATCAATAGCCAACATCAATGTCATCACAGCAAAGGTCAAAAGCGTTACCGATGAAACCACCGCGAGTACAACCCCCAAGGCAATTAATATGCTCATTTATTTAGCCTTAGTATCAATTAACATAAAGATGTTATGCCATCAGGAATTTCAAAGCCTGCACATGAAAACATGCCGGCTCGCACGTAAGAATTATTCAGTCAGCACAAAATCCTGCACGGTTTGCTGGTCGGCAACCACTGTCACATCCACGGCGCCGACGAACATCAATTCATCAACCTGTTCGGGGTCATCATCGACCGAGCCACAGGTGTAGGCCAGGGTGTAATCACCTTCCACCAGGAAACCAATCTCGTAACGGTATTCCGCCGTTTCGCCGTAATTCACCAGCGCAGAGGTTACCGGGTCATTCTCATTACCACTCATGTCTGTTGGCACCACCCCGGAGCCGGTATACACATACACGGCGCCCGCACTGACGCCTGCATCGGCACATTGTTGGGCAATCAGGTTGGCATCGACACTGCCGGCGATGCTGCCAACCTCAAGGTTGTCAATCAGTCGCAAGGCAGGTTTGAGCAACGCGCCGGGTAAGCCCGGCGGATTGGTAACGGATTTACGCAAGTCGAAATCAATGGTGAAATCTGCGTGGCCATCTGCCGCCAGGGTAAAGCCGCGCACCAGTTTCAAACCGGTCTGGCTACCGCTCGGCACCCGCAATTCCAGTTGTGAGCCATCGCCCAGCTCTATAAAGGAATCGAGGATATTGTCGTGCTCGGCATTCACGTGCAGACGAATCCACTCGTATTCACCGGCGGGCACTGTCTCATCGGTAATGATCGCCGCCGAGGCGTTGCCTTGCAGCTGCAGCAGGTCGATCTGACGCGGCTCTTCAAACATAAATTCGATGGCCTCGCCATTGGCTGGCTTGATTGAAACCCCCGAAAACTCCACTACCACCTGGTTGGCGCTATCGACCGGGCCGTCGGTCAGGGCGAGCGAGAAACTCCCGGTTTGCTCCGTGGTATCAGCACCATCACTGCTGCCTCCACAGGCATAAAGGCCCGCCAGCGCGGTAACGATAAGGCATTGAGCCCACACTCTTTTAGTTTTCATATGCACCTCCCAATTAGTTTTTGGCACTCTTCAAGCATTTTTGACACTATAGTCCCAAAAACAGAAAACAAATAGCGAACCATGTCACACTTTAAAAAATGAATTTGACGCTATAATCCCAAACCATGAGCGATAAAACCCAACAAGCCTTGTTTAAAGCCCTTTACCGGCTGCTGAGACCGATGGTGCGTCTATTGATGCGTCACGGAGTCTCGTATCGTTTGTTCGCTGACGTGGCCCGCCACGTCTATGTGGATGTCGCTGAACAGGATTTTGCCCTGCCTGGCCGCAAGCCCAGCAATGCCCGGGTGGCCGTGTTGACTGGTATCAATCGCAAAGACATTGCCAAACTTAAAGATCGTCCCCACCCGCTGATTGACGGCACCCTCGATAATCCCACCCCCTGTTCGCGTATCATTACCGCCTGGCTCAACCAGAGCCGCTTTCACGATTCGCTGGGGCAACCACTGGAACTGCCGATTGATGACACACCGGCCGAACCGAATTTCACCGAACTGGTGCGCGACTACAGCAGCGATGTGCCGGTGCGCGCGCTACTGGATGAATTGGAGCGAATGGGTGCGGTGGTCAAACAGGGAGAACGGGTACAGTTGGTGGTTCATGCCTATGTGCCCCAGGCAGACATGGCGGAGAATATTCGTATCTTCGGCACAGCGGCGGCGGATTTAATGGGCACGATGGACCACAATATTGCCAGGCTGGGTACCACATTTATCCAGCGCACCGTGTCCTACGACGATATCCCGGTGGAATTGCTTGAACGCATCCGCCAGCGCAGCCGTACCGAAGGCGAAGCATTTTTGCTACAGGTTAATGATTGGCTGGCCGCCTGTGATCGCGAACAAACACCGAGCCTGGTCGGTTCCGGCCGCGCCCGCGCCGGTATCGGTATTTACTATTTTGAGCAACTGGCCGATCCGGAGCGCCAGGAGGAAAAAAAATGAAGCAGTATTTCACCTTGCCTTTGATCGTTGTGCTGGCGTGGTTGCTGGGTAGCTGTGGTGGCAGCGACTCAACGGCAGGTATTGAAGGTACCGGCAGCCCGGTTATTGCGACCGGTGCCGTCACCAGCTTCGGCAGTATTTATGTCAACGGCGAACGTTTTGTGACGCGCAATGCCAGCGTCACCCTGAACGGTGTTGCTGCGTCTGAAGACGATATTCAGGCAGGTATGGTCGTTGAAATTCATGGGACCACTGATCCGGACTCCGGCGACATACTGGCTGAAAAAGTGATCTACGAACGCAGCCTGCTCGGCAGGATCACCGCTATTGAAAGGTTTGAGACAGACGCGTTACTGATTACCTTGCTGGGGCAAAACGTGTATGTGGCCGGTGACAGTGTTCTCGATACTGAATCGGATGCGCTGGCCGTGGGCGACATTGTGGAAATCAGCGGATTCCTGAACAACGAAGGCTTGTTTGAATCAACCCGCCTGGCACCGGCAGATTCATTAAGCCCGAACGAAGTGGTCGGCAAAGTGACGCAACTCGACGAGGCCAACCAATCATTCCGCCTGCGCAATTTAACAGTGGATTATCGTACCGCCACCTTCAGCAATGGGGTCGTTGCCGATCTGCAAAATACTTCGCAAGTCAAAGTCCAGGGCTCATTGAGCGGTGAAAATATTCTCTCCGCCACACGCATCAGCTTCCAGACACCTCCAGTTCCCGAAGGAACGATGCGCATCCTGCTGGAAGGTATTATTGGCAGCTACACCGATCTCAGCCGTTTTACCGTGGATAATTACATCGTGGATGCGTCCGGTGCGACCTTGCGCGGCGGAACAGCCAACCAATTGCAAGCCGGTGTTCGCGTGACTATCGACGGGACAGTTGATGCGAACAGCAACCTGCGCGCCGAACGTCTGCGTGTACATGTAAGCAGCCGCGATAAAGTGCGCGGCACCATTGAAGATATTGATGTTGAAAACCAGTCGCTGACGGTATTGGGTACTACCTTCACTCTGGATGAACTCACCGCGTTTGAAGACCGGAGTATCCAGGGCAACCGCTTTATCAACCTCGCCGAATTGGCCGTGGGCGACTACGTGGAAGTGTTTAGCCGCAACCTCGACGATGAATTGCTGGCAGTGCGTGTCAGGCGCCTCAACAGCAGTGACCTGGTCACCATCAACGGATCGGTAAGCCGGGTGGAAAGCAACAGCTTATTTTTTGTGATGGATGTGCAAGTCAATGGCAGCGACGCGGAAGGGGCTGAACTGATCAGCAGCTTTACGCCCGGCACCCGCGTGCAAGTGGAAGGGGCACAAACGGGTAGTAATGCCATTCAGGCTACACGCATCCAACGCTTGAGCGAGTGCAAGAAATTACCGGGCCACCATGATTGCGATGCAGGGGATGAGCAGGAAGAGGATTAATGATGAGAAAAAATGCCGGGAAAACCCGGCATTTTTTTAATGGCTGATCATCCACGGCCGCATGGACGGAAACATCTTTTTACCGTCGGCGGTGTAAAGCAAATTGGATTTGCGAATCGGTTTGTCTCCGCAACCGCAGCCTTTCCCGTGCTTATGTTCCCGCCGCGCCTGCTGCTCCTGGCGATACTCCACCGTCGAAAACACCGGCGCATGGGCGCTCTGTTCATTGCGTTTATGTGCTTCACGATTTTCCTGTTTCATGCTGAGAATATCCGGTGACAGCATAATCACCCGCGCCGACAAGGCACCGCATTGCGGGCAAGCGCAAGGTTTGGCGGAATCAGCGACGGTGGCTAATTCGTAGAACAGACCGTGTTGGCTGCATTTGTAATCGTAGAGAGGCATTGAGTGTCTCCTGGAAAACGAGTTATAGATATCAAAATAATGGCGGTGTAAATCGGGAGGGGTGTCGGATTACGCTGCGCTAATCCGACCTACGGAATTTGATCGTTGTTGTAGGTCGAATTAGCCGCGCAACGCGCGGCGTAATCCGACACCACTCTATCTATACCCGGCAATTCCCTTCATTTATTTATCCGGTGACAAGGGCACATCCATACCACCACTCACCTTCTTCGTCGGCCCCTCTGCACTCGGGTTCACATCAAAATCAAAAATATCCGTCGGCAACCACAAGGTCGCGCAGGCATTCGGAATATCCACCACACCGCTGATATGCCCCTGCACTGGCGCGCAACCAAGAATGGCGTAAGCCTGCGCTTTGCTGTAACCAAATTTCGTCAAATATTCGATGGCATTGAGGCACGCCTGACGATACGCCACATGCACATCGAGGTAATGTTGTTCTCCATATTCATCGACCGAAATACCTTCAAA
>CAMLOU010000013.1 GCA_946481735.1 uncultured Cellvibrio sp.
CCTCGCGTATAGCGGGATTTCATTAACCCGGGAACCCTCTGATACACAATGTGGTATTTCAGATTTTTTCCCGACAGCTACAGGATTTGATGTATGTCTTTAACCCGTGATTCAGCGATGAATATCGCCAACGTCCTGACCGAAGCACTGCCGTATATCCAGCGCTTTACCGGCAAGACCATTGTCATCAAGTTCGGTGGTAACGCGATGATCGATGAAGCCCTGCAAAACAGCTTTGCGCGCGATATCGTGTTGATGAAACTGGTGGGTATGAACCCCATCGTGGTACATGGGGGTGGGCCGCAAATTGGTGAGCTCTTGCAAAAGCTGGATATTAAATCTGAATTCATCAACGGCATGCGCGTTACCGACAGCGCGACCATGGACGTGGTGGAGATGGTATTGGGCGGAACGGTCAACAAGCAAATCGTCAGCCTCATCAATCGCAACGGTGGTCAGGCGATCGGTATCACGGGTAAAGACGGTCAATTAATTCGCGCGCGCAAGCTGTCGTTCACACGCAAGTCACCCGAGATGCTGGAGCCGGAAATTATCGACATCGGCCACGTGGGTGAAGTGTCTTCGGTGAATACCTCCGTCATTGATATGTTGATCAACAGCGATTTTATCCCGGTTATTGCACCCATTGGTGTCGGTGAAGATGGAGCCTCCTATAACATCAATGCTGACCTGGTCGCCGGCAAGATCGCGGAAGTGCTGCGCGCAGAAAAATTAATGCTGTTGACGAACGTCGCGGGATTGCAAGATAAACAAGGTAAGGTGTTGACCGGTTTGACCACCGCGCAGGTGGATGAATTGATTGCCGACGGTACGATTTACGGTGGTATGTTACCGAAGATTGATTGTGCACTTGATGCGGTTAAATGTGGTGTTAACAGTGCACATATTATTGATGGCCGTGTTGAGCACGCCGTGCTGCTGGAAATCTTCACCGATGCCGGTGTGGGTACGCTGATCACCAACAGTAAAAACAAAAAATAACCGCCAGTTGCACGCAAGGAGCTGCGCGTGCGATTCTGGACAACACCGCCACGGACCGAGTTAAAGACTGATGAACAAAACCAGCACAAAAATTTCGCGTCGCCAGCAAATCCTGGAATCACTTGCCAAGATGCTGGAGGACAGTCCCGGTGCGCGGATTACCACCGCTGCCCTTGCGCGGGAAGTCGGCGTGTCGGAAGCAGCGCTTTATCGCCACTTCCCCAGCAAATCGAAGATGTTCGAGGGCTTGATCGAATTTATTGAAGACACGATCTTTACGCGTATTAATTTGATCCTGGCAGAAGAGCCGGCAGCGCTCAAACGCTGTGAAAATATTTTGTTTCTGGTGTTAACGTTTACTGAGCGCAATCCCGGCATCACCCGTTTATTGACCGGCGACGCCCTGACGGGGGAAACCGAACGCCTGCGTAATCGCATTGCACAGGTGTTTGAACGTCTTGAAACACAATTGAAACAAATCCTGCGCGAGGCCGAGTTGCGTGAAGGGGTGCGGCCGAGTATACCGGTGTCTGCTGCGGCAAATTTATTGATGGCGTGTGTTGACGGTCGTATTACGCAGTTTGTACGCAGTGAATTCCGTCGTTCACCGACAGAATACTGGAATGAACAGTGGCCGTTAATTGCGCAGGGTTTTATGCGCTAATGAGCGTGCTAGTTAGTGCGGGAAATTTCTTCAAACCGCTTCATATCCTGGTCAAATTTATCGGAGGCGGCCTGGTACTCCCGCTCCCGTTGTTTGATCTGCAGTTTAATATCGCGTTCTTCCGCTTGCAGGGTAGCAAGGTTTTTCAATAGATCTTCACCGACTGTGCGCCCGCTGCGCTCGATGCTGGCGGCTTGCTCCTGTTGCGCCACAATCTGTGCCTGCACGTTACTCAGGTTGCTGGTCAGGATACTGATATTGCCCTGCAACTCCTGGAGATTGCGCGTCTTGGCGGCTTCGATATCGGCGACGCTGCTGTAGCGACGGCGCAATAATTTATCGGCTTTCTCTTGTTGTTTGCGCAGCTTTCGCTCTTCAGCAGCGCGCTCTGCTTCCTCGCCAGTGGGCGAGGGTTCCACAACGCGGATCACCTCGCCGTTCAGTGACACAACCTCATAACCCTTGGAAACATATTCCGGCGGAATAGTGGCATTGATAACCTTTACGCCTTCTTCATTCACGTAGCGATAATAGACTCTGCCCGGTGCGTCAGCGGCGTAAGCGGCCGAGATGGACAGGACAGTAGCGCCTGCGAGGATGCTGATCAGTTTTATCAAGCCCTTATTCATCGTGTTACCCGTTTAGTGTTCAGGGTGCATCGACACCATAGGTGGCGCGATAACGTTTGATTTGATCGACCATATCTCCCTGACTGCCTTGCGTCTCCAGATAGTCAATAATGTGGTTCAGATTAATAATGCTCACCACAGGAATACCAAAATGCTGCTCCACTTCCTGAATGGCCGAGAGTGAGCCCTGGCCACGTTCCTGACGGTTGAGGCCGATTAACACGGCCGCCGGTTCGGCGCCGGCATTCCTGATAAGACCCATCACCTCGCGTACAGCGGTGCCGGCGGTAATGACGTCATCCACAATCAGCACTTTGCCCTGCAATGGTGCGCCCACCAAAATGCCGCCCTCGCCGTGATCCTTTGCCTCCTTCCGGTTATAACAGTAAGGCAAATCGCGTTGATAATGGTCTGACAAGGCAATGGCTGTGGTGGCAGCCAGCGGAATACCTTTATAAGCAGGGCCAAATACTACATCAAAGGGTATGCCGGAGGCGGTGATTGCCGCCGCATAGTAGCGTCCTAATTCCGCTAATGCATTTCCGGTCTGAAATTTGCCTGCATTAAAGAAGTATGGACTGGTTCGGCCGGATTTCAGCGTGAATTCACCAAAGCATAGCGCCTGGTGCCTGATCGCCAGCTGAATGAAATCATGTTGGTACTTTTCCATGCAAAATTCCTGTGTATGATCTAACTTCTTATAGGTCTAACAATAATAACCGGATGGATTAGCTACTGAACTTAATCCTGACTGTAGCTTCTATCAAATCGACAGCGAAAATGTGAAAAAAAGTATCAAACACTGCCACGCCCGGTCATTGCGGTAACACAATTCTATAAAGCTCGGGTATCATACACAGTCCGTAATCAAGGGGCTAACATGAGAGTTATCAGTCTTAGCGTCGATGGTATTTTTCAAGCGGCGCAACGCGGCCTGTACGATTGGCTGGCAAACCAGGATGCAGATTTGATCTGCTTGCAAGATTTACGCGCATTGGAATATGAGTTGGATAAGCCCAACTTCCAGCTCGATGGTTATTTTGCTTACTTCTTTGACTCAGGCACCAAGCACTACAACGGTGTGGCGATTTACACCCGCGTGCAACCCAAGGCACTGATTTATGGCTTGGGTTTTTCGTCTGGCGTCGATATGGAAGGTCGCTATCTACAGGTTGATTACGAACACCTGAGCGTTGGCTCCCTGCTTGCGCCCAGCGCAACCTCTGAGCTGGAGTCCCAGGAAGTCAAGATCAAATTCTTTGATGACTTCCAGGCCCATCTCGACAAGATCACCCGCAAGCGTCGCGAATACATCTTCTGCGGCAATTGGGCGATGGCGCATACGGCTCGGGATGTCACCAATAGTAGCGAGAACCAGCACAATTCCGGTTTCCTGCCCCATGAGCGCCAGTGGTTAAGCCAGTTGTTTAACCAATTGGGCTATGTGGATGCCTTCCGTCGCGCCAATCGCGATCCGGATGAGTACAGCTGGTGGCCCAGCGGCACGATTGATGAAGGTGAAGGCTGGCGGACGGACTTTCAGGTTGTCTCCAACAGCATCGGCCCGAAGGTGGAATACGCGACTATCTACAAGATACAGCAGTTTTCCAGTCACCTGCCCGTGATCATTGATTACGACATCGAATTGGAACAGCTCTAGAGAACTGCTGAATGCCCAGGTGCAGGACCAGCTGCACCTGACGGCTTTATTCCGCCAATAACGCCTGCTTTTGCAATTGATGTAATTGTGCAATTCCCTGTTTGGCGAGTCCCAACATAGCGGCAAATTCAGTTTCACTGAACGGTTCTGCTTCCGCCGTGCCCTGGATTTCGATGATGCCGCCATCGTCGCCCATGACCACGTTCATATCCGTATCCGCTGAAGAATCTTCCGGATAATCCAGATCCAATACCGGCTGACCGCCGTAAATACCGACAGACACAGATGCAATGGCTCGCTTAAGCGGTTCGCCCTTGACCTGATTCTGGCTTTTGAGAAACGCGACGGCATCGGCGAGCGCCACCCAGGCGCCGGTGATAGACGCGGTGCGGGTACCGCCGTCGGCCTGGATAACATCGCAGTCAACGTGAATCGTGTTTTCGCCGATGGCCAACAAATCCACGGCTGCGCGTAAGGAGCGACCGATGAGCCGCTGGATTTCCACGGTACGGCCGGTCTGTTTGCCCCGCGCGGCTTCGCGGTCCATGCGTGTACCGGTCGAACGCGGCAGCATGCCGTATTCCGCCGTCAGCCAACCCTGCCCTTGACCGCGCAGGAAACTGGGCACCCCAGGTTGTACGCTGGCAGTACAAATCACCTTGGTATCGCCAAATTCGACCAACACCGAGCCTTCGGCATGTTTGGTGTAGTGGCGGGTGAGACGGATGTCGCGAAGTTGATCGGCCTGGCGGCCACTGGGGCGTTGCATAACGTGATCCTTTAACTGAAGCGGAATGGAGAAAGCGGGCGGCGCAGGTGACTGTGATACCATCCGCTCCTTTGAGCAGTGGACACCGTACTGGCCAAAGGACGAACTCTACCAGCTCTTGTCCATCGCGGTAACAACACACGTCTTAGATTAGGAGAATAGCGCCCATGCCACGCAGTATGACTGGATTTGCCCGCCGCGAAGCCAAACTTCCCTGGGGCACCGTGATCTGGGAGATCCGCAGTGTCAATCACCGCTACCTGGAGCCGAGTTTCCGCCTCCCGGAAGATTTCCGCGAGATTGAGCCGGGCCTGCGCGAATTGATCCGCAAGGCATTGCAGCGCGGCAAAGTAGAAGCGGCGCTTAGTATCCAATGGGAGCAGGAAGGTGAAGCGGAGCTGGGTATCAACCTGGGCCGGGTCAGCCAATTGGCCAGAGCGGCGCAGCAAATCACGGAACAGCTCGGTGAGCTCGCCGCGCCGGTAAACACTCTGGATATCCTCAAATGGCCAGGCGTCATGCAGAAACAGGAGATGGACCGCGAAGCAATGCAGCAGGCAGTGCTCAGTGTGTTCGACGAAGCGCTGAAACAACTGATTGAACATCGCGCGCGCGAAGGCGCAGAGCTGGAACAATTTATCCTGCAACGCCTGGATGCCGTATCCGCACAAGTGGTGGCTGTGCGCGCCCGCCTGCCGGAAATCCTGCAAAGCCAGCGCGACAAGTTGCAAACCAAGATCGCCAGCCTGCAAGTGGAACTGGACCCCGAACGCCTTGAACAGGAAATCGCCCTGCTCGCGCAAAAAGCTGATGTCGACGAAGAGCTGGACCGCCTCGACACCCACGTTATCGAAGTCAAACGCAGCCTCAAACAAACCGATTCCCTCGGCCGCCGGCTGGATTTCCTGATGCAGGAACTCAACCGCGAAGCTAACACCCTCTCATCAAAATCCATTGTTAGTGAAACGACCCAGGCTGCGGTGGAGTTGAAGGTGTTGATCGAGCAGATGCGGGAGCAGGTGCAGAATATTGAGTAGTATTATCCGTGGTGTAATTCGAATCCGCAGCGTTTGTTCATTTGCTGTTGTATAAATGAGGATCACAGGCAGGGGTAAATTGTGCTCGTCTATCTGCTGTTTACTACTGCCGCGCTGATCATCGCGCTGTTAATCATCACCCCCATTTGGCGTTTGCACCGCCGCCGTAAACTGGCGGCCAAACCTTTTCCTGAATCCTGGCATCAACTGCTTGAACAACGCTGGCGATTATATTCCCGCCTGCCGGGCCAGGTGCGCGATCATCTGCAACAGCAACTGCTGGTGATGATGGCGGAAACCGAGTTTTATGGCTGCAACGATCTCATCGTCACCGAGGAGATGCGCGTGCTGGTGCTGGCGCAGGCGAGTTTGCTGTATGGCAATATCATCTACGATCACGAAATCGATTTCCCTTGTGTCTTGCTTTACCCGGACGCGTTCGTCCGCGCGGGGGCGGTGCAGGACGAGCTGGGGCTGGTTGCCGAAGGGCGTCACATACTGCTGGGCGAATCCTGGGAACAGGGTAAGGTGATTTTATCCTGGGCCGATATTGAGCAGAATCTGGCGCAAGTCGATAGTCATCATAATCTGGTGGTCCACGAGTATGCGCATCAGGTGGATGGCTTCGATGGTGTGATGAATGGTACTCCGCCATTGGCGGGTCGCGCCGAGTTCACGACCTGGCCGAGGGTGATGCAATCTGCTTATGATGATCTTTGTCAGCGCATTGATGATGGTGATGAATCATTTGATGCTTACGCCACCACGAATCCCGCGGAATTTTTTGCTGTCGTCAGTGAGTATTTCTTTATCCAGCCGCGTCGGCTAAACGAAGATTATCCGGAGGTATACCGTCTGTTGGCAGCTTTTTATCGCCGGGAGCCGCTCGCCTGGCACCGCGATGAGTGATCCCGCCGGGAGCAACAGCACCCGTATTCCCACGAACTTTTCCCGCCCACACAACTCACAACGCCATCTTTTGTAAGTCCATATTGTGAACTAAGGAATCGTTTATGAAGGTCTGGCTTTCCATCGCATTATTGTTCATGTCCGCCTATTCCACCGCCGCCGACACGCCGCATTACGGCCCTCGTCTCGAAGGCTTCGACTACCCCTATCCGACCAAAACCTTCACTGTCACCTCCCAGCAGCAGGCACTGGAGATGGTGTATATGGATGTTCAGCCCGAAGAGGCAAACGGGCGCACGGTGGTGCTGATGCACGGCAAGAATTTTTGTGCAGCGACCTGGGAGGGCACCATCAAGGTGTTGGTCGACCAAGGTTATCGGGTGATTGCGCCAGACCAGATCGGCTTCTGTAAATCATCCAAACCAACGCAGTATCAATTCAGTTTTCAGCAACTGGCGAGCAATACCCGAGCGCTACTTGATGCCATCGACGTGAAGAAAGTGACCGTCATGGGCCATTCCATGGGTGGCATGTTGGCCACACGGTTTGCGTTGATGTACCCCGGTCAAACGGAGCAACTGGTGATGGTCAATCCGATTGGCCTGGAAGACTGGAAAGCCCTGGGCGTGCCTTATCGCACGGTGGATGAATGGTATGCGCGGGACCTGAAAACCTCCGCTGAGGGTATCCGTAAGTACCAACTCAATACCTACTATGCCGGTGAATGGCGCCCCGAATTTGATCGTTGGGTAGACATGCAGGCGGGTATGTTTCGCGGTGAGGGACGTGAGCAGGTAGCCTGGAGTTCAGCCCTGACAGCGGACATGATCATGTCGCAGCCGGTCGTCTACGAATTTCCATTATTGAAGGTGCCGGTGTTACTGCTGATCGGCGAACTGGACAACACGGCGCTGGGCAAAGATGCAGCACCGCCAGCGTTGCAGAAAAAACTGGGCAATTACAAAAAGCTGGGTCGAGAGATCGCGGCACAGATTCCCAACGCCAAACTGGTGAGTTTTCCTGACTTGGGTCACTCACCGCAGATTCAGGCTCCGGCGCGGTTTCACAAAGCGCTCTTGACCGGGCTCTTGCATTGATAGGGTGAAGATCAGGGTTTGTTCTCATCGCTGGTGATTTGCACCAGCGTGGCCAGGCCCTCATGGCGCAGTTTATTCATCAGTTTTGCCAGTTGGTCCACCTCGGCCGCATCCAGTTGTTCGCCGTGGACAAACGACAAGCGTCCTTTGGTCACCAGCTCCCGCACGTAGGTGGGCCGGACGCGCAGGCGTTCAGCGGCTTGGGTAATGGACAGCAATTGTTGCAACATAACCGGAATCAGGTAATAAAAGATGGAGAAGGCGCAGTCGGCCTGCGCGGAAATGCCTGCATCACTATGCCACACTTTCCCGCTGATTACTCGCCATGAACGGCGCCAGCCAAGGAGAATCCCCTGACCCTCCGCTGATCCTGTGCCATAATTCGAGCATTCCCGCAGGCCACTCTGGCGGCCTCGCACTTACACCACCCTACAAGAATAAGGCAGTCTTGCATGAGCAATCGCGGCACGCTTTATACCGTTTCTGCACCTTCTGGCGCGGGCAAAACCAGCCTGGTGGCTGCCCTGGTCAAATCCAATCCTGAAGTTTGTGTATCTATCTCCCACACGACCCGGCCTATGCGCCCCGGCGAAAAAGATGGAGTGAACTATCACTTTGTCGACCATGAGACCTTTGAGCGCATGCTCGAAGAAGGGGCGTTTCTGGAACATGCGCGGGTATTCAACAACCTCTATGGCACCTCCCAACAATGGGTTGTCGAAACCCTGCAACAGGGGATGGATGTGATTCTGGAGATCGATTGGCAGGGCGCGGAACAGGTGCGTCGGTTGATGCCCGATACCATCAGTTTATTCATCCTGCCGCCGTCCCTGGCCTCCCTGCGCCAGCGCCTCACCGGACGCGGCCAGGATGACAGCAGCGTGATTGAGGCGCGGATGAATGAAGCCATCAGCGAGATTTCGCATTACGTGGAGGCGGATTACCTGATCATCAATGATGACTTCACCACAGCACTCGCACAATTCCAGGCATTGATCACCAGCCAACACCTGAGTTTGCCGCGTCAGGCAGAAAAGCACGCAGCACTTTTGCGTGAATTGTTGGCCTGATTGGCGGGTTTAGGTGGGCGAGCTCACAGAGGTGAGCATTTTGTGGGCGATTCCCCGGTCAGGCGACTGGCGGCCAGTCCCCATCTCACGCATAATAGACACCCTTGAAAAGCAGCATTCCGGCTGCATTACCTCATTCAGGCACGGAAATTTTATGGCACGCATTACTGTTGAAGATTGTTTGAATCACGTTGATAACCGTTTTGAGTTGGTCATGGTAGGCAGCAAACGCGCCCGTCAACTCGCCATCGGTGGTAAAGACCCTCACGTCCCCGCCGAAAATGACAAACCCACGGTAATCGCCCTGCGCGAAATCGAAGAAGGCTTTGTCGATGCGAGCATCCTCCTCGAAAAAGACGTGGCGCCTGCGCCAAAACCCGAGCGCAACTACGAACAGGAAATGTAAGCCGAGGTAAATCATCCCCCAGCCGTTGCCAACGCAGCGGCTTTTCAGTCTCTGGAGAACGGCGTTGCAGACAATTGAAGCCTTAAGTCACAGGCTTTCGTCATATCTGGATACTCCCCAAATCAATTTGGTGAAGCGGGCTTATTTTTACGCGGAACAGGCCCATGACGGCCAAAAGCGCCGCAGTGGCGAAGCCTACATTACCCATCCGCTCGCGGTAGCGGACATCCTGGCGCACATGCATATGGACCATCAGAGTTTGATGGCGGCCATGTTGCACGATGTGATTGAAGATACCGGCATCAGCAAAAAGGCCATCGCCAAACAGTTCGGCGAATCCGTGGCCGACCTGGTGGACGGGGTCAGTAAGCTGACCCAGATTGAATTTGAATCCCACGCCGAAAAACAGGCGGAAAACTTCCAGAAGATGGCGCTGGCGATGGCCAACGACCTGCGGGTGATCCTGGTCAAGCTCGCCGACCGTCTGCACAACATGCGTACCCTGGGC
Organism: uncultured Cellvibrio sp.; assembly: GCA_946481735.1. Next base: position 9,752 of record CAMLOU010000013.1, read on the forward strand.
GCCATGCCCGCCGATAAAAAGCGCCGTATTGCCAAAGAAACCCTCGAAATCTATGCACCCATTGCCCATCGCCTGGGCATGAATGACATGCGCCTGGAGTTTGAAGACCGCGGCTTTTACGCCATGTACCCCTTGCGGGCAACGCGTCTTCAAGCTGCCCTTAAAACCGCACGGGGCAACCGTAAAGAGCTGGTTGAACAGATCCAGACCTCCATTGAGAAACGCCTGACTCGCGAAAAAATCGTGGCGGAAGTGATCGGGCGGGAGAAGCACCTCTACAGCATCTATGAAAAGATGCGGCAGAAGAAAAAGTACTTCAAAGAAATCATGGATGTGTACGCCTTCCGCATTATTGTGGACAGCGTGGATACCTGTTACCGCGTACTGGGGGTGATTCACAACCTCTATAAACCGGTAGCCGGCGAGTTCAAGGATTACATCGCCATTCCCAAAGCCAATGGCTACCAGTCGTTGCACACCGTATTGGTCGGCATGCACGGCGTGCCCATTGAGGTCCAGATCCGGACCCGCGAGATGGACGAGATGGCCAATAACGGTATCGCGGCGCATTTCCTCTATAAATCCAACAGCACCGAAACCATCAACAGCAGCCACAGCCGCGCCCGTCAATGGGTGCAGGGTTTGTTAGAGATGCAGCGTCGCGCCGGGGACTCGCTGGAATTTATCGAGAATGTGAAGATTGACCTCTTCCCCGACGAGGTTTATGTCTTTACGCCCAAAGGCAAGATTGTCGAGCTGCCCCACGGCGCCACGGCGGTGGATTTTGCGTATGCGGTACATACCGATATCGGCAACGCCTGCGTGGCCTGTCGCATCAACGGTCGACTCGCGCCCTTGTCGCAGCCGCTGCAAAGCGGACAAAAAGTTACCATCATTACCGCGCCCGGCGCGCAGCCCAACCCTAACTGGCTGAATTTCACCGTATCCGGTAAGGCGCGCAGCGGCATCCGCCATTTCCTCAAGAATCAGCGTCATCATCAGTCGGTGGCGCTGGGCCGCCGGATGTTGAGCCGGGCCCTGGCCGATATGCATATTGAGCTGGACAACCTGAGCGAGGCTCAGCAAGCGCAGTTGCTGCAAGCGGCGCAGGTGGATTCACTGGAAACCCTGCTTGAGGAAATCGGGCTGGGCAATCGCGTGGCCTTTGCCGTGGCCAAGCTGTTGCAGCCGGATGCCGAAGTCAAAACCCGCGGACCGAGTATTTACTCACCGCTCACCATCGACTCATCCGAAGGTATGTTGATTACCTTTGCCCGCTGTTGCCGGCCTATTCCGGGTGACCCGATTATCGGGCACGTCAGCTCCGGCAAAGGGCTGGTGATCCACCAGGATACCTGCCGCAATATCGTGGAAATCCGCAACAATCCCGAGAAGATCAGCCACGTTAACTGGGCGCCCACGGTCAGCGGTGAATTCCTGGTGGACGTACGGGTAGAAGTGGAGTCAGAGCGCGGCATCATCGCGACCCTGGCTACCCGGGTGACCGAGCAGGGCGGCAGCATTGAACATATCAACGTGCAGGAGCGGGATGCCCATAACAGTGTGATTCACTTGTGCATCGGTGTTCACAACCGTGTCCACCTGGCTAATATCATGCGGCGTATCCGCAACATGAGCTTCGTCATCCGAATCGGGCGCAGCAAGAATTGATTCTGCAGCGTGCCTCTTTCTTATAGTCATCCCATATAGCCCTGCGCCGCGCACCCGTTTATACTCAATCGCTTTCCGTTAATAACAGCGCGCCATCCATGCGCTTCCAACGCAAGCAGGCTCATCATGACGAACAAAGCCGTAATCCATACTACCAACGCTCCGGCGGCTATCGGTACCTATTCCCAGGCAATCAAAGTCAACAACACCACCTATCTATCGGGCCAGATTCCGCTGGACCCCAAGACCATGTCACTGGTTGAAGGTGATTTTGCCACCCAGGCGCACCAGGTCTTCAAGAACCTGCGTGCGGTGTGCGAGGCTGCTAATGGCAGTCTGGCCGATATCGTGAAGCTCAATATCTACCTGACCGACCTGGCAAATTTCTCAATCGTGAATGAGGTGATGGCCGAATACTTTAGTCAGCCCTACCCGGCCCGGGCGGCTATCGGTGTCAGCCAATTGCCCAAGGGCGCGGTGATCGAGGCGGATGGCGTGATGGTGGTCTGACGGTCGTGTAGGTTCTGGTTCACCCCCCTTGAAGGCAGCCATTCTTTTCAAGGGGGTTCAGGTTCATCTGGAAATTAGTTAAATAATAACTCTGTAGGGAAAGCACATGAGAAAAATCGCGCTCTTATTCTGTTTGTTCTATAGCCTCAGCCTCGCGGCATTCGCCCAACCTCTGCCACTGAAATATTTTGCCAGCCTGCCGGATGTCAGCCTGCTCGGTTTATCTCCTGATGGCAAAAAACTGTCTTCGGTGATTCGCATTGATGTGGAGGACACCACCGGCACAGCGGTGCAGGTGGTCGATCTTTCGTCGGGTGAGAAAAAGCTGGTGCTTTTTACCGATAACGAAAAATACGATATCTATTGGGTGCGCTGGAAGGACAATCGTACCTTGCTGGTCGGCACTATCTATCCCGCCGTGCGCAATGCCTGGCTGGGTACACGCGGTGCCGTGTTCAGAACCCGTGAAACGAGCTTGTTGATTGTCGACCTGGAGAGCGGAAAAGTCAGCACGCCTTTCAAGAAATCGTTTCTGAAAAAATACAAGATTGCTCCTGTCGCCAGAGACCAGGTGGTTGATACCCTGCCGGATGATCCAGACCATATCCTGATGCTGTTACCCACCAATCAGTCATTGGTGGATGCAAGTTACGCCGGCGTTTATAAAGTCAACATCAGGAATCAGCGTATCCAGCAGATCCAGAAATCCGAAGACCATGTGTACCGCTGGACGACTGACCAGCAACACCGCGTTCGGCTCGGGCACTATTACGATGCGATGGATGGAACCAACAAAATATTGGTTCAGGATATCGATGCAAAAAAATGGCGGGATTTGTGGCCGCACCAGATTTTTTCTGAAGAGGAAATCCACCCACTCGGTTTCGGTGCTGATCCGATGACGCTCTACGTTCGCGCGTATCACCAGGGGATGATGGCTATCTTCAGGGTGAATCTGACCGACCCTAAACTCAAGCGGACACTGGTTTACGCCGACCCGGACTATGATGTGAACGGCAGTTTGCTGTACTCACCCATAACACGGGATGTGGTCGGCGTCAGCTATTCGTCATCCGGTGGGTATACGTTTTTTGACCCGGAACTTCGCCAGCTACAAAGCGCTATTGATAAAGCCCTGCCCAAAACACGCAATCACATCATCGCCTTTTCTGACGATATGCAGACTTATATTGTCTCTTCCCAAAGCGATATCGACTCCGGCACCTACTACCTTGGTCAACGCAACCCGGCAAAACTGGACGCGGTTGCCTATCGTTATAAAAATCTCACGCCGGACCGGATGTCGCCGGTAAAACGCTACGATTACAAAGCACGTGATGGCCTGGCGATAGAGGCTTATCTGACCCTGCCCTTGGGCAGTGCCGGTAAAAAACTGCCCACCATTATATTTCCCCACGGCGGCCCTATTTCCCGGGATGACGATTCGTTTAATTATTGGACCCAATATTTGGCCAACAAGGGTTACGCGGTGTTGCAAATGAACTTCCGCGGCTCTGCCGGCCAGGGGCTGGCATTTCGCAATGCCGGGCTGAAAAACTGGGGACAGGAAATGCAAGACGATATTGAGGACGGCGCGCGCAAATTGATTGCGGAGGGCATCAGCGATGCACGATCTATTTGTATCCTGGGCGCGAGCTACGGCGGATATGCCGCGTTGATGGGTGCGGTCAAAACACCGGATTTATATCGCTGTGCCGTGAGTGTGGCGGGTGTTAGTAACGTCTTCGATCTGGTGAAAGATAATCGCGCCTTCTGGCGAAGCTACAACGTGGTGGATGAACAGATCGGCAATGACAACAAACGTTTGCGCGCGATTTCACCAGTCAACCATGCGGACAAGATCAAGATCCCGGTGTTGTTGATACACGGGGACAATGATCGACAAGTGGATATCAAACACAGTGAGCAAATGCGCGATGCCTTGCAAAAAGCGGGTAAGCAGGTCACTTTTCTGGAGTTGGTTAATGAGGATCACTACCTGAGCAGCAACGAAAATCGGGTGGCGACCTTCCAGGCCATCGACGCATTCCTGGATAAACATCTTCCGGTAAATGGTGCTCATTAAAACGGACGGATAGACGTCCCTGTCTTGATATTTACGAACGCAACCTGGCTTGCGGGTTAGGCAAATCAGTGATCGTCCCCGCTGCCAGCTCGCCTGCCAGGCCCACGCTTTCATGCAGCGTGGGATGTGCATGAATCGTTAGCGCCAGGTCTTCCACATTCGCGCCGAATTCGATGGCCAGCGATAATTCACCCAGCAGCTCGCCCGCATTAATCCCCACAATCCCTGCACCCAACAATTGTTCGGATTCCGCGTGGTAGATCAACTTGGTCTTGCCTTCGCTGCGCGCCGCACCGAGGGCGCGGCCACTGGCGCTCCAGGGATAAACGGCGGTTTTGTATTGAATGCCTTGCGCTTTAGCTTCTTTTTCCGTCAACCCTGTCCAGGCGATTTCAGGATCGGTGTAAGCGATAGAAGGAATCACCCGCGGATTAAAGATCCGTTTGTGACCTGCGATAACGTCGGCTGCCACATGCCCCTCATGGCTCGCCTTATGGGCCAGCATGGGCTGTCCCACGATATCGCCGATGGCAAAGATATGCGGCACATTGGTTTGCTGGGTATTGTTGACGGGAATAAAGCCGCGCTCATCGACCTGCACCCCCGCCTTGTCGGCGCCGATCAGTTTGCCATTGGGCGTGCGGCCGACGGCCACCAGCACAGCATCAAACTCGCGCGCTTCCGCCGGGGCATTGGCGCCGGAAAAACTGACTTTTAAGCCGGATTTCTCTGCTTCAACAGCGTCCACTTTAGTGGATAGCAGCACCTCGAAGCGTTCCTTGTTGTAACGGCTATACACTGAGATCAAATCTTTGTCGGCTGCGGGAATTAATTGATCAGCGAACTCAACTACCGTGACTTTACTGCCCAATGCCTGATACACCGTGCCCATCTCCAACCCGATAATGCCTCCACCGATAACTAACAGGCGCTTGGGCACATCTGACAATTCCAGCGCTTTGGTGGAATCCCACACGCGCGGGTCGTCCGGCATAAACGGTAACTTCACCACCCTGGAGCCAGCAGCGATGATGGCATGCTCAAACTCAATCAGTGTTTCTTTCCCTTCATTTGTCACACTGAGCTGGTGGCTGCCGGTAAAGCTCCCCCGGCCCTGCACAACCTGCACCTTGCGGCTTTTAGCCATGCCGCTGACGCCCTGGGTTAACTTCTTGACCACGCTGTCTTTAAACGCGCGTATCTGGTCGAGATCCTGCTTCGGCGGCGCGAATGTCACACCGATATCCCGGGCATGCTCAGCTTCATGGATAACCTGAGCCACATGAAGCAAGGCCTTGGAAGGAATACAGCCCACATTCAAGCAAACCCCGCCCAGTGCGGTGTATTGCTCTACGAGAGTGACTTCAAGGCCCAGATCCGCTGCACGAAACGCTGCTGAATAACCGCCGGGGCCGCTGCCCAATACCACGACTTGCGTTTTAATTGTTTCCGCCATAGGTGCCTCCGGTACAAAAAGCTTGTGGATTATTTCTTCTCGCGCAGTAAATCGCGAATTTCGGTCAGCAATAATTCTTCCTTGCTCGGTGCCGGATTGGCGGGCGGGGTCGGTGCAGCTTCCTCTTTGCGTTTCAGGCGATTGATACCTTTAACTACCATAAAGATGGCGAAGGCTACGATGGTGAAGTCGAGTACGGTCTGGATGAATTTGCCGTAGCCGATGGTGACTGCCGGTGCTTCAGCCGTGGCTTCCTTTAACACGATCGCCAGATCACTGAAGTCTACGCCGCCGATCAGCAGGCCGATAGGCGGCATGATGACGTCGCCCACAACCGAGGTGACGATCTTGCCGAATGCCGCCCCGATGATAATACCCACAGCCATGTCGACAACATTGCCTTTCACTGCAAATTCTTTGAACTCTTTGATCATGCCCATGATAAGTCCCCTCTAATCAGGAATAGTGACGATAGATGACGACTGTTTATACCACCATCCGCGCGATAAAACAGCGCGAGTTACAGGAATTATGGATGCCGCAAAAAGACTGGCAGATTTTTACACCGACGGTGGTGATGTGGGAGGTTTATTCGTCTTCGCGTCTGGCGAACACGTTGACCTGATCGTCCTCATCGACGACGACATCCAGGATCATGGGTTGGCAACAGACCTGGCAATCTTCGGTATAGGATTGTTCGGGATACGAACAGTCGATTAACACCGTGAAGGTTTCACCACAGTAGGGACAGGAGATCGGGTGTTCTTCAAGCAGGTTCATGGGGATAACCGATCGGTAGGTGCACAGCGGTGGGGTTGGCTTGTCGAGCTATCTGTTGAGGCTGGCCCGACAAGCCGGAGGAATCATTTAGCAGCAGCTTCTTCGAGTTCACCGCCAGCTTTTTTGAGGTCCTTACCAAAGCCTTCCACGGTATTGCAGCCGGTTAAGGTAAACATGCCCAGCAGAGCTGCCAGAATCAGCGTCATCGTTGTTTTCATATCAAGTGTCTCCAGTGAAAAATCAGGACTGCCAGCAAGGTGAGGTTGGCTTCTGGCTGTGAAATATACACAGCGTCGAGATTATGAATCAATGCCTAAATCATCCCAAATTGAATCTATTTTGGCTTTAACTGCCGAGTCCATTTCAATCGGTGTACCCCACTCACGGGTAGTTTCACCGGGCCACTTGTTGGTGGCATCAAAACCGATCTTGGAGCCGAGGCCGGAGACCGGCGAGGCGAAGTCGAGATAATCGATTGGCGTGTTCTCAACCATTACCGTGTCCCGCGCCGGGTCCATGCGCGTGGTCATGGCCCAGATCACATCCTTCCAGTCCCGCGCATTGACGTCGTCATCGGTGACGATCACAAATTTGGTGTACATAAATTGCCGCAGAAATGACCAGACACCCATCATGACCCGCTTGGCATGACCGGGATACTGTTTCTTCATGGTCACTACGGCCATGCGATAGGAACACCCTTCCGGCGGCAAATAAAAATCCACGATCTCGGGAAATTGTTTTTGCAGGATCGGCACAAACACCTCGTTCAGTGCGAGGCCGAGAATGGCCGGTTCATCCGGCGGGCGTCCGGTGTAGGTACTGTGATAAATCGGGTCGCGCCGGTGGGTGATTTTTTCCACGGTGAATACCGGAAAATGATCCACTTCATTGTAATAGCCGGTGTGATCGCCAAAGGGTCCCTCGGGCGCCATATCATCCGGGGCAATGTAACCTTCGAGGATAAATTCCGCAGATGCAGGTACGTGCAGGTCATTACCGAGACATTTCACCACCTCGGTTTTATCACCGCGCAGCAAGCCGGCAAAGGCGTATTCAGACAAGGTATCGGGAACCGGTGTGACTGCACCGAGAATGGTGGCCGGGTCGGCGCCGAGGGCCACCGCCACCGGAAAAGGTTTGCCGGGATGTTGCTGCTGCCACTCGCGAAAATCCAGCGCACCGCCGCGATGGGATAACCAGCGCATAATCAGTCGGTTTTTACCGATCTTCTGCATGCGATAGATGCCGAGATTCTGCCGTTCCTTATGCGGCCCGCGGGTGACGACCAGCGGCCAGGTCACCAGGGGACCGGCGTCGCCGGGCCAACAGGTTTGAATGGGCATTGCATCCAGGTTGACGGCGTCGCCTTCCAGCAACACCTCCTGGCACGGCGCTTTGCTCACAACCTTGGGAGCCATATTCAAGACTTGCTTGAAGATGGGCAACTTTTCCCAGGCGTCTTTAAAGCCTTTGGGTGGTTCAGGTTCTTTCAGAAACGCCAATAATTTCCCGACATCGCGCAGGGCGGTGACAGACTCTTCTCCCATGCCCAGCGCTACACGCTCCGGTGTGCCGAATAAATTACCGAGCACGGGAATAGAAAAACCTTTCGGGTTTTCAAACAGCAGGGCGGGACCGCCAGCGCGCAAGGTGCGATCACAAATCTCGGTCATCTCCAGATAAGGATCGACTTCCTGCTTGATGCGCTTCAGTTGTCCGCGCGCTTCAAGCAGCGCTATAAAATCACGAAGATCTTTATATTTCATGGATTCCCAGGTTAATCGCCGATCTGCACATGCTGTTTAACTATTGTTGAGTGACCTGCGGCGCTTACTTGCGTTTCATCGACAGGAAGAATTCGTCGTTGGTTTTGAAATCCTTCAGTTTATCCACCAGGAATTCTGTTGCCGCGACATCTTCCATATCGTTCAACAAACGACGCAAAATCCACGCGCGTTGCAGTTCATCTTCTTTCATCAACAGCTCTTCGCGACGGGTGCCGGAACGACGCACGTTGATGGCCGGGTAAATACGCTTTTCGGCAATTTTACGGTCCAGGTGCAATTCCAGGTTACCGGTACCTTTAAATTCTTCGTAAATCACTTCGTCCATCTTCGAGCCGGTATCGACCAGTGCGGTAGCGATAATACTCAAGCTGCCGCCTTCTTCGATGTTACGCGCGGCACCAAAGAAACGCTTGGGGCGTTCCAGTGCGTGAGCATCCACACCACCGGTTAATACCTTGCCTGATGAGGGAATGACGGTGTTGTAAGCGCGTGCCAGACGCGTGATAGAGTCGAGCAAAATGATGACATCTTTTTTGTGTTCAACGAGGCGCTTGGCGCGCTCGATAACCATATCAGCAACCTGTACGTGACGTGCAGGCGGTTCGTCGAAGGTCGACGCCACTACTTCACCGCGCACCGAACGCTGCATCTCCGTTACTTCTTCCGGACGCTCGTCGATCAACAGAACGATCAGGTGACACTCGGGATTATTGCGCGTAATCGCTTGCGCAATATTTTGCATCATGATGGTTTTACCGGCTTTCGGTGGCGCTACGATCAAGCCGCGCTGGCCTTTGCCAATAGGCGCAATCAAATCGATGATACGGCCGGTGAGATCTTCGGTAGAACCGTTGCCGGCTTCAAGTAACAGGCGCTCGTTAGGGAAAAGCGGTGTGAGGTTTTCAAAGAGGATTTTGTTGCGTGAACTTTCGGGTTTATCAAAGTTAATTTCATTAACTTTCAACAGGGCAAAATAACGTTCACCTTCTTTTGGGGGGCGAATCTTGCCGGAAATAGTGTCGCCAGTGCGGAGGTTGAAGCGGCGAATCTGGCTGGGTGAAACGTAAATGTCGTCGGGGCCTGCGAGGTAGGAACTGTCTGCTGAACGTAGGAAACCAAAACCATCCACCAGAATTTCCAACACGCCATCGCCGTAAATATCCTCCCCGCCCTTGGCATGTCGTTTGAGGATATTGAAGATAATATCCTGCTTGCGTGAGCGGGCCATACTTTCGAGGCCCATTTCGGTGGCAATGTTAATCAGTTCTTCGACAGGTTTTGTTTTTAGATCAGTAAGGTTCATACACTAGGACTTTGGTTGTGAATAGTAAGTTGGGTTAGTAGAAGTTATTGCAGGATTTGATTTAATCAGGGTGTTGGGGTGTTGTTCTATCGCGCGGTCTTGCTCTTATAGTCCGCAGACGATGGATCTCAACTCGATAATTACTGCTCAGATAATCAGGCGCTGGGAGGGCCCTGAGGCCAGGATTTATGCTGGGGCAGATAACACAGGAGTCTTATGCTTGTCCGTTTCTATATTGCTCAGTGATTTGGCTGTTGTTGATGAGAGTAGCTGAAATCAGGGAGGAACAAACATTGGATGTGCCGAGTATAGCGGCAAATTTTCATCAGTGTAAAGTGCAAATTTAACACAGTGTCAATAAATCGGGCCGGCAATGATACTGCCAGCCCGACGGGATTACACAACGCTGTCGATAAAGTCGATCAATTGGGTGCGGGATAAGGCGCCGACTTTGGTCGCTTCGACATTGCCGTCCTTGAAGATAATCAAGGTAGGAATACCGCGAATGTTGAATTTTCCGGGGGTTTCCTTGTTGGCATCTACATCCACTTTGGCGATCTTGAGCTTGCCTTCGTATTGGCCGGCCAGATCGTCAAGGATCGGCGCGATCATCTTACAGGGTCCGCACCAGGCCGCCCAAAAATCTACCAGCACAGGGGTTTTGGCATTGAGGACTTCGTCAGCAAAGCTGGCGTCAGTCACATGAACGATGGCATCACTACTCATATCTAACAATCTCCAAGCCTGTTCGGCGGTTGGTGGTGGCTCGCTGACCACAAAGTGTTTGACGCATAATAAGGATTGCCATGCGGGCAGGCAAGGGGCAAAAAACAATGGCAGCCATAAAACAACGCAATGGCGATGTTATGTGTCGGCCCTGCTCAGGGAGTGATTCGGGCAGTGCCGGGCACTTGTATTACTGACAAGCTATCCGTGCTTTTGTTAGCGCAAATTTTTGTCCGGGGTTTTCATCAGCCCGGTTTTTTCAAAGGTGGTATAGAGGCTATCCAGGGTGATGGGCTTGGACAGGTAGTGGTTCATGCCTGAGGCAAATACGGCCTCGCGATGCTCCTGCAGCGCATGTGCAGTGAGTGCCACAATCGGTGTGGCGGGCATGTTATGGCTGCGTTCATACTCACGAATACTGCGTGTGGCTTCGAAACCGTCCATCTCCGGCATCTCGCAATCCATCAGGATTAAATCATAGGGCGTCGCCGTTTCGCGCACGGCGTTAAATGCGGCAACGCCGTTTTCCACCAGCTCCGGTTCAATGTGCAATTTGCCCAGCAAACCTTTGATTACCATGCGGTTGACGGCATTGTCTTCGGCGACCAACACACGCAAGTGAGAAAATAATTGATAATTTTGCGCTGCCTGTTTTTGCGGTGAAAGCGGCGCGATAGCAACGCCGAGTATGGCAGCGAGTTCAAGTTTAATCGTCTTGGCGGATACCGGTTTGCGCAAGACGCTACGAATTCTGAGTTGCTGATCGTGATATTGGGGGACATCAACATTGCTGAGCAGAATGACGGGAGTGTCTTTCAGTACGGGGTCCTGGCGCATCAGCGCCACCATGGCAAAACTGGTTTCGCCGGGATGGTAATCAATAGCGACAAAATCAAACGGTTCATGTCGCCAGGCGGCCTCTTGCAGCATCGATAGCGCGTTATCGTTTGAGCGGCCTTCTTGTAAAACAAGGCCCCAATGATCGCCGTGCTTGGTAAGAAATTGACGTTGCTTGGTGCTGCCGTCCACCAATAATAATTTTCGATTGTGCAGCAAATTATCAATAGCAGGATCGTGATGCGGCGCCAGTGATTTAATGTCCGCCGGTAAAAAGCGTGCGGTAAACCAGAAGGTAGAGCCCCGGCCTTTGGTGCTTTCTACCCCGATAGTTCCTCCCATTAATTCAGCCAAGCTTTTACAGATCGCAAGCCCCAGGCCGGTGCCACCGTATTTGCGCGTCGTTGACGTATCGGCTTGATTAAACGAGTCAAACAACATCGGATAAGCGGTGGCATCAATACCAATACCGCTGTCCTGCACGGCAAAATACAGCAGGGGTTGCTCTGGTGTGCTGTCCGGTGCGAGTTTGACCTCAAGCGAGATAAAACCTTCGCTGGTAAATTTAAAGGCGTTGCCGAGCAAGTTGATGATGACCTGGCGCAAGCGGGTTGGATCACCTTTTAATAATAATGGTGTGCCCGGGTCGACGCCGCCGAGTAATTCAATGCGGCGTTTATTGGCTGTCGCGCCAAACAATTGAATACAATCCTCAATCAAATCTTCCAGATCAAAGATAGCGACTTCCAGTTGCATCTTGCCTGCTTCAATCTTCGAGTAATCGAGGATGTCATTAATGATTTCCAGCAAGGTTTCGCCGGAGCGGTGAATAACGTCGACGTAATGTTTTTGGGCGTCATTCAATGGCGTATCTCGCAGCATTTCCAGCATACCGATGACACCGTTCATCGGTGTGCGGATTTCGTGGCTCATGGTGGCGAGGAATTGGCTCTTCGCCCGGCTTGCATCTTCAGCAGCATTTTTTAACCGCCGGGTTTCCAGTTTTTCGGCTTTCTCGGACAGCAAGGCCAACTCAATCGCGTGGCGTTGTTCGATATCTTCCAGCAAGGTCTCGCGCATGTGGTTGATGGCATTGACCACATTGTCCAATTCATCTTCATGTTGATCCCCCTTCATCCGTTTGAGTCTCAGGGGGGTGGTGAGATTATCGAGATTCAATTGCCGCGCGTACTGCGCGATGGTGTCCATATGGCGGGTCAACAAGGTGTGTACCAGCCACAGAATAAACAGCGACACCAGCAGGGTTTTGGCCCCCTGCACGCTGGCAATAAACATGGCCCGTTCCCATAACTTGTCGTAGATGCTCGACAGGCTGGCGGTGATGATCAGGGTGCCCAGCTGTTGTTGCGGCGTGCTGGCATCTTCATAAGTGAGCGGATAACTTTTGACGAGAAACTGATTGGGTTTGTTGTCGATATCTTCCTGGCTGTAGCGTTGGGTGCTGGCGACCAGGGTTTGCTCGGTATTATTCCAGTCGTGCCAGATAACACTGACCTGCACCACATCCTGCACATCCAGCACGCTGTTGATCTGGATATTTAATTGTTCCTGGTCGAAGCCCCACAAGCTTTTTGTGATGCTGGCAAGGGTGCTGATACGCACCTGGTCAAGGCGTTTTTCCAATGAAGAGATATCGTCGTGAAAACTGCTGTACAGCTGCAATAAAATCGTGATCAGTGTGATCAGCGAGCTGCTGAGAATAATCAGCCCGAGCAGGCGGGTCGCGATAGGATTTTCGCGGGCGTAGCGACTTATTGTTGGCAGCATCGACGTGTGATGTATCCAGAATTCCAGGGAAATAACATGTGCAGGCCGTCGCACATTGATTCAAGTGTAGCAGTTGTCTCTGCAAATGCCGGTAGAGTATCAGGGCACATTGGCGGCGGTGTCTGGCAAGCCAAGCAACGCAGCATAGCCCTGTTGGTAACCGGGATAGCGCAAGCGATAGCCGCTCTCCAGTAGTCGCTGATTGGCACAGCGTTTATTGCCGCGTTCGCTGTCGATCCGGTCCGGCGCAAAGACGGCGCGGTCTACTTTTAATTGCATTGCCAGCCAGTTGACGACTTCCGCCATGGGCGCCGGTGTGCTGTCGGTGGCCAGGTACAGTGAGTCCTGCTCCAGGCCGCGACGGGCCTTGTCGATCAGGTGCGCCAGGACGCCAGCGCAATCATCCGCATGGATGCGGTTGGTGAAGGCCGCCGACAATACCGCCCGGCCCTGGCGCACCTGTTCAATCAGGCGGGTTCGCCCGGGGCCATAAATACCGCTGAAGCGCACGATGCAGTGGGGAAAATCACTCTCCCTGATGATGGCCTCTGCCTCCAGCAGCCGCTGGCCGCTGAAACTGTCGGGTTCGGTGGGGGAGGTCTCATCCACCCAACTGCCATCCTGTTGTCCGTAAACGCCAGTGCTGGAAACGAACACTAGCAAGCGGGGTGTCTGGTGCCAGGATTTGAGGTTTGCGACCAGATGCCTGCAAGTATCGACATAAGCGCGGCGATAGCCAGCGTCACTGCGTTCATCAGGCGTCATGGTGATAACGATGACATCCACCGGTTCCGTCAATAGCGGACGCAATGCGTCAGGCTGGCTGAGGTCGCACTGGCGATAGGTTATTGACGGCGTGTCGACGGCGGGGGAACGCCGAACGCCGACAACCCGATACTGGCCTTCCGGCAGCCGGGCAGCCAGCCGTTGCCCGAGATCGCCGCACCCGAGGATCAGTACTGAAAGTGGTAATAGTTTTTCGCTATTCACCTTTGCTTAACTCCGTATAACAGGGCACACTTGCTCACTATAACAGGCCCGCAGGGGCATTCGTCCCGTACCATCAGAAGGCATTGCATCATGACACTCACCGAATTGCGCTACATCGTTACCTTGGCGCAGGAGCAACATTTCGGGCGGGCAGCGGATCGCTGCTTCGTCAGTCAGCCCACCCTGAGTATTGCCGTTAAAAAACTGGAGGATGAATTGGGTGTGGCGCTGTTTGAGCGCACCAAGTCCCGTGTGCAGGCGACACCGCTGGGTGAGCAGATTGTGGCCCAGGCGAATCTGGTGCTGGAGCAGACAGCGGCCATCAAGGATATCGCTGATGCGGGGAAAGACCAACTCAGCAGCCCCCTCGCGGTGGGTGCCATCTTCACCATCGGACCTTATCTATTGCCGTTGTTTATCCCCCATCTGCAAAAACTGGCGAGCAAGATGCCGCTGTATGTGGAAGAGGGCTACACCGCTACCTTGCGCAAGAAGCTGCGCAACGGTGAGCTGGATGTCATCATCGTGGCGCTGCCTTTTACCGAACCGGATGTGGTAACCCAGGCGCTGTTTGATGAGCCTTTTGTGGTGCTCATGCCCCATGACCATCCGTTGGCGGCCAAGTCCGCTATCAATCCGCGCGATCTGGATGACCAGAATATTTTGCTACTGGGCGAAGGCCATTGTTTTCGCGATCAGGTCCTGGCCACTTGCCCCAACCTGCAACCCTCCCTGGAAGATAACTCAGGCCGTATCCGCACCGCTGCCGAGGGCAGCTCGCTGGAGACCCTGCGCCATATGGTCGCGTCCGGCTTGGGGATCACTATCCTGCCCGCGTCAGCGGCGTCCACCTCGCATTACACCCCCAATGTGCTGGTGACGCGGCCATTTACCGAGCCCGCGCCCAGCCGCACGGTTGCTCTCGCCTGGCGCGCCAGCTTCCCCCGTCACAAAGCCATTGATGCGTTGCGTAAAGCCATCAGCGACTCCCGTCAGGAGCATGATGGCCAGTCGTAATGAAGCCGTGGCAGCACCGCCGGATCTGGATCGCATAGCCGTTACCTCGCTCAAGGGTGTCGGTGCGACTCTGGCAGCCAAGTTGGCGAAGATCGGCATCGTTTCCCTGCAAGATCTGCTGTTTCACCTCCCTTTACGCTACATGGATCGTACCCGGGTTACGCCCATCGGTGCCTTGCAACCGAATCTGAACGTTGTCATCGAGGGGGAAATCCGCGCGTGTGACGTGGTGATGGGGCGACGCCGCAGTCTGGTGTGTCGCGTGCAGGACGGTACCGGCACCCTTTCTTTGCGTTTCTATCATTTTTCCAATGCCCAGAAGCAACGCCTCCTTACCGGCACTCGTCTGCGCATTTTCGGTGAAACCCGGCGCGGTGCGGCGGGGCTCGAGATTTACCACCCGGAATACGAGCTGCTCGATGAAGCCCAGCCTTTACCTCTGCAACAACACCTGACGCCGGTTTATCCCGCCACTGAAGGCTTGACCCAGCCGCGCCTGCGCAGCTTGGCCGCCCAGGCGCTGACCTGGCTGGATACCCATGCGTTAAAAGAACTGCTACCCGATGCCTTGCGCCGCCGCCTGGGCCAGATTCCCCTAGCAGATGCCCTGCGGTTTCTGCATCAACCACCCCAGGGTGTGGATGTCCGCCAATTGCAGGAAGGTGAACACCCCTACCAGCGACGGTTGGCGTTTGAAGAGCTGCTTGCCCACCACCTGAGCTTGCTACTTTTGCGTCGCCAGGCTCAGGCCGATGGCGCCCTGGCGTTACACCCCGGGCCCGAGTTGCAACGGGCTTTTCGAGCGCACTTGGGGTTTCAGTTAACCGCTGCCCAGGAGCGGGTGATGGAGGAGATCGCGACAGACATGGCCAGGCCCTTGCCCATGTTGCGCCTGGTGCAGGGCGATGTCGGCTCTGGCAAGACGGTGGTCGCGGCGCTGGCTTCCCTGATTGCCGTCGCCAGCGGTATGCAGGCCGCCATCATGGCCCCCACGGAGATCCTGGCGGAGCAACACCGGCTCAACTTCGGCCGTTGGCTGGAACCCCTGGGTATCCAGGTAGGCTGGTTGACCGGGCGCCTTAAAGTCAGCGAACGGCGCGAACAGCTGGACGCGATTCGTACAGGCGCCGCCCGTGTCATTGTGGGTACTCATGCGCTGTTTCAGGAGGGTGTGGAATTTGCTGAGTTAGGGTTGATCGTCATCGACGAACAGCATCGATTTGGCGTTCATCAGCGCCTATCGTTACGGGAAAAAGGTGCAGCCGGCCATTTGCGGCCGCATCAATTGATCATGACCGCCACACCTATTCCGCGCACTCTGGCGATGAGTGCCTATGCGGATCTGGATTGCTCGGTGATCGACGAGCTGCCGCCGGGCCGCACACCGGTGACCACGGTTGTTATCAGCGATCAGCGCCGTGAAGAGGTGATTGAGCGGGTGCGCCTCGCGTGCGAGCAGGGGCGGCAGGCTTATTGGGTGTGCACGCTGATCGAAGAATCAGAAACCCTCGCGGCCCAAGCGGCCCAGGTCACGGCGGAAAGCCTGGCGGAGTCCCTGCCCCATCTGCGTATTGCCCTGATCCATGGCCGACTCAAACCGGCGGAAAAAGATCAGGTCATGACGGCGTTCAAGGCCGGTGACGTCGATCTGCTGGTGGCGACTACGGTCATTGAGGTGGGCGTGGATGTCCCCAACGCCAGCCTGATGATTATTGAGAACCCGGAGCGCCTCGGCCTGGCCCAGCTCCATCAACTGCGCGGTCGCGTAGGGCGCGGCGCCACCGCCAGCCACTGCGTGCTCTTGTACGGTTCACCACTGTCCCGCCTCAGCCGCGAGCGCCTGCGGGTGATGCGTGAAACCAACGATGGCTTTGTTATCGCCGAAGAAGATTTACAGCTGCGCGGTGCTGGCGAGGTGTTGGGTACCCGCCAGACCGGGGATATGCAGTTCAAGATTGCCGATCTCCAGCGCGATGCGCATTTACTACCCGAGGTGAAAGACGCCGCCCAGGTGCTGATGGAAGAATATCCGGAACTGTGTCACGAAATCGTGCAACGCTGGCTGGGCAACAATCAGGAATACCTTCATGTTTAATAAAGCTGACCTATGCTTCCAAGGCTGTGTCTGTGAAAAATCGCACAGCCTGAAAGATGCGTTGCTGAATCTGGCGCCATCTTGTGTGATGGATTGGGCTAAACTGGATAAACCCGGTGTCCGAATGCTTTGGACGCAGCCCACGCGCACTTTGAGCTGGTCAATCAACCGTTTGTACAATAATGAAAGCCGACATCAAAGAAGGAGTAGGCCGTGACAGTCCCGACGAGTGTTCAATCATTATTGAATGATCAGAATATTCACTACGATATCGCCGCTACCCCCGTCGATGCGAACAACAACCGCCTGTGGCACGACCAGCACCTGCGCAATATGGGGGCCGCGAAGTCGGTTATCCTGCAGGATGCCAAAGGGCGTATCCAGGTCATCATTGCGGCGGACAGCCTGCTCGACCTCAAGGCGGTCAATCGCCACCTGAGCCGCGAGCTGCATGCCACCAGCCCGGAAGAACTGGCCAAGTTCTGCCAGACCCATGCGGTGCAATCCGTACCGGCGCTGCCCAAACTGGCCGGCCTGTTGACCCTGGTGGATAAAAGCCTGCTGGATCGCGACGAGATCTTGCTGGATTCCGGTAACGAAGAGCAGTTGCTGCACCTGAACCGCGCGGCGTTTCAGCATGTACTGGAAGACGCGATCATCTGTGATATTGCGGTTCCCCTGACACCGCTGGAGGCGGAAAACCTCAGTGCCAGTGATACCGACCTGATCCTCGGCGCCGTGCGTAATTTCACCCAGTTGCGCATCAAGCAACGCCTGGAAGAAACCCTGGAATTACCCCCCTTGTCGGATACTGCCCAGCGCATTATCCAATTGCGCGTAAACCCCAACGCCGATGTCAGCGACCTGGCGCAGATTGTAGAGACTGATCCCAGCCTCGCCGCCCAGGTGGTCAGTTGGGCGGCCTCGCCGTACTACTCGGCGCCCGGCAAGATTAAATCCATCCATGATGCCATCGTGCGGGTACTCGGCTTTGATATGGTGCTCAACCTGGCCCTGGGTCTGGCACTTGGCCGCAGCCTCCACATTCCAAAAGACGGGCCTCACGGTTCACTGCCTTACTGGCAGCAATCGGTCTATATGGCCGCCACTATTGAAGGGCTGGTAACCGCAATTCCCCGCGATCATCGCCCCAGCTTCGGCATGGCTTACCTGTGCGGGCTGTTGCACAACTTTGGCTTCCTGATTCTGGCAGAGGTGTTTCCACCGCATTTCCGCGCCTATTGCGAGATGGCGGATGCCAATCCACACACCACCCATCAAGCCATTGAACGGCATCTGATCGGCGTCACCCGCGAGCAGATCGCCAGCGCCTTGATGTCGCTGTGGTCGATGCCGGAGGAAGTTGTCATCGCCTTGCGTCACCAGAGCAACCCCGGTTACAGCGGCGAACACCATGAATACGCCAAGCTGATCTTCGTCGCCCAGCGTTTGCTGTACCAGCACAACATTGGTCGCGGCCCCAAACTGGAGATTCCCGAGGACATCTTTGAAGCGTTACACCTGGACCCTGAAAAGGCGCGCACCACTGTTACCAACATCATCGAATCTGAAGACGAGTTAAAACATATTGCTTTACAGCTCACCCCGCACTGATCGACGTCGCTAAACCCTCCTCCCGGCCAGGGAGGCATCAGTGCGGGATGAGACAAAACCCTTTCATCGACTATGACCCGCAGCCCGCTTGCGGGTAAACTCTCAGCACCTCGCTGTGTGAGAGCAGCGTTACATCTTCGATGAGAAATTCCTATGTCTGAACATGCAAGTGCCGCTGTTGCTGCGGCCAAGATCCTTGTCGCGCGCCGCCTGACCGGAGAGGCAGGGCCGCGTTTGCCTGAGCCTTGCCGCCCGGCGGATATCGAGGCCGCGCTGGCCATCCAGGCGGCGGTAACCGACCTCTGGTGCGAAAGCCAGGACGATTCCGTCGGCGCCTGGAAGTGCCTGCAGCCGCCACCGGACAAGCTGGTGGTCGGCCCCATCTACACCTCAACCATCAACAGTATTCCGCCGGTCGCGATCTGGCCCAAGGGTGATCGTGCGCGCATTGAGCCGGAACTGGCGTTCTTCTTCGGTAAAGACCTGCCGCCGCGCGCTGAACCCTATACGCCCGCCGATGTAGATGCCGCCATCGCGCGTACCCATCTGGCATTGGAATTAATCAACAGCCGCTACGAAGACCCGGCCAGCGCCGCGTTCCCGGAGATGCTGGCTGACGGCCTGGTCAATCAGGGGCTGTTTATCGGTCCGGAGGTGAGTGCGGAGAAATCCAGGCAGGCCAGCGAGATTCAAATCCATATCGAATATGCCAACGGCGAGACCAGCGAGCACGCCGGTCGCCATCCCAATACCCATCCGCGGGCGCCGCTGTACTGGCTGGCGGAATTCCTGCGCAGTCGGGGCCAAGGTATTGTGGCGGGGCAAGCGGTCATCACCGGTTCTTACGCCGGTGTTATAGAGGTGCCATTGAACACCAACATCAAGGTCTACTACACCGACCTCGGGATGTTGGAAGTCAGCTTCACGGCGAAGTGATCGCGCATATCATCCGCCGGTAAAGACAACTCAGGAGTAGTGTCTATGTCAGAGTTAAACGCCGAAAAGCCCTTTTTTTCCTGCCAGATTCCGGTCCGTTGGGGCGATATGGATGCCTTCGGGCACGTCAATAACACCCTGTACCTGCGCTACATAGAGGAAGCACGCTTCCAGTGGATGATGAGCAAAGGCATCCCCATCGGTGGCGATTCCTACCCGGTGGTGGTGAAGATCGGTTGCACCTTTTACCGGCCGGTATTTCACCCGGAAACCTTGCGCATCGATTGCTATATCTCCGATCCGGGCCGTTCCAGTTTTATGGTGGATTACAAGATCTACACCTCGGCTGACCCTGACAATCCGGTAGCCGACAGCTTTTCCAAGGTTGTCTGGGTTGACGGCAAGACAGGAAAATCCATGCCGCTACCGGATGCAGTGCGCGCCTGGTTTGATTAACAGGCTCAGTCCAATAGGCCGAAATCAACCGGCGGTAAGTGTTCAACAGCCGGTTTAGCAAACAAATAACCTTGGAAAAGATTAACGCCCATCGCGCGCAGGGTATCCAGCTCTGCGCGGGTTTCCACACCTTCCGCGATGATGGTGATATCCAGCTCCAGCGCGGTACTCACCACGCCTTTCACAATAGATTGACGAACGCGATTGCTATCGAGGTTGCGGATTAAGTCCATGTCCAGCTTGATGATGTGCGGCTGGAACTCGGCCAGCAGATTCAAGCCCGCATGACCTGCGCCGAAATCATCAATGGCGGTAACGAAGCCCTGGTTGCGATATTCGGAAAAAATATTGGCCAAATGGTCGGGGTCGCGGATGGGTTCGGATTCGGTGACTTCGAAGATTATTCGCTCACACGGGAAATTATTCTTTCGCGCCGCTTCCAATGTTGAGCGAATGCACGCCTGCGGTCGATACACGGCATTGGGCAGAAAATTGATGCTCAGATAAGACTGCATCTGCAAACGCGTGGCCAATTCAATAGCGCGTATGCGACACAATTGGTCAAACTGGTAACGGTTGGCCTCTGTGACTTGACTCAGGATGGCATAAGCGCCCTCGCCGTTGATGCCGCGCACTAACGCCTCGTGGGCAAAAATGTTGCGTTGGCTGATATCCACAATAGGCTGAAACGCCATGGTGAACTCAAACGGCAGGGGCGGCATGTTCCGGCAATCCCCACATCCCGCAGTCTGGGGGTCGATCTTCTCTGTCATTCATAACCTCTCTGTTAGATTAGGCTGTACTCGCTAGTGCTATGGAATGGTGTGCATGGCAGTCCCCAGTATAGGTGACCGAAAGTCGCCAGGCAGGAAGGCTAAGGATTCTGAGTGAATTTTATTAATGGGGGTATTTGTCCCTATTCGTCAGATCGGGGTGGCCAACTGTACATGCAGCCAGTAAAATCGGACGAATCCCTGAATCCGCGCTGGAAAAACGGTAGACTACCGCCCTTTTCACCACACCGACGATAGACGTGCTTATGGATGTTTCGCCCCTGCTCAATCACCTTAACGATGCCCAACGTGCCGCTGTGTCGGCACCGGCTGGCAATCAGCTGATCCTCGCCGGAGCGGGCAGTGGCAAGACGCGGGTGCTGGTGCATCGTATCGCCTGGTTGATCCAGGTCGAGCGGGTATCGCCCTATTCCATTATGGCGGTGACCTTTACCAACAAAGCGGCGCGGGAGATGCGCGGTCGTCTGGAAGAGCTGTTCAGCGAAACCCACCAGAACATCAACACGCGCAATATGTGGGTGGGGACATTTCACGGTTTGGCGCATCGCTTGTTGAAAGCCCATTGGCAGGACGCGAACCTGCCGCAGAATTTCCAGATCCTCGACAGTGATGATCAACTGCGCCTGATCAAGCGTGTGTATCAGACACTGAATCTCGATGAGAATAAATGGCCCCATCGCCAGGCCCAGTGGTACATCAACGGCCAGAAAGATGAAGGCTTACGCCCGCAGCATATCCAGGAAACCGGCGATCCCTTTGTGCGCACCATGCTGCAAATTTATCGCGCCTACGAAGAAGATTGCCAGCGCGGCGGTATGGTGGATTTTGCTGAATTGCTGTTGCGTGCCCACGAACTCTGGTTGAACAAACCGCATATCCTCGAACATTACCGCAATCGTTTTCCGTTTATCCTCGTCGACGAATTCCAGGATACCAACAGCGTGCAATACGCCTGGTTGCGCGTGTTGGCCGGCAAACAATGTTATGTGACGGCGGTGGGTGATGATGATCAGTCCATCTACGGTTGGCGCGGTGCCAAGATTGAAAATATCCAGAGTTTTGCCGACGACTTTGGTAACGCGGAAACCATTCGCCTCGAACAAAATTACCGTTCCACCTCCATGATTCTTGAAGCAGCCAACGCGGTGATTGCACATAACTTTGGTCGCCTCGGCAAAGAGTTGTGGACCGAGGGCGCCGAGGGCGAGCCGATTTCGCTGTATGCGGCATACAACGAGCAGGATGAAGCGCGGTTTATTGTGGAACGCATCCAGGAATGGGTTCGCCAGGGCAATAATAAAAATGCCTGCGCGATTTTGTATCGTTCCAACGCCCAGTCGCGCGTATTGGAAGAAGCCTTGCTGCGTGAAGGCATTGCCTATCGCATCTACGGCGGCCAGCGATTCTATGATCGGCTGGAAATTAAAAACGCTGTGGCCTATATGCGTTTGATCAACAATCCGCACGATGATGCGGCGTTCGAGCGGGTCATCAATACGCCGACGCGCGGTATCGGCGGTAAAACCGTGGATGATATTCGCCAGTTCGCGCGGGAGAATGGCTGCTCACTGTGGCGCGCCGCTGAAATGATGATTGCCAATCGCGTGTTAACCGCGCGTGCTGGCAATGCGGTGCAAACCTTTATTACGCTGGTCAGCAAACTCGCTCACGACGCGAATGAAATTGATATCCATGGTGATGTGCCGACGCTGGATCAGATTGCCCGACAGGTTATTGAAGACACTGGCCTGCTGGATTTCCATCAAAGTGAAAAGGGTGAGAAAGGCCAGGCGCGGGGCGAAAACCTGCAGGAATTGGTTAACGCCTGTCGCGTGTTCGATGTGGATGAAGAAGATGAAATGTCAGCGCTGCAACAGTTTCTCGATACGGCCGCACTGGATGCCGGTGAAACCCAGGCAGACGAATTTGAAGATGCGGTGCAGATGATGACGCTGCACTCGGCAAAAGGTCTGGAGTTTCCGTTGGTGTTTATGGCCGGTGTGGAGGAAGGTTTGTTTCCCCATAAAATGTCGGCGGATGATCCCGACCGTTTGGAAGAAGAACGTCGCTTGTGTTACGTGGGTATTACGCGGGCGATGGAAAAACTGTACATCAGTTATGCGGAAACCCGGCGCCTTTACGGTAACGAGACATTTAATGCGGTGTCGCGGTTTG
Organism: uncultured Cellvibrio sp.; assembly: GCA_946481735.1. Next base: position 32,776 of record CAMLOU010000013.1, read on the forward strand.
TGAAAGAAATTCCGAGCAAGTGTATTCAGGAAGTGCGTTTGAAGACGGCGGTGACGCGGCCGGTGAGTTATCAGCGTAATGGTGGTAATGCGGCGCGTTTGAGTGATAGTGGTGAGGGGACGGGTTTTCATTTGGGCCAGCGGGTGCAGCATGCGATTTTTGGCGAGGGTGTGATTTTGCATTTTGAGGGCCAGGGTGCGGGGGCGCGGGTGCAGGTGAATTTTGATAATGAAGGGAGTAAGTGGTTGATGATGCAGTATGCTAATTTGGCGGCGATATAGAGCTTGCTGGGAGTTGTGCTTTGCAACCCGTTTTTCATGCGGTTATATGTTTCGAAAACGCATGAACACATCCCTGTGGCTCCCTCAATTCATCCGTGAATTGAGGGTTTTGAAATGAATCTCTTCATGACAAACTTGCATCATCCGATGCGTCAATCAGAGTCTAAAGAATTCCATCAATTAAAATAACGAATAACAATCATGACTGAAACATCCCCACAAAAAGTTAATTGGTATCCCTTGGTGATCCTGGCGCTGGTGGCAGCGTTGGTGTTGGTATTTTCGCTGTTGGTGCTGGAAAAAACCCGGGTTAAGTCCACCGGTGCGGAGGCGTTTGAGAAGGCGGTTCAGCCGAGTTATCGGTGGCGGATGGTGACGACCTGGCCGAAGAATTTTCCGGGTTTGGGGACTACGGCTGAAACCTTTGCCGAGTATGTTAATGCGATGAGTGATGGTCGTTTGCAGGTTCATGTGTATGGGGCAAATGAGATTGTGCCGGCGATGGGGGTGTTTGATGCGGTGTCGTCGGGCAGTGTGGAGATGGGGCACGGGGGGGCTTATTATTGGCGCGGCAAGGCGCCGGCGGCGCAATTTTTTACGACGATTCCGTTTGGTATGAATGCACAGGAGATGAATGGCTGGTTGCATCATGGCGGTGGGTTGGAATTGTGGCGTGAGGTGTATGCGCCGTTTAATTTAATCCCGTTTGCCGGTGGTAATACCGGGATTCAGATGGCGGGTTGGTTTAATCGTGAGATCAATCGCATTGAAGATTTGCGCGGGTTAAAGATGCGTATTCCCGGCATGGCGGGTGATGTATTTAATCGGGCGGGTGGTACCTCGGTGAATATTCCCGGCGGTGAGTTGTATACCGCGTTGCAAACCGGTGTGATTGATGCGGCGGAGTGGGTTGGGCCGGAGAATGATCTGGCGTTTGGTTTTCATCAGGTGGCCAAATATTATTATTACCCTGGCTGGCAGGAGCCGGGTTCTACCCTGGAGCTGATTGTTAACAAGCAAGCGTTTGAGTCGCTGCCGACAGATTTGCAGGCGATTGTCACTGTGGCAGCGCGTGCGGCGAATCAGGATATGCTGGACCGTTATACCGCGCGTAATAATGCGGCGTTAAAAGAGCTGGCAGAGAAAGGTGTGGAGGTTCGGCGCTTGCCGGATGAGGTGTTACAACACTTGCACGACATCAGTATGCAGCTCTACGCTGAGCAGGCGGCACAGGATCCGATGTTCAAAAAAGTTTATGATTCCTATCAGGCATTCCTGCAAATGGCCACCGAGTATCACAAGGTATCCGAACATACCTATTACGATGTCCGTGAGCAAACGCAACAAAAAGCGCATTGATCGTAGGTCGGATTAGCCGCAAGCGCGGCGTAATCCGACTCCATTACTTATACAATCACTTCACTATCAAAACCTGTACCTGATTACGCAGCTCTTTTTTCTCCTGCGCATCAAAGGGTAATACCAGATCATCTTGCCCGTCGTTATTCACATCCATCACCCGCACTTTGGAACCATCGCGCGGAAGCGCGACGTTAAATTGCAGGCGTTCCCGATCAAATAATTGTTTTTCATCGCTGCGATTAACGATCAGCCGCTGCTGCTTTTCGCCGACCCATAAGTCTTTGTAGGTTTTATCGACATGGCCGGCCAACTGAAACAGCGGCAGGTCAACACGGCCACCACTGATACTGATGCTGGCAGTGGTCTTATGGATGTGGTCGGGTTTTTCGTTGAAACTCCGGTCTGGTTTCATGCGATAAAACTGCACTTCCATCCCGGCGTTGCCGCTGATCAGCGCGCGCACCATCAGGCCCAGGCCAAAATGCACACTCGGCGTATAAAAATCCTTGCGGCCATCGCCATCGATATCCGCGAATACAGATTCAAATTGTATTCCGTGGGTATTGATGCGTGTGTCCGGCTTTGCCTCGAAATAAAGACCCTCGTCACCAGCGCGGCCGTAATGAATCAGGTAGTCGTAATTTTGCTCCAGGGCATCGGCAAACTTTTCGCGGCGGATGATGATGTCCGCCAAATCGTCGCCATCCAGATCGGTCACATCAAATAAGCGATTGATCACCAGACCGTCGTAATTGCGTCCGTCGCCCGGGCGCAAGCTGGCTTCGCTGTCGGAAGAAATTGTCATGCCCGGGCGATAGACCCTGGCTTGTTCAGGAAAGCTGCCATCTTTATCTTGGGTAAAGATCAGCAGTTGATCATCGCGAGCAAAAACAATATCGGTTTTATCATCAAGGTTGATATCCACAAGGTAGGGTTTGCGGGGCGAGTAGCGCGGAATTTCCTCATAGGTTTCCACTGTCGCATCAACAGTCAGGGGAAAATGGGCAAAGCTGCCGTCGTCGCCTTGCAACCATAAGTGATAACGGGTGAAGTCGGCGATCAACAAATCACTTAAACCATCGTTATTTACATCAACCACCATATCGGTATGGCGCAAGCGTTTTTGATCTGCCAGTGCATAGATGGATGAGGTTTTTACCAGCGGTGATAAGGTATTGTTGCTCAGCGAATAATGGCTCACGCCCTCGGTGGTATGAAACACCAATTGCTTCCCTGTGTGGCCGCTGAGTTTCATCGCGCTGAAAAATTGTGCTTGTATGGGAATGGCAATAGTGCGGGCGCTGAAATTTTCCAGGTTGATTACCGACAGCCAGCGCCCATCGGCCGCATGGCCAGACACCGCCAGGTGATTATTGATCCGGGGATTATCAGGTAGAGAGTTATCTGGCAGCGAGTTATCAGACGGGGAATTATCAACCAGTGAGTGACTAGCGGGTGATTTGTTAGCCTCCGGGTCACTGGAAAGCAATACCAGGTCGCCATTCGCGGGATGTGTTAAAGGAACGGTCTTGAGGCTGAACGCCAGGGCGTGAACCTGTAAGGCAATGCAGGCGGCCAATGTACCGACAATCACTGGAAATTTTCTCACAATCCCTCCGTTGATAACCCTGTAGCGGTATAGACAAGCCGATCCGCGATTCTTTCAATGTCAGGCTGTAAGCTTGAGGATCATGGCTACGAATGTGACCTGCCACGCGCTTTGGCATAAAAAAACGGGAGGCCTGTGCCTCCCATTTTTAAACCCACGGATAACGTGTTGCTTGATAGCTTTTACTGCTTGATACCTTCGACATGCAATTCCAGTTTAACGGTTTGCGAAGCCGGGCCGAGGTCTTTGGTGATGTTGAAATCTTTCAAGGCAATTTCGGTTTCACCTTCAAAGCCAACGCGATAGCCGCCCCAGGGATCTTTACCTTCACCGACTTTATCGACTTCAATGGTGATGCTTTTGGTTACGCCATTCAGCGTCAGGTCGCCGATGATATCGAACTCATCGCCGTCATCGGGCACGATCTTCTTGCTGACAAAGGTTGCCTTGGGAAATTTTTCCACGTTAAGGAAATCGCTGCTGCGCAAATGCTTGTCGCGTTCGGCATGGTTGCTGTCAACGCTGGTGGTGTCGATGGTGACATTGATGGTGCTGGCAGCCACATCTTTGGGGTCGTAAGTAAAATCGCCGCTGAAATTATTGAAGCGACCGGTGAGGTAGCTGTAACCCAGATGCTGGATACTGAAGTTGATAGAGGCGTGGGCGCCTTTGGTGTCGATAACATATTTATCCGCCAGCGCCGGCAAACTGGCAAGACCGGCAGCAGCAAAAGCTAAAACAGCAAGTGATTTTTTCATCCTAATTCTCCTAAATGGACCAGATTGAACCAAACAACACGTGAAAGGAAATTGATATTACCGGGAATTGCCAGGTGATGTCTGTTCATCGGCAGGCGGCAATTTTTTAATCGGTTTTAACATACGCAACAGGGTTTGATCGCGGATCACAAAGTGATGCACCAGTGCGGCAAGGGCGTGCAAAGCAGCGATTATGACAATAGCCCAAGCGAGGAGTTCATGGACCAGGCCAGCGCGGTCCACGTTAGTCGCATCCAGTTGGGTGATCACGGGAAAGTGAATAATATCGAACAGGCTGGCCGGTTTTCCTTCGGCGGTAGTGATCAGGTAACCGCTGGCAATCACGCTAAGAATCAGGCCATACAGTAGATATTTCACCAGCGTGGCGAGGAACAGGGTTGTGCGGGAATGATTGGGTAATGCAGCGGGTTTTTTATTCACCAGGCGCCAGACAATGCGCACAACCATCAGCAATAACAGGATTAGCCCGAGGCTGACGTGCAACGCCGGCCCCTTGTGATACCACTCCGAATAATAATCCAGGCCGGTCATATAGATGCCCAGCCCGAACAGGAAAAAAATCAGCAGGGCAGACACCCAGTGCAAAAGGATGGTGAGTAATCCGTATCCAGTGGTAGCGTCTTTTAGCATCACGTGTGACTCGACAAGTGAGAGCATTGATCAGGGCTTTCTTCCATCACCTATAGTGGCAGGTCAAGGTGACGGAAAAATGTAAGATCCAGTCTAGCAGCTGCCGCGTTTGCTGCGGTTAAAGAAATGAAAAGGCGATGGGTGGTTCTGTGAGCGTCTGCGCAGTTTGCGCGCATCAGTCGCGCGGTACGGGTCGGGTGCGCCCGTTATCATCAATAGCGACGTAAACAAATTCACCTTCGGTTACCTTGGCCACCTCACCGGTTTTGCAGACTTTAATCCAGACTTCAATCATCGTACGGATCGAGGTGCGTCCAATCTCTTGCGCGGACGCGTAGCAGCTGACCGTCGCCCCCACCGGTACCGGCCGCAAAAAAACCATACTGCCCACGGCAACGGTAGTGACTCGACCTTTGGCTACTTCCTGCGCCAGGATCGCCCCGGCGAGATCCATCTGTGACATCAACCAGCCACCGAAGATGTCGCCATAAGGATTGGTGTCGGCAGGCATGGACAGGGTTTGTAATGTCAGGGTGCCGGTTGGTGTAGGTTCTTCATCGAGGTGATGCAGGGCCATAGAAAATTTCCGTCAATCAAATATTTAACAACACAGTGGGCAGCACATGCTCTATCCCGGGCGGCTTGCACTTCAAAGATAATCCGGCAACCAGGTGACCAGTGCCGGCCACAATGCCAGTGCGCACAACAATAACACCTGCAACAAAATAAAGGGCATGACGCCACGATAAATATCCAGCGTGCGCACTTCAGCGGGCGCGACACCGCGCAAATAAAACAAGGCAAAACCGAAGGGCGGTGTTAAAAAAGATGTCTGCAAATTTACCGCAATCATGATGCCAAGCCAAATAGGATCAACCCCCATGGCTAACAGGACCGGCCCGACAATGGGCACCACCACAAACGTGATCTCAATAAAATCGAGGATAAAACCGAGGATAAAGATGACCGCCATCACAATCAGTACAGCGGTAAAGGTTCCCCCGGGCAACTGATTAAAGAGTTGGTGAACCAGCTCTTCGCCGCCGAAGCCGCGAAACACCAATGAAAACAATGAGGCGCCGATAAGGATCGCAAAGATCATCGCACTGACTTCGGTTGTGGAGCGTGCAACGTCGGTGAGCCGTTGCCAGCTTAGCTGACGTTTCCACAACGCCAACAGGCTGGCACCCAGGGCGCCGACCCCGGCGGCCTCAGTCGGCGTGGCTATCCCCAGCAAGATGGAACCGAGCACCAGTGCAATCAACAGCAACACCGGCAACAAGCTGGGAATAACCCGCCATAAAGGCACCTGCTCGTCTTGAATAACCGTTGGTACTTGCTGCGGCCGGAAGCGCGCCATCAACAACACATAAGCAATATAAAAAATGACCAGCAAGGCGCCGGGCACGATGGCGGCCACAAACAGATCGCCCACCGAAATGGTGCGCGGGTTAAAGATGCCCTGATTGAGTTGCGCCTGTTGGTAAGCGCTGGACAGAACATCACCCAGCAAAACCAGTGCGATGGATGGCGGAATGATTTGTCCCAGGGTGCCGGTGGCACAGATGGTGCCCGTCGCAAACGCCGGCGAGTAACCCCGCTTGAGCATGGTGGGCAGGGATAATAACCCCATGGTCACGACCGTTGCGCCGACAATACCGGTGCTGGCGGCGAGTAACGCGCCCACCACGACCACAGAAATCCCCAGGCCGCCCGGCAGCCTGCCGCAGGCTTTGGTCATATTCTCCAACAGCTCTTCCGCGAGCCGCGACTTTTCCAGCATCACCCCCATGAAGACAAACAGGGGCACAGCCACCAGGGTGTAATTGGTCATAATGCCGAACAGGCGAGCGGGAAAGGTGCGCAACCAACTGGGATCAAAATAACCGGTCACGATACCGACACCGGCAAACAGCAGGGCGACACCCGCCAGGGTAAAGGCCACCGGATAACCCAGCATCAGGGCCACGCAAACGGCTGCAAACATCAATAACGGGATAAATTCCACCAGCATCATTGGCTTGCTTCCTCCTGCGGTGCCGGTGGCGTAACGCCCATCAACAGCAACAGGTTGCGCAGTAACTCGGCGATGGCTTGCAGGCTGAGGGTGATAGCCATCAAAGGAATCAGCGACTTGAGCAGATACACCGCGCCCACGCCGCCGGAATCGGTGGAGCCTTCGCGGATCGCCCAGGAGCTGAGCACGAAGTCCCAGCTGACAAATCCGGTGAAGACGGCCAGTGGCAGCAGGAATATCAGACAGCCAAGGCTGTCGACCCAGGCTTTGCGGCGCGCCGTAAACCGGCGGTACAGGATATCCACCCGCACATGGCCGCCGCGTTGGAGGGTATAGCCAGCGGCGAGCAGAAAGACCGCCGCATGCATATAGGTAACTGACTCTTGCAGGGCAATGGAGCCCACATCAAAGCCGCGCCGCAAGATCACCACGATACAGGTAGCGATCACCATGATCACCGTAAGCCAGGCAATACTGCGGCCGATAAACCGGGTGATACCGTCGAGCAGATCAAGCAGGCGCTGGGGCCAGGGAGTGGTCGTGTGAATGGAATCCATAGCAATCCGGTGCCCCATTATTGTCATTGTCGGGAAATGGGGCGCATTATAACGTTAAAACCCCGTTACGCCCGCGCGACTTACTGGAAACATCACTATGTATCAAACGTGCCTGACGCTCTTCTGGCTCGCTGCTACTGCCGGGCTGGTGGGCTGTAGTGATTACCCGCTGGAACAATTGCCGGATGAGGAGCTGCGCCAGCAACACCGCCAGTGCCGGCAACAACGGCCCGAAACCTATCCGGAGATCATGGTGTGCGACAACGTGCAGCGCGAATGCGAGCGGCGGGCGGTGGAGCGGGAGCGGGTCTGTGACAGGGAGTGAACGGCAGGCTTCGCCATGGAAGCCTGCCAATACGCCAATTTACGGCGCCTGAAGCTTGGCCAGTTGCGCCTTGGCGGCTTCGCCGATTTCGCCGCCGCCTTGGGCGGCTTGTTGAAAGTAGGTTGCTGCAGCGGAGCGTTGGCCTTTACCCAGGGCGATTTCGCCCAAATAGTACGCGGCCAACTGGGTGGGCAGGAGTTGCTGGCTGGCGACCAGGTCTTTTTCCGCTTGGGCCGTGTTGCCCAATTGCTTATGGGCCACACCGCGATAGACGTAGGGACGGAAGAATTCCGGGTTAGCCTGGATCGCCCGGTCCAGTGCGGTTACCGCCTCTTTCTCTTTCTTTTGTTGCAACAGCAGCTGACCTTTCAATTCCCAGAACAAATTCTCCTTCGGCTGCTGCTTGATGGAGTTTTCCACCAGGCTCAGGGCATTGGTGTAGTTTTTCTCACTGGCGGCCTTCATGGCCTTTTCATAATTGGCATAAGCGGTCTGGTCTTTGCGTACCTGGGCCATGGCCTTGTCGAAAGCGGCTTTGTTGCGCGCACCGCCGGGATTGGCCTGGGCCATGGCCCGGTTGGCTGCAACCCGCTCCTGTGAGGGTGGATGGCTGGCGAACAGGCCTTCCAGCCAGTTGGTCTGACGGCCCTCGGACAACTTCACGAAGGTTTCCTGTAACTCCACCGCGCCCATGGGATCGTAGCCAGCCTTCACCATGTATTCGATACCGTATCTGTCGGCTTCCAGCTCATGGCTGCGGCTGTATTTGGACATCCAGGCATTGGCGCCCACACCCAACGCGCCGACCGCCAGGCCAGCGTATTCGGATTCCTGGGTAGAAGCGGCGACACCGGCAGCCAACAGGCCGGTACTAATCAGGATATTCTGGGTTTGCTGGGAGGCGCCGTGTCGGGCAGCCGCGTGGACAATTTCATGGCCTAACACGGCGGCCAACTGCGCCTCGTCTTTCAGTTCCACCAGCAGGCCGCGGTTGATGGCCATCTTGCCGCCGGGCAGAGCCCAGGCATTGGGCACATCGTTGTTGAGTACCACAAATTCATAGGGTAATTGCGGGCGATCACTGACGGCGGCGAGCTTTTGGCCGACCTTGTTGACGTATACCGTCAGCTCGGGATCGACAACATAGCGACCGCCCTGGGATTGCTGGCTGGGTTCGTAGTTTTTGGCACCAATGGCCACTTCCTGTTCGGGCGATACAAAAGAGAGCTGGTTTTTGCCGGTAACAGGATTTACCGCACAGCCGATCAAACCGCTGGCGAAGATACAGCAACCCAACAGGGTGAATAGTCGTTTCATGATTGTCCTCCTTAAGACCAAGGCCGCTATGATGCCACACAAATTATCCGCACAAAGTGACGTTTATTCCGCGCGCGTCGGTTTACAGACCTTGTAAAAGCCGCAAATACTGCACGGGAAAGAGCGGCTGTACTTGACCGCACCAAACGCCAATCGGCTACCTCCGGTCAATATTGAGCGAGGCTACAGAACCCATAAGGGATATGTGACCCGGCGAGCTGGCGCCGCTATAATGCCCGCCCACTGAACAAGCGACGAGACGATGTGATGAAAGCCCTACAGATGGTGGAGATGTTTGCCGGGGTTGATCCCCAGGGCAAGCCGATAGCGGAAAAGATCCCGGTGCGTGAACTGGAGAATGGCGACCTGCAACTGGTGCAGTCGCCCGCCTTTGTGAAAGGTCTGGCCAGCGGCGACGTGATCCGCTTTTCGCCCCGCTCGCGGGAATTTGAGATCGCCCAGCGCAGCGGCAATCTGAGTGTGCGCGTATTTGCCCGCAGCAATATCGAAGAACTGGCAGATCGCTTGACGGCGCAGCTGGAAAAGCTCGGCGGTGAACTGGACCTGCAAACCCCGCGTATGCTGGTGTACTCCATCCACGTCAGTTGTGGTTTCACCGCTATCGAAGCGATCCTTAACCGCGAAGTGGTCGGTGAATGCGGGTGGATGTATGGCAATGTCTACGATCCTGCCGATGGCGTTACGCCGCTAAACTGGTGGCAGGAATTGTTAAAGCCAGAGTAATCCAACCTTACATGCCTATGCAGGAATACCGCGCGTTATGCTGTTATTGATCTCCCCCGCCAAGACGCTGGATTTTGACACACCGCCCCAAACCAGCGTTGCTACCCAACCGGATTTCCTCGATCACTCCCAGGCCCTGATCGACGAGTTGCGCCATTTGTCACCGCCACAGATTTCTGAACTGATGGGTATCAGTGACAAACTGGGCGACCTGAATTTTGGCCGCTTCCTCAATTGGCAGACCCCCTTCACGCCGGCTAACGCCAAGCAAGCGGTGCTGGCGTTCAAGGGGGACGTCTACACCGGTATGCAGGCCGACACCTTTGCGAAAGGGGATTTCACCTTTGCCCAGAAACACCTGCGCATCCTGTCCGGCCTCTACGGATTGTTGCGGCCCCTCGACCTGATCCAGCCTTACCGCCTGGAGATGGGTACGGCTTTCGCCAACGCGCGCGGCAAGAACCTGTACCAGTTCTGGGGTGACATCATCACCGACCGGATCAATGAAGAGCTGGCGGCGTTGAAGAGCAAGGTGGTGGTCAACCTCGCGTCCAACGAGTATTACCAGGCCGTCAACGGGCGCCGCCTGGATGCCGAGGTGATCACGCCGGTGTTCAAGGATCGCAAGAACGGCCAATACAAGATCATCAGCTTCTTCGCGAAAAAAGCGCGCGGAATGATGAGCGCCTACATCATCCGCGAACGACTCAAAAAACCCGATGCCATCAAAGGTTTCAACACCGCCGGTTACGTCTACAACGAAGCCATGTCGAACCCGAAAGAATGGGTATTTACCCGCGACGCTGAGGCATGATTGAGGTGGTGTTGAGCTATAAGGCGCGGCGAATCAAGCATATTCGGCAAATCACAATCTTTCGCATTTGAACTAGCGAAACATTCTTAGAATCCTGTTGCGTTCGCCCGTGTTCCTCATTAGAGTTTTTGCCAGTTTTGGTGTACCAAAACCAACCGGGACAAGGAGCGGTCGATGTGTTGTAACGACCCTGTCTCACCCCCCCAAACCTCCCCATAAGAAAGGCGTCGATATGGCAGTCAGCACTCACTATGTAGCTCACGCAGTGGAATGCATGGCTCGTGTTGCACCTGTCTCTTACCGTCGGATTTTTCACGGCGTGGGCATTTACCATCAGGGTGTCCAGTTCGCCATCATCGTCAATGATCATCTGTATTTCCGCGCTGACGAATACTCCCGCTCGCTCTACGAGCAACGCGGCATGGCACCTTTTCGGCCAGCGGCGGCGGATATGGTAGAGTCGGCGTTTTATCAGGTGCCGGAAGCCGTTCTCGAACGGCCAGCCGAGTTGATCTACTGGATGCGCACCGCCGTAGAAGCGGCGCAAAACGGTTACTCGCTGGAACAGGACGAACCCTACATCGACGCCCCGGTGCGTCATCTGCAAGCGCGCTAATTTGTCGCATTCTGATACAAATCGACTAGGCTAATAAAACCCCCGGACAATCTTCGGGGCCTCACTGTTTTTTTTGTGCAAGGAATTAGCCTATGGCTATCCGAATCCTCGTCGTTGACGACGCGACTTTCATCCGTGACATGGTCAAGAAACACCTGCGGGAAACAATTCCCGGTGTTGAAGTGTATGAAGCGGTAGATGGCAGCCGCGCGCTGGCCGCGATGAAAAGCCAGACCATGGACCTGATCCTCTCGGATTGGGAAATGCCCAACATGAGCGGCGAAGAACTCCTGCGCGCCGTGCGCAGCAGCGACCAGGGCGCGGCCACACCCTTCGTGATGATCTCCAGCCGCGGCGACCGCAACCATGTCATCAAAGCGGTCGAGTCCGGCGTATCCGACTACCTCACCAAACCCTTTACGCCCGAAGAATTACTGCGCAAAGTCTTCAAACAACTCAAAGCCGTCGGCAAGGCACCCACCCACGCCAGAGGCCAAGCCAGCACCCAAGGCATTGCCTTCGCCTCAGTAGACGTACTCACCGGCACACGAGCACCCCAACCCACAGCCAGCCCCCTCACCAACCCGGCCAGCAGCGCCAGCCTCCTGACCGGCGGTGCGGCCAAACCCAAGCCTGTTGCCAAGGCAACGAATATCAAAGGCAAAGCACAACTGCGCTTCTCCAACAACACCAAGCCCTGCGCCTGCGTCATCCGCGAACTCTCCCTGCAATCCCTCGGCGGCCTCATGCAACGCAGCGACAACCTGCCCACCGTCTTCGACCAAGCCGTCGTCGACATCGAAATGGGCGACGGCGGCGACCTCGCCCGCGTCAACGGCTACGTCCACAGCATCCAGGCCGGCGAAAACCGCGCGGAAACCAACGTGGTAAAAATTGTGATTCGCTTTGTGGATAACGATGCGGAAAAATTTGAAGTGCTGTCGCAGTATATTGCGCAGATGTGAAATCAGAGACGGTTGTTAAACGATTAAATTCTACGATGCTTTTTGCAGCCTGCACCAAGTGAGTTTGGCGTTGGGATAGTGGTTCCGAAACCCTCAAGTCATGGATGACTTGAGGGAGCTACAGGGATGTATTTATGCGTTTTCG
>CAMLOU010000014.1 GCA_946481735.1 uncultured Cellvibrio sp.
ACACGATCCAATAACACTTTCCAGTTGGCTTGTGCTTCCAGTTGTACACTCAAACCTTCATCATCGAAATAACCTAATTCATAGGCAACAGCGAGCGGCACCATATCGGTCAATTTAATAAAACCGAATTTCAAATCTTCTTTTTCCGAAGGCCCGAGCTTGGCGTGTGCGTGGGTGGCAGCCAGTGCAATGCAGCAGGTCATTGCATAGGTGAATTGACGCAACACCTTGATAAAAAACGAGGCGTTCCCTGTTGGCTTATGTAAACCCTTGTACGTGAATGCGTTAACCATAAAGCGCTCCAATCTGATGTGCAAAAAGTAAAAATCATCACAAGGTATTTGGCGAATTCCTTCGAGTGACGTTGACGACTATCGAGGTGCAATGCGGACCGGTTGCTACAGGTGGTTATTCAAACTCTGTGCCAAATGCGATGTGCACAAAAAAATTCAGACGTAAAGCGAGTGAAAAAGGCGTTTTGCATAATTTTGCACTTATATGGATCGCGCCTTTCTGCAATGGGCTATTTTGGAGCTATGCTGTAAGGAGTTAATGTGCGCTATGGAAAAGCAAATTCATCTGCTGCCGCCCTTTTTTGGTACAGCCTGCGGCAGCGGGGATTTAAATAAGCGCGCTTGACTCCAAATAGTGGATAGCGCACTCGACGGGTGTGGTGGTGTTATCCGGTCGTGCTGGCAATGTACATAATGGATAAAAAAGTATTGCGAGTGAGAAAGGTATGCGAAAAGAATTGCTGAATCAGTGGGTTAGGATTGCGGCGCTGTACCTGGGCGTCCTCCTGGCTGGTTGCGCCACTGTTTTACCGGGTAACGGTGAGAAACCGGATGCGCATTTACTCAACCTGGCCCTGAGTGGTGAGCCTTTGTTGGGCCATCCCTATACGGAGGCGGAGCTGCCCGAGCGGCAATTATTTGAACTCACCCCGGCCATGCGCGACTTTGCCGAGCGACACACAGCCGGCATCAAAGGCGACTTTGCACGTGCCCGTGCCTTGCACAATGCGTTGCTGACGCCGAGCGTCGCCGGCGGCCATGGGATTACCTACTCCGCCTTTTACACCCTGACCGGCGCGGATGCCTTTGAGGAGCGTCAGGCCAACTGCCTCAGCTTTACCTTGTTATATGTCACCATGGCGCGCCACGTTGGTCTGGATGCCTATGTCAATGAAGTGGACCTGCCGCCTACCTGGGATTTGCGCAACCAGGACGCGTTTTTGTTTTTGCGGCACGTCAACTCCAAGGTGAAGTTGCGTCGCGACGAAGTCGTTATTGATCTGGAGATGAACCGTTACAGCAGCACCTATGACCAGCGCCTGATCCCGGAAAAACTCGCTGCTGCCCAGTTTTACAACAATCGCGGCATGGAGTTATCCGCCGAGGGTAAATTCAAAGAGGCGTTCCTGCATCTGCGCAAAGCTTTGCTGCTGGATCACGAGCAAAGTTATATCTGGAACAACCTGGCCACCGTCTATCGACGCAATGGCTATTTAAAAGAGGCCGAAGCGCTCTACCTCCAGGGCTTGCACATTGATAGCGGCGACTTGACCATCATCAGCAATCTCAGTGGCCTGTATCGGCAACTGGAGGAATCGGAAAAGGCAGATACCTTTTTTCGGCTGGCAGAGCGCCACCGCAACAACAACCCTTACTTCCTGTACTACGAAGCCAATAAGTCACTGGAGTCGGGTGATCCCGAGCAAGCCCGCGACCTGTTGAAAAAAGCTATCAGCAAAGAAAAAGCCGAAGTGCGCTTCTATGATCTCGGGGTAAAGATCTATGAAGCCCTGGGCGATCAGAAACAGGCCGACGCCATGCGCAAGCGTGCCACCCAGCGGCGCGAAGCACTCATTTCCCCCTCCTGATATTTTTTTCGCACCCTCATGGCGGAAAAGATCGGCTCAATCGTCTGGTAGTGGATGGAAATGCTTTTACCGGCCCTGAATTATGTCTAATAACGAAAACGTCAACAGCGTGTTTATAGCCCTGAGAACGACCCTGGCGCGGGCGGTTTCGCATATTGTGCCGCCCCGTGAGGTCGAGGACATCGTGCAGGAAACCTATGTGCGGGTCTGCCAGGTCGGCGAGCGGGATGATATCCATCATCCACGTTCCTTTATGTTGCGCACGGCGCGCAATCTGGCTTTGGATCATCGCAAACGCTCCGAAAGCCGGCTGGCGGACAGCATGGAAGACTTGCAGGAGGATCTGCAGGAATTGGCCACCGGTGCCGATGACACCTATGACCGCGTCGCGGCCAACCAGGAATTTGGCCACTTCTGCGAGGCCGTCCGCCAGTTGCCGCAGCAGTGTCGCAAGGCCTTCGTGTTGCGCAAGGTGTACGGCTATTCTCAAAAGGAGATTGCGGTGAGCCTGGGGATCAGTGAGAACACGGTGGAAAAACATATCGCCATGGGTATCAAACGCTGTACCGGATTTATGATGGCGCTGACGTCCGGTCAGCCGCAAAAAAGTAAGGGTCTAACGGCCGAGGCGCTTCCCCCTGAAGAAGCACCATTGGCACAAGCAGGTGTGAGTCATGAGTAAGGTGGTGGAATTTTCCAATAAAGAGCAGATTCACGAGCAAGCCAGCCTCTGGGTTGCGCGGCTGGATCGTGGTTTGAGTGAGGAGGAACAGCAAAGTCTCGCGGATTGGGTGCGGCAAAGCCGTGAGCATCGGCGGGTATTATTCGAGATGGCCGCGCTCTGGGATCGCATGGACAGTCTCGCCCGGCTGGCCGATTTATTTGATGCGCCCCAACGCGCAAAACCGCGCGCGCGAGTGTATCTGACCATGGCGGCATCGGTCATGTTGACCGCGCTGGCCTTTGCCTGGAGCTGGACGTACCTCGCCGGGCGTCCTGCGTTGATGGATAAACACTATGAAACGGCTATCGGCGAACATTCCACCATCAACCTGCCCGACGGCTCGCTGCTGGTGTTGAACACCAACACGCGGGTGATGGTGACCTACGAGCCCGACTACCGTTTATTTATTCTGGAGCGCGGCGAGATCCATGTCGATGTGGCGCACGATAATGCACGTCCTTTGAGCGTGATGGCCGGTGACCGGGTTGTGCAGGCGATCGGCACGGCGTTTAACATCAAGATGTTCAATGAGCGCGAAGTCGAATTATTGGTGACCGATGGCAAAGTACGGGTAGCCAAACGGCCAGGCGCGTCGACGGACATTCATGCGCCGACGCGCCTGGCGGAAACAGACATGGCCGTGGCTAAAGGTGAAAAGGTCGTGTTGGGTTCGGCGCAGGAAACGATTGCGCAGGTGGCTGAAGCCGATATCGCGGCACAGCTAAGTTGGCGGCAGGGCAATTTAATCTTTCGCGGTGAAAGCCTCGAACAGGCACTGGCGGAAATAACCCGTTATACCTCGGTTGAGTTTGAAGTCATGGATGAACAGATCAGGCACGCGCGCATTGCCGGTTTATTCAAGGCGGGCGACGTAGACGGTTTATTAGCGACCTTAACCCGCAACTTTAATATTGAAAGCGAACGTCTGGATGACAATAAGATCCTGTTGCGCGCCCGCTGAAAAATTCCCCCTGTCTTGCTTGTTGTGCTGTGAGTAAAACCTTACACTCCGCCCATGCGCGTCGCATCCTGCGACATCGATTCATGACAATAATTATTCAAAAAAATGTCTTCGACTTTATGGCGGAAAAAAAACGCTCATTCGTCTATTCAGCAGGCGAGCAACACGCTCGCTTCTGAAGGACACGAAGCGGCGATTTTTACCTCGTTGCGCTGTGCTCTGTTCATGATGCTGAGTTCCGCAACCTGGGCTGAAGACGCGCACCTTGGCACAATAATCCCTTTCGATATCCCTCAGCAACGAGCGGATCTATCGCTCATCGAGTTCGCCAAACAAGCCAACATTACGTTGATCTTTCCGTTTGATGCAGCAATGGAAGTCACCGCAAATCCGTTGGTGGGTCGTTATTCCATCGAAGAAGCCGTCAAGTTGTTATTGGCGAATACGCGATTGAAGGTGAGCGTCGGTGAGGATGGTCAGCTCATGATTACGAGCAATCAGACTCAAGGGGAAATCGATTCCATGCACACTAAAAATAAATTATCGAGTGCTATTCTCGGCATACTGTCATCCATGGCTGCCTCGCCATCACTCGCGCAGGATGATGCCAGTTCTGTGGAGGAAGTGTTGGTCACCGGTATTCGCGGCAGCTTACAACGATCCATGGATGTGAAGCGCGATGCACCCGGTGTGGTAGATGCCATTTCGGCGGAAGACATCGGTAAATTTCCGGACACGAACCTGGCCGAATCCTTACAGCGTATTACCGGTGTTTCCATCGACCGTTCCGGTGGAGAAGGGCAGTTAATCACGGTGCGCGGTTTCGGCCCGGAATTTAATACTGTATTGGTAAATGGCCGCCAGATTGCCTCAGAAAATGATTCGCGCGCGTTCAGTTTTGATACGCTCGCGTCGGAATTGGTGAGCGGTTTGAATGTGCATAAAACGTCTACGGCGACCATGCAGTCCGGCGGTATCGGCGCCACCGTGAATGTTCAAACCGCACGACCTTTTGATATGAACGGTTTTAAAGTCGCCGGTAGCGTGAAAGCCCTGGTCGATGAAAACAGTGAATCCACCTCGCCGCAATTCTCCGGTTTGATCAGCAATACATTTAATGAAGATACCTTCGGGGTGTTGCTGGCGTTGTCATACCAGGAGCGTGAAACTCGCCTGAATCAGGCGCAGATGGATGGCTGGCTGGAAAATGTCGGTATTCCCACGACAGAATTAAATGGCGGCGCCGGTGTCCCGGAGGGCTCCACGATTTTCTCGCCGCGCAACTACGATCACAAAGTCACTTTTGAAGAGCGTACGCGCACCAACGGTTCACTGGTATTGCAATTCGCTCCATCAGATACCTTGACCCTCACCACCGATCTACTCTATTCCGACTTCGATGTGGAAACCAACGCGCTGTCGTACGGCCACTGGTTTACCGCACCGAACATTACCGATGCGGTGACAGATGAAAATGGCACGGTGATTGATTTGCGTCAGGAAGTGGGTTTGGCGACGGACATGCACGCCAAGAAATTTGATCGCCTGACCGAAACTTTCCTGTTTGGTTTTAATGCCGATTGGGACGTAACAGAAAACCTGAATGTAAATTTTGATGCGAGCTTTTCCAACGCCGAGCGCGAAGCTAATAACGGCGGTGGCGATCAACTGTCGCTGATCGGTTACGCCAACCGCGTCCGCTTCCAGGTTGACGATGCAATTTTGCCCGTGGCCAGCGAATTTGAAACGGCCAATCCGGCTATTTATTCGGGGCAACAGGAACTGGACGGTACCGCGTATCTTGATCCATCCGACCCAAATTACGAGCCACCGGCCGGTGTGCAGGATTTCCTCAGTAAAGAGAACAGTCGCGCTCATGTGATGCTGCGCCGGGGGTGGGCAGTGGAAGACGATGTGACCCAGCTAAAACTGGACGGCACCTGGGATGAAGGCAGCACCAGCGGTCTGGTGAAAGCAAAATTCGGAGCGATGTTTTCCAACGAAACCAAAACACTGGAGCGTTGGGATAATGAAGGCGTGGGTATCCATTGTACCTATTGCGGTTATCCTGATTTGCCGGAAATTCCGGCGGACATGCAATACGTGTTTGATGCCGGCAGCGATTTTTTAAGTGATGTCAGCGGCAGTGGCAGAATGCCGACGCAATGGCTGGCCCACGACGGTGAAGAAAATTTTGCGTTCCTGGAGCAGTATTATCAAAGCGTCAATGGTGAATCCATCAGTTTTGATGCGGTGCGTCGCGATAACTCTTTTGAAGTGGAAGAAGAAACCATCTCGGTGTACCTGGAAGTGGACTTTGCGGGCGAGCTGGGCGGTATGCCCATCGCGGCAACAACCGGTGTGCGCGTGGAAAGTACCGATACCCAGGTTGATGGAACCCAGGCGCCGATCATCGGTTTAACCATCCTCGACGAAACGGAAATGCTGGCGCAGTACGGTCCCGCCGAACCGATTAACGCCAAGACCAGTTACGACGCTATCCTGCCCAACATGAGCGTCAAACTGAATATCACCGACGACATGATTGTGCGCGCCGCCGCCTCAAAAACCATGACGCGCCCAACGTTGAACAGCATGGCCCCGGTCACCGTCATCACCACCACGCGCCAGGGCGGCGATTTAACCTCAACCAGCGGTAACGCCGCGCTTGAGCCTTTCGAGTCGGATAATCTGGATCTGTCCTGGGAATGGTATTACGGCGATGCGAGTTACGTGTCTGTCGGTTACTTCAAAAAAGATGTAGCGAATTTTATCGTCAACTCGCTGGAAGACATTACCTTCACCCTGCCCAACGGCGACACCTTGTTAGACCCCTCAACGGGTGACGATACCGGTGCGCCGGATGCTAACGACACCGCCGCCGTCTTTACCAACACGCTACCCAACAACGGCGAAACGGCAACGGTAGATGGTGTGGAATTCGGTGTACAACACACCTTCAGCGATACCGGTTTCGGTATGATGTTTAACGCTACCCTGGTGGACAGCGATGCCGAACTCGATCCAGCCAATGTTGAGCAAGTCTTCGCACTCACCGGTCTTAGCGATTCGTACAACGTCGTGGGCTTTTATGAGCAGGGACCATTCCAGATTCGCCTGGCCTACAACCGTCGTGATGATTTTGTGCAGTCACTGACACAACTCAACGGCGATGGCCCGACCATTGTGGAAGATTATGAGCAGTGGGATATCAGCGCAAGTTACGACGTTACCGATGATATTTCGATCTTCGCTGAAGGGTTAAACCTCACCGAAGAATATGTTCATAAACGCGGACGCTACGCCAATCAACTGTTATTAGTTGAAGATAGCGGAAGACGCTGGACAGTGGGTGTACGCGCAAGCTTTTAAAACGTTTTTAACAATGCCAGTTGAGGCACAGCAGGGATAGCGGTGAGTATGCGAGACCATCGCCGGCATGGATGCCGGTGATGAGCCTACAGGGATGTATTCACGGCGAGTCTCGCATACTCACCGCTATTCCTGCCCCCATGGCGCAACCAATATCGTTTAGAAAACATGAAAGAATAATGAACAAAAAAACAAAATCCATTGTGGTTGTTGGTGGTGGAACGGCGGGGTGGATCACCGCTGGCCGTATTGCTGCCATGCACAAAGCCAATCAGCCGGATGGTGTTCAAGTTATGTTAATCGAATCACCCAACATACCAATTATTGGGGTTGGTGAAGGTACCTGGCCGACTATGCGCAATACCTTAATCAGATTGGGTATTTCCGAAACCGATTTCATTCGCGAGTGCGATGCGTCTTTCAAGCAAGGCGCAAAGTTTGCGCGCTGGGTTGATGGGTCAGATACGGATTTTTATTACCACCCTTTAATGCTTCCTCAAGGTTTTGGCAAGGTTAACCTCGCGCCTTACTGGCAACAGCATCGCCACAACGGGCTGGAAGGACAATCATTTTCCGCCGCGGTTTGTTTTCAGGAAGCAATCTGTGAGCAGGGTTTGGCACCCAAGACGATCACCACGCCGGAATTTAGCGCGATGGCGAACTACGCCTACCATTTAAATGCCGGAAAATTTTCATCGTTTTTGCAAAAGCATTGTTGTGAAAAATTGGGTGTAAAACATATTCTTGCCGATGTGACGGCTGTTCACTCAGCAGAAAATGGTGATATCGCTGCCGTTGAAACACAGCAGGCTGGGCGTATTGAGGGCGATCTTTTTGTTGATTGCACCGGTTTTTCCGCGTTGCTATTGGGTAAACATTTCGAGGTGCCTTGGGTAGATTGCAGCGATGTGTTATTCATTGATCGCGCCCTGGCGGTACAGGTACCTTACACGGACGAAGATGCGCCCATTGCATCGCATACCATCTCCACCGCGCAGGAGGCAGGGTGGATTTGGGATATTGGCTTGCAACATCGTCGCGGTATTGGCCATGTGTATGCCAGCGGATACACAACAGAAGCGCAAGCGTTGCAGCGCCTGGCGGATTATGTCGGGCCACTGTTTGATGAGTCGGCGGTGCGGCGTATTCCGATCAAGTCAGGCCATCGGCAATTATTCTGGAAAAATAATTGCGTTGCCGTGGGGTTGTCGGCGGGATTCCTGGAGCCACTGGAAGCCTCGGCGCTGGTGCTGGTGGAATTATCGGCAACCATGATCGCAGAGCAATTGCCGGCGTGTCGCGCTATTATGGATATCACCGCCAGGCGGTTTAATGATACCTTTCGTTATCGTTGGCAACGGATTATTGATTTCCTGAAATTGCATTACATCCTCAGCAAGCGCACGGATAATGCCTTCTGGATTGATAACCGCGATCCGCAGACGATTCCGGAAACCTTGCAGGAGCTCATGCAGTTGTGGCGCTATCAGTCACCCTGGGATCACGACTTCACCAGTAACAACGAAGTCTTTCCGGCGGCGAGTTATCAGTACGTGCTCTACGGTATGGGTTTTGAAACCGATACGGCGTTTCAGCAACACCATTGGGATGAAGCGCAAGCACGCGAGCAATTACACAAAAACCGTAAGCATATCGAGCAGGCCTTGCGCCAGTTGCCTGGCAATCGCGAATTATTAAAGCGGATTCATCAATACGGTTTGCAAACTCTTTAACTGAATTGGAATGACCAGATGGCCAAGTTTGTTTCATTACACAATAATCTTCATCGTCATATTCGCGTAGATCAAAGCCGGATTGAAGCGCAGGGAGCCAAAGAGCGCATGGTGCCGGTGGTGATGAGCGAATTCCTCAAGTTGGCGGTGCAATACCCGATTGCGTTTACCAAGTACAGTGACACGGGGCGCTTCGTGTGTGTGGCCCTGTTGGGATTTGAAGAACACGAAAATCTTTTTTGGGATGGCGATCGCTGGCAAGGTATTTACACACCGCTGAATATTGTGCGCCAGCCATTTTTTGTTGGACAAGAAGATGACAAAACCGTGATTTGTATCGATGCGGACAGTGAATGCCTGACGCGTGAACAAGGCGAAGCCATCTTTAATGAGCAGGGCGAGGAAACAGCATTTTTGCGCAAGGTAAAAGCCATGCTGGCGCAACTGATTGAGGGTGAGCAACACACGCAGCTATTTATTGAAGCCCTGTTGCAACACAAACTGTTAATGCCAATGTCTTTTAACATTACCTTTGTTAATCAACAGGAGCAGCGCGTGCAAGGCTTGTACACCATTGATGAAGAAAAACTTGCCGCGCTGGATGACGCTGCCGTGCTGCAGCTGCATCAGCAGGGATATCTGAAGCCCATCTATACCCTGATCACTTCCCTGGGGCATCTCTATTCATTGGTTGAAAAGAAAAATGCGCGGCTTGCCTCAGCCTCCTGAGGCGGCCGGCGTGGACTACGATGTTCACGCCCTCGGCCACGAGGCTCAACCCCTGGTGGTGGTCGATAATGTCATTGATGACCCGGAAGCCTTGATTGCCCTTGCCGAGGCCGATCCACCGTTTGTAGCGCAACCGACAGATTATTACCCCGGTATTCGCAAACCCATCAGTAATACGTATCCGGATCGGTTATTGCAAAAAATCGAACCGATACTGCGCGAAGTATTCGGTTTACCGGATCAACTTGAACCACAGGTGCGCCTGTCGGCGTTTTCCCTCACGACTACACCACCGCAGCAACTGCGCCCCATCCAATGTGTACCGCATATTGATAATCATGCCGCGCATCAATTTGCAGTGGTGCATTACCTGTGTGATGAAAAGTTCGGTGGCACCTCCTTCTATCGTCATCGCAGCACGGGCTACGAAACGGTTACCAGCGACAGGCTGGCGCATTACTTTAAGATATTGAAACAGGAAGTCATGGCTGATGACACCGCCGGCCGCGATTACATCAATGGCAATACCCGTTTGTTCGAGCGCATTGCCCGCATCCAGGTGCGCTTTAATCGCGCGTTAATTTATCGCAGCTGCTCCCTGCATTCCGGCGATATATTCGCCGCCGCCGGGCTATCGCCGGATCCGCGCCAAGGGCGGCTCACGCTGAACAGTTTTATTGAAAGCTCATCATCTGGATAGTCCTCGCCCAAGCTGCTAGCATCCCCCCAACCAAACCTGTTCGCGCCGCCATGACACCCTGGCGGCTTCCATTATTTTGTTTCACAAGGAAATTCAGTATGGCTGGTGGTAGTTTATTAACGCTATTGGATGATATTGCAACAGTACTCGATGACATCGCGGTGATGACCAAAGTCGCCACCAAAAAAACCGCCGGCGTGCTGGGTGATGACCTCGCGCTCAACGCGCAACAGGTGACCGGCGTCAGAGCAGAACGGGAGTTGCCGGTGGTATGGGCTGTTGCCAAAGGTTCAATGCGCAACAAAATTATCCTGGTACCGGCAGCCTTGCTGATCAGTGCGCTTATGCCCTGGGCGGTCACGCCGCTGCTGATGTTGGGCGGCGCCTTTTTATGTTTTGAAGGCTGCGAAAAACTCGCGCATAAATTTTTACATCGCGCAGAAGAAGAACACCATCATGCCGAACTCACCCAGGCGTTGGTTAATCCCGATATCGACATGCTTGCGCTGGAAAAAGAAAAAGTGAAAGGCGCTATCCGCACAGATTTTGTCTTATCGGCCGAGATTATCGTGATAACGCTGGGCGCCGCCGAGGCGATGAATTTTGTGGGGCGCCTGGGCGTGCTGGTGGTGATCTCCATCATCATGACCGTGGGCGTTTACGGCCTGGTGGCAGCCATTGTGAAACTTGATGACGCAGGTTTGTACCTGCAAAAAAAATCCGGCGAGAGTTTTACGGCACGATTTCAACGCGGCTTCGGCGCCGGCATTTTACGCACCGCGCCCTGGTTGATGAAAACACTATCGGTCGTCGGTACCGCAGCCATGTTTATGGTGGGTGGCGGCATCCTGGTTCACGGCTTACCGTTTTTGCATCACTGGCTTGAAGCGATTCCTGTTGCACATGAAGGCTTTACCGGCGCGCTGGTGGCAACGGTATTTAATGCTGTGGCGGGTATTTTGGTTGGTGCGGTGATATTGCTGATCGTGAGTTTGATTCAACGTTTGTTTAAGCGAACTTAATCAATAAGCCCAGGACGTAAATATTGACAGGCTTGCCGCTTCACGATGGGGGAGTTTGGCGTTAGGGGAGGCGTTTCGAAACCCTCAAGTCAAGGATGACTTGAGGGAGCTACAGGGATGTATTTATGCGTTTTCGAAACGCCTCCCCTAATGACAAACGGATTACGAAGCCCAATCCTTGAATTCTTTGCACAGCAAATATCAATTAATCGATTGCACCAACCAATCGATAACTTCGCCGTAATGACTCGGCAAATGCGAACGCAGCGCCTCCAGCGACCCACGAATAGCCACATTATCAGTATGAGTGATATTGATATGCCCCACCTTCCGGCCAGGCAACACCTCCTTGCCATACCACACCAGCTCAGTCCCCGGCACCGCCAGCCATTGATTAATCCGCTCAGTACCCACCAGATTCACCATCACACTCTGGCCTTTGATGGTCGGCTGGCCCAGCGGCAAATCGGTGATGGCGCGCAGGTGTAACTCAAATTGATTGGTGCTGGCACCAGCCTGGGTCCAGTGGCCGCTGTTGTGCACGCGTGGCGCCAGTTCGTTGATCATCAGGCGGTCCCCGACACGGAAACATTCCATGGCCATCACGCCCACGTAATTCAAATGCTGCAACAATGTCTCCAGCATCTTTTCGGCTTGCGCTTGCAAATGGGCCAGGCGTGGCAGAGGCGATACGGAGCCGAGCAGGATGCCGTTAACGTGCAGGTTTAGGGTGAGCGGGTAAAACACACAATGGCCCGCCGCGTTGCGCGCGCCGACCAGAGAAACCTCCTCGTCGAAGGCAATGGCTTGTTCTGCAATGGCCTGTTCGTGCCAATTGTCAGGAATCTCGTCCTGGCGGGACTGATGCAACCAGTGCTGGCCCTTGCCGTCATAGCCGCCGGTGCGGCGCTTCAGCAGAACCCGTTCGCCAAACTTATGGTGCAGATCAGCTGCCTGGGTTGATTCATCGACATGGGCCCAGGGCGCGGTGGCTAGGCCCAGTTCGTCGATCAGCGTTTTTTGGGTTTTGCGATCCGCCAGGCGGCCGAACACCGTGCTATTGATGAAGCGAGGATGTTGCGCCAGGGCGTGGGTGGCTACCGATTCGGGCCACTGTTCGCGCTCGGCGGTAACGATATCCCGTGCATCCAGTGCCGGTGCTTCACTGGCATCGATCGCTACCGGGCGGACATCCAGATTGAGCGGGCGACCCGCCGTTTGCAGCATGGCGCCCAGCTGGCCGGCGCCCAAGACCCATACTCGTTGACTCATTACTCAATACTCGGATCAGGATTATCCAGAACAGCCTGGGTTTGTTCGGTACGGAATTGCTCGATACGGGCGGCAAGTGCCGGATCGTTCAGCGCGAGGATCTGGCACGCCAGCAGGCCGGCATTGAAGGCCCCCGCAGTGCCGATGGCGAGGGTGCCAACAGCGATACCCTTGGGCATCTGCACGATAGAAAGCAGGCTATCCATCCCGTTCAGGGCTTTGCTTTGCACCGGAACGCCTAGTACGGGCAGGCGGGTATGAGCGGCAACCATGCCGGGTAAGTGCGCCGCACCGCCAGCGCCGGCGATAATCACGCCATAGCCGCTATCGGCGGCCTGTTCGGCAAAACGGGTAAGTTTCTGGGGGGTGCGGTGGGCAGAGACGACTTCGGTGTGATAATCCACACCCAATTGCTGCAGTATCTCCACAGCGGCCTGCATGGTGGCCCAGTCACTGCGTGAACCCATAATAACGGCGACTTTGTTGCTCATAATGCGCGGTCCAGATTGGAAAAAAGCGCGCATATTAGCACAACATGGGGATTATCCACAGATAGAGGGGGGCTGGGGAGGTGCAACTCGCCGCTCATCCTTGAGCTGTCTCCATTCCTTGTTTGTCATTCCTTGGTGGTCAGGCGATCCGATGATCAATAATCTTCCGTGCTGCCATCGACATCATTTTTTTCTTCGATACCTTTCTCATATTCTGCTTCGGTCAGCACGTCATCACCGTTGGTGTCCCACACGGTAAATTTCTTTTCGCTTAAACCATGATACAGCGCTTCGCTTTCGCTGATAGAACCATCTTTGTTGACATCCAGCACATTAAAGCTGGGTGCTTGCGGCCCTTGCACCGCCCCCGCAGGGTCGTTTGCTAAAACCAGGGTAGATGAGGCCAGTAGAGAACCGGCAAACAATATAGATATTTTTTTCATTGTTACATCCTCGATCAATGCAATCTATTAATAAATTAACGTAGCGAATGCTATTAAGCATGGGGTGTGCCAAATGCTTGTCGAGAAAAGTAAGTGATTGCCAGCGCTACGTTTTTTTGATCTACAAGTGTATCTGTTATGGCGTGGCGTGCTGTTCTGGGAAGTGCTTTTTACAGAAGCATTGTAAAACTTATAGGAAAATTGGGTTGTATAAAAACTTACGGAAAGGGCAAAAATGGCAAGTTATGTTAGTTTTTGCACAAAATGGCTTTCTCCAATAACGCCTCCAATTTTTTACAAGCTCGCTGCTCAATCAACGCATCTGTTTGTCGTGCAGTTTTAAGAATGTATTTGCCGATGACCTTATCATTTGCGCTGCCGTCCAAAAGGGCGTGGACCAGTTTATTGCTGGTTTCCAAGGAGCGGCTTAATTTTTCTACCAACACTCTTGCTTGTTGCAAGTCCATTATTCCATTTATGTCCTTGGTAGTGTCAGTTTCACGCGCACTGGCGTCGATC
The DNA here is from genome assembly GCA_946481735.1 of uncultured Cellvibrio sp. The sequence goes on from CAMLOU010000014.1 coordinate 13,849, forward strand.
AGATCGGGTGGCATTACATCATCTTTCATACTGAACACTATGGTGCGACGTGTGTCGCGATGTGTGGAAAAGCAGGGTGGTTTGTTCGTGGGCGCGAGTATGGGGCAGGTTTGTTGCAGCTTGATGAAAATCAATGGAAGGAAAATGCGGCGGTATGGATCGCACGAATATAGGCGATCCATCTCCATTACGCGTCCTGATAGGAATCATCTTCTCCGCCAAACGCTTTTAACAGCGCAGCGATAAAGGTCTTTAATTCCAGTGTCATGATGGCAAAGTCGGCGTCGAACTGCTCTGCCTTGCTTTCCGGGTTGCGGTCGTTGGCCTGTTCCTGAATTTTGTCCTCGAACTTCAGGCGCTTGATGGCCAGCTGGTCATCAATGACGCAATGAATGGCTTCCTTCCATGTGATCGCGACTTTGTTCACAAACATGCCGCTGTCCAGGTGGCTGCGTATTTCATCAGCATATAAATCCTGATTCTTGCAGCGAATAACCCGGCCGTCTTTGCCCGCTTGTAATTCGCATTCTTCGCGCAGTTCAAACTCCGGTGGCAGTTGCGCGTCACGCAGCCAGTGGGTCATCACCTGGGTGGGAACATTTTTGGCGGTGACAGGAATTGCACGCAAGCTGCCCAGCGCTTCGCGCAGTGCGCTTAATAAGTCTTCGGCGCGCTTGGCGGAAGACGCATTAACCACAATCAAGCCTTCTTGTGTGGCAATGTAAGCGAAATCCAACGAGGATTTGGTGAAGGCTTTGGGCAACAGGGAAAAAATAATTTCATCTTTTAATGTCTGCCGTTCCTTGCGTCCGACACTGCGCGATTCCGCTTCGCTGATGGCGATGGCTTTTTCTTCCAGTTGCTCATTGACTACGGCAGCGGGCAGGATTTTTTCCTGTTTCTTTGCGCAGATCATGATGTAGCCGCCAGCGGCGTGCACATATTCACTGCCGTGTCGCCCCAGTGGCGGTACCCAGCCGTAACGCATCATGTCGAGGTTGCCACAGGGGTTAAAACTGAACTCAGCCAATCGTTCATTGAGTTCTTCGGGGGTGAGTGTCCATTGTTCGGTAAGACGGTAAAGGCGGAGGTTTTTAAACCACATAATCAATCCGGGAAATAACGCTGAAATCTGAAATTAAGAAGACATTCCGCGCGCACCGTCCCTCGTTAAAAGCGGCGATGCTATGCGCAGAATCTGTTGGAATGGTATTAACCAAGAATGTCCAGAAGCTCCACATCAAAGATCAGTGCAGAGTAAGGCGCGATGCTGGCGCCGGCACCACGTTCGCCGTAGGCTAACTGATAGGGAATGTACAAACGCCACTTTGATCCGACAGGCATTAATTGCAAGGCTTCGGTCCAGCCGGCAATCACACCGTTCACCGCGAAGTCGATAGGCTGGCCGCGGTTGTAGGAAGAATCGAATACCGTGCCGTCAATCAAGGTGCCGTGGTAATGGGTTTTTACACGAGAGCTGGCGGTAGGTTTTGCGCCGTCGCCCTGGGTGACGATTTCATATTGCAGACCGGACGCGGTCACGGTAACGCCGGCTTTTTTTGCGTTCTCAGCGAGAAATGCCTCGCCTTCGGCGGCCTTGGCTTTGGCTTGCTCAGCCTGTTTGGCTTGCATGCGTTGACTGATTTCCTTGAATGCCGCTTCGAGATCAGCGTGGGCCACCGCGCTGGCATTGCCTTGCAATGCATCGATAACGCCCGCTGCGACGGCAGCCGCGTCGACACCTTCAAACGGGTTGGCTGCCAATTGGTCGCCCATCTGGCGGCCAACGCCGTAACTCACCCGTTGTTCAACGGTGGTGTATTGTTCTGACATAAGTCATTTCTCATGTAAGGGAGTAAAAAGGGCGGGCAGTCTATCATGATTGCTGCCGCCCTTGCCGCCGGTCAGGGTTGAGTGAGATCGGCCTCTTTGGCGGACTCGTCCTGGGTGTTGACTTCGCGGATAAAGATCCCCCAGAACGCCATAAACAACGCCGCTACCAGCGGGCCGACCACAAAGCCGTTGATGCCGAACAGGGCCAGTCCGCCCAAGGTGGAAAGTAACACGATATAGTCCGGCATCTTGGTGTCGCGCCCGACCAGGATGGGGCGCAGAACGTTATCAACCAGACCGATGATGCCAGCGCCAAAGCCGACCAGGATCAAGGCATCCACCGTTTCACCGGTGGCAAAAAGATAAAGTGCGACCGGCAGCCAGATGAGTGCAGGACCGACGGCGGGGATCAGTGAGGCAATGGCCATAAAGATGGCCCAGAGCAGAGCCCCGGGGATGCCGAGTATCCAGAAGATCAAGCCGCCCAGCGCCCCTTGCACGATAGCAACCACCAGATTGCCCTTGATGGTCGCGCGGGTCACCTCGGCAAACATGGAAAATAACAGCCGTTCGCGCGCATCGCCCAAGGGTAAGGCGCGCACCAGTAATTCAATTAATTTGTTGCCGTCGCGCAGCATAAAGAAGGTGAGATAAAGCATCAGGCAGAGGTTCAGCATAAAAGTGAACGCATTTTGTCCGATGTTCAGGGTCTGTCGCGCCAGGATTTTGCCGCTACTCATGGCCGCATCGGTGGCTGTTTCCTTGAGCTTGTTCAGGTCAACGCCGACACGTTCCAGCGATTGCTCGGCAGTGGGAAAGGCATTGCGGAAGCGCTCGATATATTGCGCCGGTTTAATTTCGCCATCCTCAATTTTTTGATAAATGGCCGCGCCTTCGTTCACCGCCGAACTTATGACAAAGATCATCGGCAAGACCACGATGACGACACATAGCAATAACGTCAGCAATGCGGTCAGGTTGCGACGGTTGTTGAACCGTTGCAGCAGTTTTTGTTGTACCGGATAGAAAATCACTGCGATGGCACAGGCCCAAAAAATAGGACCGAAGAAGGGGCGCAGCAACCACAGGAAACCGACCGACACCAACAGCAGAAACAGAATGAAGGTGCGCATCTCCAGTTTTTCTTGTTTGATTTTTTCCTGCATGGTTGTCCCTCGGGTAAATAGATTGGCCTATACGGTAGGGGAGTGATCTGGGCATTTCAAGGAGATTTTTGAGCAAACGGAACGCGGTAGGCTAGAGTTGTTAGGTAGCTGACAAATTATGTGCTTAGGGGCACCAGGATGTGGTTATCGTGATTAACCTGCAACGAATCGTCTTGTGTATTGCTTTGCTCAGCAGCTATTCGGTTGCGGCTGAGCAAAAGGTTATATCGATCAATATTCAGGCTGTGGCCATGGAGCAGCCCAGCGACTATTTTGTCACGCTGTTGAAGATGGCCCTTGAGGCCAGCAAGGCACCAGATGAGCAGATTGAGCTGCGGTTTGCGCCGTATGAATTGTCCCAGGCGCGCTGGATTTATCTATTGCAACATGAAGCCAGTAACACCGTGATCTGGACCATGACCACCAAAGAGCGCGAGGCGCTGCTGCGCCCGATCCGCATTCCACTCTTTAAAGGGTTGTTCGGCAAGCGGGTGTTTATCATCCGCAAACAGGATCAACCACGCTTTGATAAGGTCACGACCCGTGCTCAGTTGGGTAAGTTGCTGGCCGGTCAGGGTGTGCATTGGCCGGATACACGCATTCTGCAATTGAATAATTTGCCGGTGACGACGGCGTCCTCCACCGATTCGCTGTTCAAGATGCTGATGGCCGGGCGCTTCGATTACTTCCCCCGCGGTATTTCCGAGGCCTGGTTTGAGCTGGCACAGCGACCGGATAATGAGAATATGGTGGTGGAAAAGAATTTGATGATCGTCTATCCAACGGCGATTTATTATTTTGTGCCCAAATCCAGGGAGGCGCTGGCCGTTCGTATTGAGCGAGGCCTTGAGCGCTTAATCGATTCGGGTGAATTTGATAAGTTTTTCTACTCTCACGCGCGCACCAAGGCCGGGCTGGAGCAACTGAAACAATTTCCGCGGCGCATCATTACCTTGGAAAACCCCGACTTGCCCGAGGCCACGCCACTGGACAACCCGCGTTATTGGTTGACCTTACCGGAATCCTGACGGCGCGTATTATCGGTAGGCGCTGGCGGCGTCTGGCACGCGGTTGTGCTGGCGCATCCGCTGCACCCGCTGTCGCAGCCGGCGGATTTTTTCTTACCCATCGGCAGCCAGCGGCGTACCAGGAACACCAGAGCGCCGATCACGCAGAGTCCAACAATTATTTCCTGCCACATACGCTACCTCCGTCAGTGACATCAATACCAGAGCATGGCGATGTTGTATGTCGCCCAGGCGGCAAAATAAGCCAGCGCGAATAAATACACCGTGAAAAAAGTGGTTGCAGCACGCGAGTTGGTTTCGCGACGTACGACCGCGATGGTGGCGATACATTGCGGCGCATAGACAAACCAGGCCAGATAGGCAAGCGCGACCGGTAAGCCCCAGCTGTTGCCGATGGCATAGCCCAGAGCCGCGTCCACCGAGTCTCCGCCCACGGCATAGACGGTTGCCAGGGCGCTCACCGCTACTTCGCGCGCTGCCATGGCGGGAATCAGTGCAATACACATCTCCCAGGTGAATCCCAGTGGGGCAAACAGCGGTTGCATCCAGATGCCCAGGCGGCCGGCAAAGCTGTATTCAATCGCCGCGTGGGTGGCACCTTCCGGTGCGGCTGGGTAACTGGCCAGGAACCACAGGAGGATCGATAGGGCAAGGATGATGGTGCCCACACGGCGCAGGAAGATCCAGGTGCGTTCGCGCAACCCTATAAGCACATGGTAAGCCATGGGCCAACGGTAGCTGGGCAACTCCAGCAGCAGTGGATACTCTTCGCGGGTCTGGCGACGGCGCATTATCCAGGCCACCAGCGATGCGCTGACGATGCCAGCCATGTACAAAGCAAAGAGCGTGAGGCCCTGCAGATTGAAAATTCCCCACACGGTTTGCTCCGGGATAAACGCAGCAATGATGAGCGCATAGACCGGCAAACGGGCGGAACAAGTCATCAGTGGCGCCACCATAATAGCGATCATCCGCTCCAGCGGGTCCTGGATGGTCCGGGTAGCCATGATGCCCGGTACGGCACAGGCAAAACTGGAGAGCAGCGGAATAAATGACCGGCCCGATAAACCGATGCCGCGCATAGGGCGATCCAGTAAAAACGCCGCACGGGTCAGGTAACCCGAATCTTCAAGAATCAGGATAAAGAAGAACAGGATCACGATCTGCGGCAGGAAGATGATAACCCCGCCCATCCCGGCGATCAGTCCGTTCACAACAAAATCCTGTAGAACCCCCTCGGGTAAAGTTGCTGCAGCGCCCTCAGCAAGAAAGGTGGTGCCCGCATCAATCAGGTCCATCACCGGACCCGCCCAGGCAAAAACTGCCTGGAAGATGACCAGCAGGATGCTGAACAGGATGATCAATCCCACAACCGGGTGCATAACCACGGCATCGAGCCGGTCCTGCCAGCTCGGGCCGGCGTCTGGCTGTACCACAAACTGTGACATCAGCGACTCAATGTGGTGGTAGGACGCTTCGACTGACCGGTGTTCGCCCGGTGTGCGCACTACATCGGCCTGGGCCTGCTCGACAGCAAAATCTGCCAGCGCCTTGCGTAGGGCATCGGCGCCGTGATGGTGAACAGCGACGGTTTCCACAATGGGAATGCCCAACGCATGGGACAGGCCGGCCACATCGATAGTGATACCGCGTTTTCTTGCTGCATCCACTTGGTTCAATGCCAGGATCAGCGGGCGGTTCAGCTCTTTCAGTTCCAGCACCAGGCGCAGTCCCAGGCGCAAATTGGTGGCGTCTACCACGGCAATCAGCGCATCTGGCAGTGACTCGCCCTTCATGTTCCCCAGGATCACATCGCGTGCGACCTGCTCATCCGGGGAGGTGACAATGAGGCTGTAGGTACCGGGCAAGTCGAGCAATTCGGCAGGGCGTTCCAGCCCGGCCAATTGTCCGACACGCCGCTCGACCGTCACGCCAGGATAGTTGGCCACTTTGGCCCGGGCGCCGGTCAGGCGATTGAAAAGGGAGGTTTTCCCGCAGTTGGGATTGCCCACGAGGGCGAAACGAAGACTTGTCGACATTAACGGGATTCCGCGCTATTGATCAATTCCACGCTGACTTTAGCGGCTTCAGCGCGGCGAAGGGCAAATTTGGTGCCGTTGACTTGAACGGCTAAGGGATCGCTTCCTAACAGCCCAAATCCGATGACCTTGAGCTTTGCGCCCGGCAAAAAACCCAACTCCTTGAGGCGTAGCGATACACCATCGTCTTGCTGCCCAAATAGCGGCTGGGCCAAGAGTTCCACCACGCGCACTTCAGCGCCCTTATTACACTGATCCAGGCGTAAAACGGACGACTCGGTGAGTGATGCGGCAGGGCTGAGGGCGGTGTTCATAGGAGTGGGAATCTTTATGCAAATGAGAGTAATTACTAAAAAGAATACTCGATTTGACCGGGGGTAGCAATTTGATGCCTCGGCTTGTGGCAGAGATATCTGTAAAGTTTGGTATGCAGGGCAGCAAATGACGTTGGCAACCACTGAACCCGCAAGGTAGCGCAGAGTCCTAGCTGAAAGCATTATCTCGTGATAACAGCATTTTGAAATAGTGGCGACAAGTACAAGTTTTTTTGCCCCGCGCTAGACTCGGACTGAATTCTTCCATAATCTCGGCAAAGGGCATCTCATTTAATCGCGCAAGGATTTTCTGTATGGCTAATGAGCAAAACAAATCAATCACCACCACGGTTGTTATGGTGCTGGTTGCTGTGGTTGTGGTTGCGGCAATCGTGTTCTTTTATTGGCGCCCCGCAAAAGAAGAAGAGAAAAATGTCTCGCTCCCCCCTCCCTCTGTTCAGCCCGAATCGGAACAAGCTCCCGAGCCAGAGCCAGCCCGGCCCGTCTATGAAGCACCAGAACCAGAGCCGCAGGAAGAGCCGCTTCCGGAGCTGAGTAACAGTGATCAAAGTGTGCTGGATGCTTTTGGCAAACTGGCAGCCGACGCGCCGGCCCTGATTGTGCCGGAGGAAGTCATCCGTAAATTTGTCCGGGCTGTCAATGCGGTTGAGGAGGGCAAGGTTGTCCATGAATATCGACCGCTGGTATCGCCGGCTCCGCCCTTCCAGGTAGAGCGCGATGGCACAGTGGAAGAGCAACAGGCGCAGCAGTACACCTTGTCGCCAGAAAATTACCAGCGTTACGACAAATATGTAGCGACTTTTGCGGCCATCGACACAGATGCCTTGGCCTCCTTGTACAAACGGTTTTATCCGCTGTTAGAAGAAGCTTATCGGGAGATGGGTCTTAAGAAGGGCAACTTCCATACAGTAATGCTGGGCGCCATCGACAATTTGTTGGCTGCCCCCGTAGTCGATGGAGACGTCCTGTTGGTGCGCCCCAAAGTGTTTTATCAATATGCTGACCCCGCGCTCGAAAAACTGCCGGCATCCCACAAGCTTTTGCTAAGAATGGGGCCGGAGAACACCCGCCAAGTCCAGGAAAGCCTGAGACGCTTGCGGGCTGAACTGGCTGAGTAAATCGGGCATTGCAAGGTACCGCGCTGCCGGTACCTTGCTGATACAGCGCTGTCATTCCTATAAAAACTTTTCATATATTTTCTTTTCTTTATCCCATCTTTAACAAAATTTACCCTTATCTCTCTGATTTTAAAGACAAATGTCGTCTTTAGTAGCCAAAAAGCTCCCTTTACGGCTCTATTGACAACGTTGTCCCTCGGGTTTAATGTCAAACGACAACGTTGTCCATTGGTTGTTCCCAATTAATGGCGGGTTGTCAAGACTAATGGCATTATCAAAAAAAATCAGAGGGGATAATCATGGCTATCAAACTAAGAGATGCGATAAAAGCGGTAAATAGATCCGCTGCGGTTTACGGTACCGCTGCTACTTTGGCGTTGACCGGTGTTGCTGTCAGCGCGCAAGAGGTGGTTGATGAAGTAATCGTGACTGGCATTCGTGGGGCGCTGAAGGAGGCTATTGACACCAAGCGCACATCCAATTCCGTCGTGGATGCTATTTCTGCCGATGATATTGGTAAGTTTCCTGATAAAAACGTCGCTGATTCGCTGGCTCGTATTACCGGTGTATCGGTTACCCGTGGTTTTGGTGAAGGTGAAAAGATTTCTGTTCGCGGCACATCTCCCGAACAAAACCGAACCTTGTTAAATGGATCATCTGTGGCATCTGCGGACTGGTTCGTGCTGGATAACCCCTCCCGTGCATTCAACTATACGTTGCTGCCTTCCAACGTGGTTTCTTCTCTGGAAGTTTACAAATCACCCTCTGCGGACATTCAGGAAGGTTCTCTGGGCGGTACCGTTTACCTGCGCACCCGCAGGCCGCTGGAACTCGATGCGCACACAGGCGCTCTGCAAGTGCAGGGGCAATACAGTGACAAATCCGAAGAGTGGGATCCTTTATTATCAGGTATGTATTCCTGGAAAAATGATGAAGGTACCTTCGGCGTTTTGGTGTCACTAACCAAACAAGATCGTACCTTACAGCGTGACGGCTTAGAAACTCTGGGTCACCACCGTCAGACCGTAGATGGTGCAGATTACTGGGCGCCCTCCTGGATCGGTTCGGCATTTTTCCAACAAGAGCGGGAACGTGAAACAGGATTGCTGAGTGTTCAGTGGGCTCCAACTGACGAACTTGAGCTGACATTCACTGCGCTTGATAGCCAGATGGACGCCGATAATATTAACTCTAACCTGTATGTTCGTACCGGTGGTCGCAACGGTCTCGACGGTGAGTTGATCGATCCGGTTATCGTGGGTAATGAAATCGTTGGCGGTAGTCTGGTTGCTGATGGTGCTGCTGCGCCGGTATCCGAACTCTATACCATTGATCGCGTATCCTCCACTGAGACACAAGCCTTCGACCTGGAAGCGGTGTACACAACAGACGAGTTTATCCTGAGCGGTAAAATCGGGACGACTGAAGCCACTGGTGGTACTTCCAACGAGCTGCAATATGGGTTTAACCAAACTTTTGATCGCATTGACTGGAGTGCGCAAGGCGGCACTTTACAAACCTCAATGTTAAAAGATTTTGAAGATGGCATGGGATTGCGTAACGAAACCAATGCTGATGTACTCAATCGTGAGTTTGGCTGGATGGGCGGTGGCGGCCGCGAAATGAATGATGAAGAGGATTACGCACAAATTGATCTTGAGTTGCCGTTTGAGGAGAACGTCTTCACATCGGTAAAAACCGGTATTTATTACAGTGACCATGATAAATCACAAACGCAATTTCTGAGTCCCTATCAAGTGGTGAAAGATTCTGATCACATTGGCGGTGCAGAAGATGGCGTATGGGGTGTATGGAATCCCGGTGTCACTCAACCGATCGGTGCAAATTGGGGGCGGACATACGATGAGATCAGCACCGGTGAATTAACCCCCTCGAATTATCTTGACGGGGTAGCTGGTCCGAACACCGTAACCTCCTATCCCATTCCTGATCGTGAGTTGGCTCGTAGCGTATTACTGGAAGGAACGGCAGCAGGTTACCCGGTCATTCTTCCGGTAATCAATAACATCTACAACGTCAATGAAGAAATTCTTGCTGCTTATGTTAAAGCAGAGTACGAAGTTGACGGCGTGCGTGGTGATATCGGTCTGCGTGTTGTAAAAACGGATGTGGCATCCACTGGCTATTCGTGGACCGGTGATGCACTTGGTGCCGCGTGCGAGATGGCCGACTGTACCATTTGGGCTGATGCAGCAGCTGTTCCGGGAAGCAACGCTGAACTCAACACGCAAAATCATGATTACACCGAGTTCCTGCCTAACATCAATGCCATTTTTGATGTGACTGACACGACTATTTTGCGCTTAAGTGCTGCGCGTGTGATGGCTCGTCCTGACTACATCACTATCGCTAATCAGGAAGGCGCAAATATTCCTACGCAATCAGGTTCGCGCGGTAATCCATACCTTGATCCGGTAACTGCTGATCAGTTTGATATTTCTTACGAATGGTATTTTGCCGACGAAGCATTGTTGGCAGCTACCTTCTTCTACAAGGACATCAAAGGATCAGTGTTATTTGATACCGTGACTGAATCGCGTTACGACCCACAAAATGATGTATTTGTTGACGTGGTATTCCGTCAGCCAACCAATGGCAAGGGTGATGAAGTTTCCGGTATTGAACTGGGCTATCAACAATCCTTCGGTGATTTTGGCGTGGTGGCAAACTATACTTATACTGATGCTGAAAGTGCCCAGGAACGCGACCCTGTTGCAAATCCTGGTTCTGGTCTGGTGGTTGGCAATTCGCAAAATATGTACAACCTAACCGGTTACTACGAAAACGATTTGTTAAGTGCACGCGTCAGTTATAATTATCGCTCCGAATGGTTTAATGGTGTAAACGAGTTCGGTTCGGAAGCCTTCAATGATGAATATGGCCAATGGGATGCCAGCGTGACTTTCCGTGTAACAGACTTTATGGACATTGTTGTGGAAGGTGTGAACCTGACCGATGAAGAAATTTATCAATATCACATTGATAAAGCGAGTGCTTCAGCGGTTTACACCAATGGCCGTCGTTTTGTTGCTGGAGTTAACTTCACGTTCTGATGGGTAAACGCGTCGAAAAAGGAAAGTGGCGAAAGCCACTTTCCTTTTTTTGTTTCAGACGGCTATATTTTTTCACGACAGTGGTGGGCTTGTGTGGAGGGGATCGTTATGGTGGTGAACAATGTTTTAGTCGTGGGTGGTGGAACCGCTGGTTGGATAGTCGCGTCCATGCTCGCTAAACACCTTAAAGCAGGTTCGCCGGACGGCATCAAGGTTCGTCTGATTGAATCCCCTGAGATCAATATTATTGGTGTTGGTGAAGGGACTTTTCCGACCATGCGCGATACATTGAAATCGCTTGGTGTTGCGGAAGGTGACTTCATGCGTGAGTGCAATGCGACCTTCAAGCAGGCAATAAAATTTGTGGATTGGGAACGTGCACCTTCAGGGCACAATCATTCTTACTATTATCATTTATTCACGCCACCCAAGCGTGCCTCTGGTATTGATTTAACCTCATGCTGGCTCGCAGCGAATAAAGCGCATGGTATATCCTATGCAAGCCTGGTTTCGCTTCAGGGGCATGTGTGTGATGCGGGGTTGGGCCCCAAGAAAATAACAACCGCGTCCTATGATGGTCTATTGAATTACGCTTATCATTTGGATGCCGTTAAATTTACCGAATTCCTGCGTAATTTTTCGACTCGGCATTTGGGCGTGGAAAATTTACGTGGCACGGTGCGGCAAGTCATCTTGCGCGATGATGGGGCGATTGATGCGTTACTTACCGATGAATATGGTGAGCTTCGCGCAGATTTATACATCGACTGTACTGGCTTTGGGGCGCGTTTGCTCGGCGACGCGCTTAAAGTGAAATTTATTGACTGTCGCGATACATTATTTGTTGATCATGCCCTTGTTGCTCAAGTCCCTTATGAGCAAGAAAATAGCAACATTCCTTGTCACACGATCAGTACCGCGCATGAAGCAGGGTGGACCTGGGATATTGGCCTTAGCCATCGTCGTGGTGTTGGTTATGTGTATTCCAGTCAACACACGACGCACGAACGCGCTGAGCAAGTTCTGAGGCATTATTTGGGTGATGTAACAGGTCAGCAGGCGGTTCGTCGCATCCCGATGAGGGTGGGCTACCGGGAAAAATTCTGGGAAAAAAATTGTGTAGCGATTGGATTGTCTTCCGGCTTTCTGGAGCCCCTGGAGTCGACCGCTCTGGTGATGGTTGAAGCTGCGGCGCAGATGTTAGTAGATCTGTTTCCTCGAAGCGAAGCGGCAATGCCTTTGGTTGCCAAAAAGTTTAACGAGGCGTTTCGCTATCGATGGGAAAGAATTATTGATTTTGTAAAGTTGCATTACTGTATATCGCACAGGGATGATAACTTGTTCTGGTCAGATAATCGGGTTCAGGTGAGCATTCCCGATTCATTGCAGGAAAAGCTGGCATTATGGAAAATGCAGACACCTACCAATCACGATTTCCCCAGTGTGTATGAGACGTTTAATCTGGGAAGCTACCAATATGTCTTATATGGTATGCATTATGATACTCAGCTCGCCCACCAAGGCGAGGCTCATCAGTTGTTGGCTCAGCAGGAATTTTTAAATGCAGCCAATAAAATTCATCAGCTGAAAAACACGCTTCCCAATCACAGGTCGTTGATCGAAAAGGTTTATGCTCACGGGTTCCCACCGGTATAGCCGCAGGTCGGTGCTATATAACAATAAAATTGTAAGCGGATTGTATCTATATCAATCGGTGGCGGACATTACGGGAATGGATGGTGCGACAGACAAAATTATTGACAACGTTGTCTTTGCGGCGTAATGTATCTTTGAGCGTGTATCTCCAGTTGTGAATGCTCTGCTTATGTTCGTTGTTGTTGGTGTCTTTCAGGGTTTCGCAGATCCGTCATGCGGGCTCTGAAGCGGTCCAACGATGTAGTTGATATCTATCATGGCTCTTTTGTGGTTGGCGCGTGTCATACCGCCAACCCTTTTTACCAGCCTGTGAAGATAGATTAAAAAGGATGGCGGAATAACTCTAAATACAGGATTTGATTGACGTTGGTGTTTGAGATATTGCGAATCCCTGCGATCAGCAAATTAAAGCGAGAGTACCGCACAGGCATTGCTAATAAATATGAGGTTGATTATGGGGATACACCCAATCAATGACAGTGCGTTAGAAGAACCCTTATACCTGGGCATAGATGGTGGCGGTACCAAGTGCCGTGCGCGCATTGTCTCTGCCAAAGATGAAGTCCTGGGTACCGGTGTCGGTGGCCCGGCGAATCCACTCCATGGTGTTCAGCAAACCCTGAATTCAATCCAGACCGCTACCGAGCTGGCATTGGCGGATGCCGGCTTGCCGGTCACGGCGATCAGCCGTTTGACGGCAGGGCTTGGCTTGGCGGGCGTTAACCTGCCCAGCTTGTACGATGTTATCAATAATTGGCAGCACCCTTTTAAAACCATGTATCTCACCACCGACCTGCATATCGCTTGCCTGGGCGCGCACAATCGTGATGAAGGTGCGGTGATGGTGGCTGGCACCGGTTCCTGTGGCTATTCCTACGTTAAAGGTAAGGCCACCATTCTGGGGGCGCACGGCTTCCCGTTCGGGGATATCGGCAGCGGGGCCTGGATGGGGCTTGAAGCGATCAAGGCGGTGTTGCTTGCTTCTGACAATCTTGGTCCGCAAACCATTCTCAGCGACTTGATCGGCGATCACTTGCAAGCCAAGGGTGTCATGATCGTGGACAAGATGGCGGCGGCAAAATCCAGCGATTATGCCAAATTAGCCATCTTTGTTTTGGATGCGGCGGATCAAGGTGATGCGGTTGCATTGGGCATTGTCAAACAAGGCGCAGACTACATGAGCGCTGTGGCGGAAAAATTGTGGGAAACCGAGCCACCGCGTATGTCATTCCTCGGTGGTCTGGCACCGCGTTTGATTCCGTGGATGAAGCCCTCGGTGGCGGAAAGCCTGTCACCACCCCTTAGCCAACCCGAATTTGGTGCTATCTATTACGCCAAGCGAATGAGCCGTTTGACGGCTACCGCCTAGGTATAGGCGGGCCAGGAATTTGAGCGGGCTGGATGTGCAAGCTGAAAGGTTGTCCCGCTCAAACTGAGCCGCGTTGATGTGACTGGCGGCTTATAAAAATCCATAGCCCACGGGCATATGGACAAGAGTTACTTCGGTCAATACCACGCGTTCGCGCGTTATAAAAAAACAGGTACCTCTGGATGGGTTATTTATGTGGTGAACCCATCCAGAGCGTTCCTCATCGCCACAGTTCAATAATAAAAGCGTTTGCACCGCATGCGGAGTCAACGCGTTAATCATTTCACTCCCGATTGTTTGGGAGCAATTCACGAGAAGCAGGTTTATGGAAATGACAGTTGATACCGCACCGGCACAAAAAAGCAGCGTCATCCCAATGGCCATTGTTGCCGGATTGTTTTTTATTTTAGGTTTCGCCACCTGGTTAAATGGCTCCTTGATGCCCTACCTGGAGTTGGTGTTAACACTCACACCGGTGCAGGCTTCTTTCATCCTGTTTACGTTCTATATTGCCGTGGTGGTTTTTTCGATTCCATCGGCCTGGGTTATTCGCCGTGTCGGTTATAAAAATGGTATGGCTTTGGGTATGCTCGGCATGGCAGCGGCTGCGTTTATGTTTATTCCCGCTGCAAAAACCCACATGTTCGGTTTGTTTTTGGTTGCGCAATTTATGATGGGTGCGAGCCAGACGTTGCTGCAAACGGCAGTTAACCCATACGTCGTAAAAATCGGCCCGGAAGAATCAGCGGCTGCGCGTATCAGTATTATGGGGATTTTGAATAAATCGGCGGGTGTCGTGGCCCCCATGGTATTTGCCGCGATGATTTTAGGCGGGATGAAAGATTATTCTACCCAAGCCCCGACACCGGAAGAAATTGAAATCCTCGCCAGTAATCTGGTATTTCCCTATATCTGCATGGGATTGTTTATTGCATTTCTGGCACTGTGCGTAAAGTTCTCACCGCTGCCGGAATTGAATCTGGAAAAAGAAGATGCGCAAGTGGCGGACAAGGGCTCAGTGTTTCGCTTTCCCCATTTGGTATTAGGTGTGATCGCGCTGTTCCTGTATGTGGGTGTTGAGGTAATTGCCGGCGATACCATTGGATCTTTTGGTCGCAGCATTGGCTACAGCGGTTTCGCCACCCTGACCTCATTCACCATGGCGTTTATGGTGCTGGGTTACGTGTTGGGTGTCCTGTTAATCCCGCGCGTTATCTCGCAACAAAAAGCGTTGATGGCATCGGCTATTCTCGGCGTGATATTAAGTTTGTCGATTGTCTTCGGTGACAGTGCATCCTCCAGTTTTGCCAATATCCTGTTTGTTCCTTTCGGCTTGCCTGCATTGCCCAACACCATTTTATTCCTGGCGCTGCTGGGGTTGGCGAATGCTATTGTCTGGCCGGCAATCTGGCCGATGGCCTTAAGCGGTTTGGGCAGTTACACCAGTACCGGCTCGGCGTTATTGATCATGGCCATCTCGGGCGGTGCGGTCTTACCCTTTGTGTTGGCCGGTGTGGCTTCCATCGGTGATATCGGTCGTCAAACGGCTTACATTGTGATGACGCCGGCCTATCTGTTTATCCTTTTCTATGCGGTGAAAGGGCATAAGTTAAGAAGCTGGAAGTAATCATTTTATAAACCCCGGTATTTACCAACATGGCTGTTAATGCATTGCATTTTCAGCCATTTTTTTTGCGGCTTATTGGAGAACTGACGCAGGATTCTCATGAGCCGTTTGGCCGTCAAAAGGTGTAATCATGACAACTAAACAACGTTTCCAGGCGCTGGATGTAATGCGGGGCCTGACTTTGGCTTTAATGATACTGGTCAACACGCCCGGCTCATGGAGTTATGTGTATTCGCCGTTGCTGCATGCAGATTGGCACGGTGCTACACCTACAGATTATATTTTTCCCTTCTTTTTATTTATGGTCGGCGCGGCCATGGTGTTCTCCCAAAGAGCGTTAAACGCTTTGTCATTTTCGGACCAGGCGACAAAAATTTTTCGCCGCACGCTGGTTATTTTTTTGATTGGCTTGCTGCTGAATTACTTTCCATTTACCCAGGACCCCAGCAATCTGCGCTTTCTCGGTGTGTTACAGCGTATCGCCCTGGCATACTGTTTTGCCGCGTGGATAGTGTTGTACGCCAACACGCTCTGGCGTCGGGTTATTGCCGCAGGCTTGTTGCTGGGATATTGGGCGCTGTTACAGCTCAGTGCTGACCCTTACAGTCTGGAATACTCGGTGGTGCGTCAATTCGATCTGTATGTATTGGGCGAGCAACATCTATGGCGTGGTAAAGGCATCGCTTTTGATCCGGAAGGTTTGTTGAGTACATTGCCTGCCATCGTCAATGTATTGATTGGCTATGAAGTTACGCGGCATTTGATTAACGCGAGTGACAAGGTTAAAGCGCAATGGCAATTGTTTGCAGCTGGGGTGGTAATGACGGTATCAGGTCTGGTGTGGCATCCGGTATTTCCCATCAACAAAAGCCTGTGGACCAGTTCATTTGTGCTCTTGACCAGCGGCGTGGGTGTACTGGTGTTGCTGTTACTGGTGAGATTGGAAGCATTCGCCTGGATGCAAGGTATCTATAAGGCGTTCACTATGCTGGGACAAAATCCGCTGTTTATTTATGCCCTGTCCATCCTGTGGGCTAAAACGCTTCTGGTGGTGCCTGTGGGTGATACCTCCGCCTACCAATGGCTATACGATCAATTATGCAGGGTGGCTGATCCTTATAACGCTTCTTTGATGTTCGCTTTGATTCCGGTGGCGGTATTGTGGGTCGTTGCCTGGTACTTGCATCGCAAGAAAATAATCATCTCGATATAAAGGAATAAAAAAACCCATCAACCACGAAGGTTGATGGGTAAGCGCTTTGTTTTTCGAGGAAGAAAAACGATTTATGGAGAACAACAACAAACATCAACGGACAAAAAACGTTACAACAACACTGCGATAAAACGACAACACAACCATGAACAACAATCAGTGACGCAATGGCTTACCATCAATCCAGCTGTTAATCAGATTCAGGTTTTCATCCACCAGAATCATGCTGGCTTTATAGCCGGGTTTCAGTAAACCCAATTCTTTTTCCAAGCCAACCATCGCTGCAGGATACAGGCTCGCCATACGCACGGCTTCGCCTAGCTCCAGCCCTAACATAGACACGCTGTTGCGCACCGCGCTGAGCATATCCAGGTCAGAACCCGCGAGTGTTCCGGTGGCGGTCGCGCAACGACCGTTCTCGCTACGGATAACTTCACCGTTTAATACAAATTCTTTATTGACCGCGCCCACAGTGGGCATGGCATCGGTAACCAATACCATCTTGCCGCGCGCTTTGGCTGCCAGGGCAACTTTTAACGCAGCGGGATGAACGTGATAACCATCCACAATAATGCCGCAGTAACTTTCAGCATGTTCCAGCGCAGCACCGATCATGCCCGGCTCGCGACTGGTGAGTGGGGTCATGGCATTGAACAAGTGAGTGAAGCTGCTCAAGCCTGCTGCCAAAGCGGTTTTGGTTTGCTCATAATCTGCCGCGCTGTGACCCGCCGCCACCGTGATACCTGCATTGACAAGCCGGTGAATCATCTCCGGTGTGGTCAATTCCGGGGCCAAGGTCACCAGCGTTTTTCCACGCTTGAGTGAGGTCAATAATGCAAATGCGGCTTCATCAATAGTGCGAAACTTTTCTGCGTTGTGAACACCTTTGCGCGCTGGATTTAAAAATGGTCCTTCAAGATGAACGCCGACAATGCCGGGTACATGCTCATCAATCGCCTGGGCTACTGCCGCGATGGCTCTTTCCACCACGCTGAGATCATCGCTGATCAAGGTTGGCAGCAATGCTGTCGTGCCGAACAGGCGATGTGCTTCACCGATCTGGCGTAAGGTGTCTACAGTGGGCGCATCGTTAAACAACACTCCACCACCGCCATTGACTTGCGTATCAAACAAGCCGGGCAATAAGGTCATGCCGTTAAGGTCTGTTTGCTCAATACCTTCAGGCAATTCAGCCACCGGCAACACACCATGAATGTGCTCGCCGTCGATGACAACGGCATGACCTTCAAGCCATTCGTCGCCCGTAAAAATTCGACCATTAACCAGTGCGCCGGTCATTACATTGTCTCCGTGACCTTGCGCAAGTGCGGCGGCTCATCCGGGTTGTAACCGCGCGCGATGGACAGCGCATTGGCCATACGATAAAAACTTTGTACCGCCAGCATGGGGGCGATGGCCGGGTGTGCGCCCGCTACAACGGGCAGCGATCCGCTGATGCTTTCGCTGGCCACAAATACCTTGGCGTTGCGCGCGCGGAAATCTTCAACCAGTGAGTCCATGCCGGCTAACGTTTTATCCTGTTGTGCGAACAACAACACCGGAAAACCTTCGCCGACGATCGCCATAGGGCCGTGTTTAACTTCTGCAGCGCTGAACGCTTCCGCATGCAAGCCACAGGTTTCTTTTAATTTCAACGCGGCTTCCTGGGCAGCACCGAAACCGATGCCGCGCCCGATAACAAATAAATTGCGCGCGTCTTTCAGGCCATCAACCACCGATTGCCAATCCTTTTCCCAGGCTTGGGCGAGAGATTGCGGCAGGATTTTTAATGCGGCTTTCAACTCCTCGTCATTGCCCCACTCGGAGACCAGATGCATGATCGCACCCAATGTGGCGAGATAAGACTTGGTGGCCGCGACACTTTTTTCAGAACCAGCGCGCAGGGGAATCACGATATCGGCCATCTGGGCCAACGGGGAATCTTCCACATTCACCAGTGCCAGGGTCAGTGCGCCGCCGGCTTTAGCCTGCTCAACGCTGGCTAACAGGTCCGGGCTTTTACCCGACTGGGAGATGGCGATGTAGAGTGTGCCTTCCAGTTGTTGCTTGGCGAAATAGATTGAGGTGATGGACGGTGCCGCCGATGAGGTCACCAGTCCGAGCCGGGTTTCAAACAAATATTTGGCATAGGTTGCCGCGTGGTCGGAACTACCGCGCGCGCAGGTCACAATAGAGCGTGGAGCAAAGGCTTTCAGTCGCTCAACCGCAGCGGCCACCAGGGGGGCGTTAGCCTCGAACTGCTGGGCAATAACACTTGAGGCCGAAGCGGCTTCCTGAAACATCAGGGTTTCTTCGGGCTGCAAGCGAGGGGTTAAGACACTGGCTGACGACATAAAAACCTAACTCCAAAAATGAAACGGGTTGCGAGACAACGTTGTCATTGTGGACTGATTTTTAACCCTTGTAAAGGCGTTGGCGCAACAATGCGTAATTTTTTTAACCAGTCGGCATTCACGGCGGCCGAGTTAACGGCTGTGACAGGATTTGGAGGCGGCCCCGACCCAAAGGTTCGGGGCGGTAGGGGTCAGGCTTTGCGGCCCAGAGCGGGGCAGGTGGAATCGCGCACAATCAATTGCGGGTAAAAACCTTCGCTCTCGACTTTATGGTCCGCGTTATTGCTATTGCGAATACATTCGATCAGCAGCGCTGTGGCACGCTGGGCAATGATGCGGTTGGGCTGCTGGGCGGTCGTCAGGTTTGGCCAGGCCTGCCGGGAGAAAGGGCTGTCCTCAAACCCGACGATAGACAACTGGTGCGGCACATCCACGCCCTGAATCCGCGCGGCAAACAAGGTACCTGCCGCGATCTCGTCGTTACAGGCAAACACGGCGCTGGGTTTGCTGCTGGATGACAGCAACTGCCGGGTGCGCTTGACCCCCGATTCAAACGAATACTCGCCCCCGACAATCAGCTTTTTGTCGACGGGAAGTTTGTTGTCTTTCAGGGCGGCTTTATAGCCTTCCAGGCGTTCGATACTGGATTTATGCGCTTCATCCCCACCCAGGAAGGCGATAGATTTATGGCCCAGGTCGATCAGGTATTGGGTAATGCGGTAAGCGGCCGTACGGTCGTCGATAAAGATGCAAGGCGCTTTGTCATCCGGTGGATGGGAGCCGGACAGGATCCGCACGAACTTGATCTTGCGCTTGCTCAGGGCAGCCAGGACCTCCGGCATTTCAGACATCGGCGGGGTCAACACCAGGCCGCCCACGCGGCTGCGGTCAATCATACCCAACACTTCATCAATGATGTTTTCGGACTTGGCATCACAGGGGTGAATGATCAACTCGTACCCCTGGCGATGACACTCGCCGAGGATACCGTGCTGCATATCAATGACGTAGTTGCTGTTGGGGTTATCGTAGATGAATCCAATAGACGAGGCGGCGCCGCGTAACAAGCGGGCGGACAGGTTGGGTTGGTAGTTCAGCTCTTTAACGGCTTTCCATACCCGGTCCTGCAAATCCTGGCCGACAGTGACCTCTTTATTGATAACGCGGGAGACGGTTTTGAAGGACACGCCGGCGAGTTTAGCAACGTCTTTGATAGTGGCTTTCATAGTTGTCTGATGATTATGTTGTTCTCGTGGCCGCTAGAGTAGTGTTTAGCGGCGGCCAGTGCAATCAACCGAGCGGAAAAGCTGCGCATCGCCGCCAGGCTCCCCGGCTTCGCTGCCCTTGTTCATTTGCGGCGCGCCATCGACCTTGGCAAAACGGTAAGACAGTGTAAAACGCTTTGGTCGATCAGGGGCAGACGTGCCAAACTTACCGGGTAGTATCAGGTATGTCCTGAAATCCAATTCCTGACCAGTAACCTCCTGAAGTGAGCGCATCGGCCGCGCGGAGGTTCCTCAATATCTATAAAAAATGAGGATATAAACCATGAATCTCGCCCTGTGTTCCCGTTTTATTTTCCCCGCTGTCAGCACGGTTGCTGTCATCCTACAGCTCGCCTTGCCGGTTCATGCTGCCGAAGGGCGGCAACTGGAGAAGCTATGGCTGACCGCGGGTTTGCGCGTTCCTGAATCCGCTCTGGTCTATCAGGATGGCAAGGAAAAATACTTATTTGTGACCGAAATTGATGGCAAGGATGATGACGGTGAAGGCGGTGTGGCCCGCTTGTCATTGGACGGCAAGATTCTTGAGCAGGATTGGGTGCGCGGCCTCAATGGCCCCAAGGGGATGGGCGCGCACAACGGCAAGCTCTATGTGGCCGACGTCAAGGAAGTGGTGGTGATTGATATCGACTCCGGTGATATTGATGCACGTATTCCCGTAGCCGATGCAGTATTTCTGAATGACATTGCCGTTGATATCAATGGTGTGGTTTATGTCTCGGACACGCGCACGAATAAAGTTCATCGCATCGTCAACAACAACGTGGAACTGTACCTCGACAATATTGCCTCCCCCAACGGGTTGCAAACCATCGGCAGTACCTTGATTGTGGGGGCGGCGACCCGGCTGTTGCTGATTGATAAAGACAAAAACCTGCTCACCCTGGCCAAGGGTTTTGAAAGCAATATTGATGGGGTGGAGATGACGCAACCGGGTGAATTTATTGTGTCCTGTTGGGCCGGGCTGGTGTATTACGTTCACGCGAATGGTCGCATTGAAAAATTACTGGACAGCCGCGATACCCAGATCAATACCGCCGACATAGGTTTTGATGAAGATACGCGGATTGTCTACATACCCAACTTCCACAAAAACTCCCTGACCGCCTATCAACTCAAATGACGTAAAGTGGGTCGGATTACGCCATCCTAATCCGACCTTATTTGGCCGGTGTCTGATACCGATCTTTCCATTCTGTATAAGGCATGCCATACACCCGCTCACGGGCGTTTTCATAGTCAATCTCTATTCCCAGTTCGGTCGCCGCCGCGACATACCATTTGCTTAGGCAATTGCGACAAAAGCCGGCCAGGTTCATCAGGTCAATGTTCTGCACATCCTTACGGCTGTCCAGATGTTCCAGTAAGCGACGAAAGGCTGCTGCTTCCAGGGCTTGTTGGGTGTGTGGGTCCAGTTGGTCAATCTTCATCATGGGAGAATCCGTTGCGGTGAGCTTGGAGGAGAAGGCGCTAGTGTAGGAGTTCGGAGGGGGCCTGACAAACCGGGCGGGCCAATGTGCGTCAGGTGTCATCTCCGTAAAAATTCATGAAATCCCCTCAATTAGAATCTATAGTTGTCGATAAGGTTGATGGTCATATCAAAAGCGCATACGCATACCTGTGCGGGGTTGCGGGGCACGAATTTGAAAAGCATAGAAAGTTCCACGGGGTTTTGAGGGGAAAGTTGCGTGAATACAATTATCGGTGCGGTGGTCGTCATCGGCTGTATCCTGTTGGGTTACACCATGCATGGCGGCCAGGTGATGGCGCTTTGGCAGCCGAGTGAGGTGATCATTATCTGCGGCGCGGCCTTTGGGGCCATGATTATCTCTAACCCACTGTCAGTCACCTTTGGCGTGGTGAAATCCGCCGGTGCTTTGCTGACACCCTCCAAATACAACAAGGCCATGTACCTGGACCTGTTGACCATGATGTATGACATCTTCAACAAAACCCGCCGCGAGGGTTTGATGGCGATTGAAGGTGATATTGAAGAGCCGGAAAACAGCCCGATTTTCAGCAATTACCCCGAAATCCTTAAAAACCATCACGCGATTGATTTTATCTGCGATTACCTGCGCATCATGGTGGTGGGCAGTATGGCACCCCACGAGTTGGAATCCTTGATCGACCAGGAGCTGGAAGGCCACCATCAGGAAGCTGCTCTGGTGCCCGGTGCTATCGCCAAGGCGGCGGATGGCCTGCCGGGTTTCGGTATCGTGGCAGCGGTTCTGGGGATCGTCATCACCATGGGTAAACTGGGTGGGCCGCCGCAGGAATTGGGGGTGTCAGTCGCTGCCGCGCTGGTGGGAACGCTGTTGGGTATCCTGTTTGCCTACGGATTCATCGGTCCCTTCTCCGCTTATCTTGAACACAAGAATCGCGATGAAGCCCATTTTTATGAGTGTATTAAAGCCTGCCTCATGGCCTCCATGAACGGGCTGCCGCCGCAGATCGCCGTGGAGTGTGGGCGCAAAGTGCTGTACCACAGTGTGCGTCCGAGCTTTACCGAGCTTGAAGAACAATATCGAGCCAAGAAGTAAAGGCGGTTGGTGATGGAAAAGGGCGCTCAGTCAGTCATTATCGTTCGCAAGAAAAAAGGCCATGGCCACGGGCACCACGGTGGTTCGTGGAAGGTCGCCTTTGCGGATTTTATGACGGCGATGATGGCGTTTTTCCTGCTGATGTGGGTGCTGGAAACCACCACCAAAGAGCAGCAACTGGCCATTGCCGGCTACTTTCAGGACCCCGGCAATGAATTCATCATTGGGCCGGGCGGCGCGGACTCCGGGGTGATTGATCTGACCCCGCAGCCGAAAGAGGCCGAGTCTTCTCCGTCTGAGCCGGACATCCCCGACCTCACCGAAGATGAGCTGCGCCGGCAACTGGAACAGGCTGAACTGGAGCAACTGGAGGAATTAAAAGATCAGTTGGAAACCGAGATAAGCCTGGATTCAGTGTTTGAATTGCTGAAAGACCAGATCCTGATTGACTTCACCGCGCTGGGGTTGCGTATCCAGATTGTGGATAAAGAACAGCGCCCCATGTTTGACGTGGGCAGCGCACGCCTCAAGTATTACTCCAAAGACGTGCTGCACGCGCTGGCGCCCATCATCGATAAAGTCCCTAACAAGATCAGTATTACCGGCCATACCGACGCCATGCCCTACGGCGCCGGTGCTTCCTACACCAACTGGGAGCTTTCCGCAGACCGTGCCAACAGCGCCCGCCGCGCCTTGCTGGAAGGAACCTACCCGGAGGCCAAGGTGGCTACAGTACAGGGCATGGGTTCTGTTGCCCCCTTACTGATAGATAAACCGACCGATCCTATCAACCGCCGTATTGCCATCATCGTGCTGAAAAAGGCAGTCTCCGATGCGTTGGCCAGTGGTGGTAGTGGCCTGAAGAGTTCTGATTTAATTACTGACCCCATTCCCTCTGCACCACGCCGTGAGCCGGAGCAGGGTGGCGTGCCGCGGGTAATGTCGGAGTCGGAAGTCGACGCAGCCATTGATGCTGAATCGCGCAATACCACTCCCTAATGCTTGAAAAAACCGGGCCCGGCCTGAAATAGCCTTCAGGTATTCACCTATTTCAGGAACGGCCACCATGAGCAGTCTGCAAATTACCTGTCCCCATTGCCTTGCTACAAACCGCTTGCCCGGAGAACGTCTGGGCGATGGCCCCAAATGCGGGAGCTGTAAGCAGCGGCTTTTCTCGGGACACCCTATGAACCTGACCAGCGCTAACGTTCAGGCTGTGTTGGGTAAAAACGAGATTCCGGTGTTGGTAGACTGCTGGGCGCCCTGGTGCGGCCCCTGCCAGAGTTTTGCACCGGTATTCGAAGCCGCTGCCCAGCGCCTTGAGCCCTATGTGCGTTTGGCCAAACTCAACACCGAAGCCGAACCTTTGGTCGGTGAGGGGTGGGCTATCCGCAGTATCCCCACATTGATTCTGTTTAAAGGCGGCCAGGAAATCCAACGGGTTTCCGGTGCCTTGCCGTTGCCACAATTAATGCAATGGGTATATCAGAGCCTTAACCCCTGATGCCGGATAAACGCTTCATCCGGTTGGTCAAGGATGTGCAGTCATGCCAATTGTGCGCGGCGCACCTGCCTCACGGCGCCAACCCTGTTATCCAGGTGGATCCGCAAGCACGCATCCTGATCGCCAGCCAGGCGCCGGGCCGAAAGGTTCACGACACCGGCATTCCCTTTAATGACGCCAGCGGAGAGCGGTTGCGTGCCTGGATGGGGGTGACGCGGGAGACCTTTTACGATGCGCATCGCATAGCCATATTGCCGATGGGATTTTGCTACCCCGGCACCGGTCGTTCAGGTGACCTGGCGCCGAGGCCCGAATGCGCGGCGCACTGGCGCCGTACCTTGTTGGATCACTTGCCGAGGATCGAACTGACGCTGGTGATCGGTCAATACGCCCTGGCATACCACCTGCCGGATCGTCCGGCGAGCCTGACGGAGACGGTAAAAGCCTGGCGCAATTACTTTCCCACCGTCCTGCCCTTGCCGCACCCCAGCCCGCGTAACAACATCTGGTTGCGGCGTAATAGCTGGTTTGAAGAAGAGGTGGTTCCGGCCTTGCGCCAGCAGGTGCAGCAGGTGTTGGAGAAATAATCAGGATGCAGCAGAAGGGATGGATTCATCCGCCAGGATAACCCGGTTGCGACCTTCTTCCTTGGCCTGATACATCGCCCGGTCTGCCCGTTCAAACCATTGGATGGCTGTCTCCCCGCTGCGCAATTCGGCACAGCCGAGGGAGGTGGTGATGGCACCGGCGGGGCTTTTGATGTGTGCGGCAATCTGGGTGCGAAAATCCTCTGCGACGACTTTGGCGGATTCCTGGTGCGTATTGCGGGCAAGGATGACAAACTCCTCGCCACCAAAACGGAATAGCCGGTCGGTCTTGCGCGCGCGTTGGCGCAACAGGTTGGCAATGTCCACCAGCAATTCATCACCGCACTGATGACCAAAGTTATCGTTCACCTCCTTGAAGTGGTCCAGATCCAGGACAATCACCGTGGCGGGTATCCCGCTGCGCTTGAAGTCGTCGATACACCGGGTCATCTCCAGGTCCATGGAGCGGCGATTGCCCAGTTGGGTCAGCGCATCCTGGGTGGCATAAGTTTGCAGTAGTTGATGATGTTTGTTGGCTTCGCGGGAAAATACAAAGGTCATGCTGCCGGCAAATAACAGTGAGGCCAACATACCAAACGCTGCCACCTGATCATCAACCTGCATGGCAATGGGAATCATGGCGAGCATGATCAATACATTGACGGTGATAGCAAAGGGCGCGCGTAACAGGAAAAAATTCGCGCTGAAGGCGGGAAACATCCAAAAGAAATATAAAGGCCCATTCAGGTAAATCACCGCAACAGTGGCAATGCTGTATTGCGTTGCCGCAAGAATGGAGGGATAAAACACGGACTGGGTGCGATAGGCATACCAGGCGTTTGCCCCGGCAATCACCACAATAATCAGGTCCAATATCGCTTTGAGGTATTCGCCATTGAGATAGCGCATGACCACAAAAGGCGCGACGCCGAAGGTGGCGAGCACGG
This sequence comes from uncultured Cellvibrio sp., assembly GCA_946481735.1. Next base: position 39,525 of record CAMLOU010000014.1, read on the forward strand.
CGAATAAATAAATCAAACCCAGTTGAAATCTTTTTTTGGAATCTTCAAGCATTCGATCTTGTGTCTCCACATGGCTTTCCGTTGCACAGCGGCTATTGGGTATTCTAAAAGCATAGCTGCAAATCAGGTAGGCGTGATAAATGGATGAGTGCGACGTGTTAACTCCATTGTAATTGGCAGAGCTGTCGCCATTGTCTGCTATGCTGACGAGCAAAGATTCTCCCTATTGGCTTGCCGGAGCGATTGTTATGTTGTATGAACTTACCGTTATTCAATTTTCCAAGATGCTGACCAATCTGGATCAGGTCCTGGATAAAGCATCGGCCTATGCCGATACCAAAAAGTTCAATCTGGATGTCTTGCTGAACGCACGTTTGGCACCGGATCAATTTCACCTGATTCGTCAGGTGCAGATTGCCTGCGATACGGCGAAGCTGGCGGTGGCGCGCCTGACAGGAAAAACAGCACCGGTGCACGAAGATACGGAAACCACCCTGGCGGAATTAAAAGCGCGCATTAACAACGTAGTGCATTATCTGGCCAGTATGACACCGCAGGATTTTGACGGTGCGAAAGAGCGTCATGTCAGCCAGCCGCGCTGGGAGGGGAAATACCTGACGGGCTTTGATTACGCGATTCAGCACGCGATCCCCAACCTCTACTTTCATGTCACCACGGCCTACGCCATCCTGCGTCACAATGGTGTTGACCTGGGTAAAAAAGATTATCTCGGTGCTATGCCTTTCAAGACTGAATAAGCCTGACCATTCAATCTGAGAGTATCCGGAGCCATCCAATCAGGCTCCGGATTTTCCCGTCATTACATCGCTTTTGCTAGCTTCGCTTTGCGTACCAGTTGAATAAATTCGGTGCGGTAGCCGTAGTCATCAGTGCCTTTGGTTTTTTGGGCCAAGGCAATAACATCATCGTAACTGTAGTCGCCGGTAAAATGGCTGCCGCGCAGCAATTGGGCAAAGCCCGCGACGGCGGTGGCGAAACCGGCTTCCTGTTGCAGCGAACCAGGCGCTACCTTGTCCAGTGTGATTGACTGGCTGGCGCTGATCGGTTTTTCGATCAATTGCGATTGTTTTTCGCCCGGCAATTTATAGCGAATCCTTAAAAAAGCGTATTCATCGCCAAGCTTATCCGCGGGCCTGGTTTTTTCCGTTGCGTAGCGGCTGGGTTCCAGCAGGGGCTTGCCTTCACCGACCGGCGTAATTTCATAGATGGCGGTCACGCTGTGGCCCGCACCAATATCACCGGCATCGACTTTATCGTTGTTGAAATCCTCGCGTTGCAGGGCACGGGTTTCGTAACCGATCAAACGATACTCCGCGACGGTAGCCGGATTAAATTCCACCTGGATTTTGACATCGTTGGCTATGGGAAACAGGGTTGAGGTTGCTTCGTGGACCAACACTTTTTGTGCTTCACTCAAGGTATCGATATAGGCCGCAACACCATTGCCGTGTTGAGCCAGGGTTTGCATCATGGCGTCCTGATAATTGCCCTGGCCAAAACCCAATACCGACAGATAAATGCCCCGGTCGCGTTTGCGTTCCACCAGCGTTTGCAAATCGCTGTCGCCCGTGGGGCCGACATTAAAATCGCCATCGGTGGCGAGGATAATGCGGTTAACCGCTTTGGAATCAAAATTGGCTTCCGCCAATTCATAGGCGCGCTGAATACCTTCCGCACCGGCGGTTGATCCGCCCGCCTGCAATTGCTGCACCGCCCGGAGGATTTTTTGTTTGTCTTTTACCGGGGTGGGTTCCAGCACGGTTCCGGCCGCACCGGCGTACACCACAATGGCCACCGTATCCTCGGGTTGTAGATTGTTCAGCAACAATTCCATGGATTGTTGCACCAGAGGCAGTTTATCCGGACTGTGCATGGAACCCGACACATCCAGCAGGAACACCAGGTTACTGCGCGGTATGGCGCTCGCCGGCAGTTGATAACCTTTGATGCCGATATGGATCAGTTTATTGCCGGCTTTCCAGGGCGAATCCATCACCGAGACACTGGGCAAGAACGGTGTTGTTTTATCGCTCGGCACGGGATACTGATAATCAAAGTAATTAATCAATTCCTCAACCCGTACAGCATCCTTGGGCGGCAGGTAGCCATTGTTCAGGCTGCGCCGCACGAAACTGTAGGCTGCGGTATCCACATCAATTGAAAAAGTCGACACCGGTTCTTCGCTGACAGCTTTCACAGCGTTTTCCTGGAATTCAGCAAAGCGGTCCCGAAATTCAGCGGGCGGTGGTACGACTGCCAGGTCGCTCGCTGGTGCGGCAGATGGCATCGGGCTGGCCGGCATAGCCAGGCGGGCGGTTTCCTGGGCACGTTTGACGGACATGGCCTGTTGTTCTGCAATGACCATGGGCTCGGCCGGCGCATACTGGGCGGCAATCTCCAATTCGCGCGCGCCGGTCACGATGATTTCTTCAACCGCCTGATCCGCTCCGGCGGCTGCCTCGGGACGTCTTACTTCCTTCGACATAGCCAGATCATCCCTCATGGAACTACTGGTGTGCAGTGGCATCTGCTGAAACAGCAGCACGCCGACGACCGCGAGGCTGCACGTGGCCAGGCCGCTGATCAACAGTTTTTTTTGCGCAAATGTAAAAGCGTTACCGTTCATGGAATCTGTCCTGTTCGGGTTATGGGTACCCATAAGACGAAGCCATGCAAGAAAACCTTGGAGCCCGGATAATTTTTTTTGTGATGCTGGATCTTTTTGCGCCGCAGGCCCTTCTGCCGGCTGTGTATCAGCGGCTTGCTTTTCCAATGCCTGGGTTTCCTGTACGGCATCAAATTCCGTCAGTGCCAGAGCCAGCGCACGCTTTTTAGCCTCGCTGTCCGGTTTCGGGTGGGTGGCAAACGCCTTGTCGATCAGGTTATCAGTCATAGTCGTGCCTCCTGCAGCGGGGCGGAGGATGTTTGTAAAAGAAGGAGTTGTTTGCGGATTTCATGCAGTCGCCAGGAAACGGTACTTTCCTTGATGGACAAAACTCCGGCGGCTTCGGCGTGGGTCAAGCCTGCGCCGTGAACCAGAAGTGCGGTTTCCTTAAAACCTTCGGCCATATCGTCGAGGATGCCAAGCACCTGCTGTAGATAGATATTGGTTTCCGCAGGGTTATCCTGAGCATCGGATTCTTCAGCCAGCGCGAGAACCTCACCCGGCCGGTCATCACCCCAGTGGCGCGACTGGCTGCGTTGCCAGTCTTTGGCACAGTTGATTACCAGACGATACAGCCAGGTGGTAAAGGCTGAATCAAAGCGAAACTGGGTCAGGGTGCGAGCCAGTTTGATACAGGCCTGTTGGGTAACATCTTCCGCATCAGCACGGCTTCCACACCACTTGTAGGCAAAGCGGAAGATCGTGTCGTAATAGGCATTGAGCAGCGCCTCGAACGCTGCTCTATCGCCTTGCTGTGCCAGACGAATGTCGTCAGCTTCAGTCATCTGCAATGCAACCGGTTTAGTTGTTTAAGGATAAGACGCGGCCAATGGGAAAATCCTTGGCCAGTCACAGGCAAGTTCTCTCGAAAAATCCCTTGTGAATGGCTTATACAATTTTTAGCAAAGGCCGGACAAGATTTTTTTACAGCGCTGTTGATTTTTCTAATGCTAGTCACGGCGGTAAACAGACAGGTTTCGCTTGTCGGGTTTTTTTACGTGATCGTATTGAGAGGTGATACGCAGGTGCAGTGATAAAGAACAGCCTTTGTGTAAAAAATGCAATACACAATCTTGCATAACGCGGTTTTATTTTTCACCGCATCGCGCTCTTCGCTTGTTTATGTCGAGAGGGCTCGCCCAGAGTGGGGCTGACATTCGGCATTCTTTACAAAGTGGCAAAATCCCGTTTTACCTTTGTTATTTTTCAAGGTTCACCCTGGAAAAGGGCGTCGCTTAAATTTACATTTATTCGGGTAAATTGGGCTTCAAGTCGGTTCTTTTTACATATTTTGGTTTTAAAACGTGAAATATGTATCAATAAATGGTTGATATGGATGAATTTTTATATGTTGGCCCATTTAATGCATCCAAGAGGCTTGCGCGCCATGGTAGAAGATTGATGGTGTGAGGTATTAACAACATGAACTTTTGCCGGCCGTATATCAGGTCGGATAGCTGTGTCTTAAAGGACGATAACTATGAACATTCAATGGCTTAAAAAACTTGTTGCCGTATCAGCTCTGTTGTTCAGTGCCAGTGGTTATGCTGCTGTTATCACTGATGTTGAAGAAGTTGATACGTTTGTGAACTGGTGGGATTCAACAAGCTGGACCCACGATATCAATGATGATGGCTTTGTAGCGGGTACTGCTGAAAGCGCTACACTTTCTATCGAATTCTGGGATGATCGCGGTTTTATGGATCTGGGTGAATTGGCCACTATTGTTGTCGGCACAATCGATTTTCTGGACGGTGCTTTTATCTATGTACCGACCAGTGATTGGACCGGCGCATTGGGCTTAAACTCGCTGGTTTCACTTAACGCTACTGGCTTACTGTCGGTAAAAGTATGGAGTGATTTTGGCGATTTTTACGTGGGTAACTCTACTCTGGAAGTAGTGACGACCTCCGTTCCGGAACCCGGCTCTCTGGCGTTGCTTGCCCTGGGGCTGATCGGCTTGGGATTGCTGAGAAAGAAGAACGCTGCTTAACACGGTTGTTTGCATGACAAAAACCCGCCATCGGCGGGTTTTTGTTTTTTCGGTCCCCTGAAGCGTTGGTCCGCCTTTAAGGATCCTTCCTTTATA
>CAMLOU010000015.1 GCA_946481735.1 uncultured Cellvibrio sp.
ACGCGCTCCCATTGCCTGATCCTTTACCTTTCCACCACCTCATTCCGAGCAATGGTGAACAAATGGTTGACTTAATTAAACCACTGTGATTAATTAAGTCAACTGTTTTATTGCCGTGTTGACCCGCGCCTGCGTTCGACCATCACACGGTTAAGTCAATAAATAAGCAAAACCAATAATAATGAGGGTCACTGATATGCTCCGTCACGGACACCAACAACTCAGGCTAATCAAGTGGCTCACCTATCTGATGTTTTTGATGTTTGCCATGACGACAGACGCGGTCGGTGTCATCATCCCCCAAATTATCAAGGAATTCGGGCTTACACTCACACAGGCAAGTGCTTTCCATTATGCGCCCATGATCGCTATCGCATTAAGTGGGATATTGTTCGGTTTTCTGGCAGACCGCTTTGGCCGCAAGACAACCATTATTATTGGTCTCACCTTGTTTGCTCTCGCCTGCACCTTGTTTATCGTCGGCACCACTTTTGAGTTTTTTGTTGCACTACTACTGCTTTCCGGTTGCGCCATAGGCATATTCAAAACGGGTGCGCTGGCATTAATTGGCGATATTTCCACATCCACCAAAGCGCACACCGCCACAATGAATGCGGTCGAGGGATTTTTCGGCGTAGGTGCGATTATCGGGCCGGCCATCGTAGCTTATTTACTGACGGCGGGGGTCTCATGGAAATATCTATACCTGTTCGCCGGTATCATCTGCGTACTACTGATTATCACAGCCAGCCTTGTTAAATATCCACAGACCAAACAGACAGCGTATGCACCCATTGATCTAGGGCGCACATTTAGGATGTTTAGCGATCCGTATGCGCTAGGTTTTTCTTTGGCTATTGCACTCTATGTGGCAACAGAAGTAGCCATCTACGTGTGGATGCCGACATTTCTTGCGGATTACAAGGGTTCTATGACCTGGCTTGCAACATGGGCCTTGACCATTTTCTTTATTTTGCGCGCCTCAGGACGATTTCTAGGTGCCTGGGTATTGACCAAATTGTCCTGGACGCTGGTGATGATGGTATTCAGCGGAGCTATATTCCTGTGCTTTCTGGGTAGCATGCTTGGCGGCGTAAGCTATGCCGTATTTCTGTTGCCCTTATCGGGTCTATTTATGTCGATGATTTATCCAACCTTGAATTCAAAGGGAATCAGTTGTTTTCAAAAAAACGAGCACGGCACTGTGGCCGGGGTAATTCTGTTTTTCACTGCAGTTTCCGCTGCACTGGGGCCACTGTTAATGGGTGCAGTTGGTGATCTTTTTGGTCACGTCCGTTACGGCTTTATCCTGGCGACAGGTTTTGCCGGCTTACTCTTTTTGGCAATGCTGTTCAATCATGTACGCGAACCGGCAGCTAACGCTTTAAAAATGGCAGATGAAACAGAATACTAATCAGCTGAACTTACCGGGAAAACTATAATTGTTCAGGTAGTTTTTTTAGCGCATAAATATCGTAGCGACTGGATTTCCCCTTCAGCTGATAAGAAGGTTCATGTGCGGATATTACCGGCGCTTTACGCGGCCGCTTAACCACAACCCGGTAGCGTGCCTTCACCAGACTTAACGCCAATAACTCACCTGCGTCGTCATCTTTTCCTACCAGTGACTGAAACGCACGCATCTCTTTTTTTACATCTGCAGATTTTTCCCGCTCGGGAAACATAGGATCCATGTAGATCACATCGGGCCGCTCAGCCTCATCCAGCCGGGTGAGATATTCGCGGCTGTCACCCGCTATCAATTCCATACGCTGCACAATCGCCAACAACGTTGGATCGGCAACTTGCGCGGCCTCATGAGCACGCTGCAGCCCGTCGTGCAGCAGCGCAAAAACTACCGGAGATCGTTCCAGTAACTGCACAGAGCAACCAAGCGTGGCCAGTACAAATCCGTCTTTTCCCAGGCCTGCCGTTACATCCAATACGCGTGGATAGACGCCCGTTTTGACCCCCACAGCCTTGGCAATCAATTGCCCTTTCCCACCGCCAAATTTACGCCGATGATCAACAGCTCCTTCCACAAACTCAGCGCGTATCGGCCCCGGTGCTTTGCGTCCCGTTTGTTGTAACGCAATGCCCTGTTCATTCAGAAGTAAAATGAACTCACTCTGCGTCAGCGCTTGTGGCTCTGCGTTGAGCAACAAGGGTTGTTGCAATTGATGAGCTAAGGCCGCTGCTTGTTCACGATAATGCTCATCGTTGCAAACAACAGGTAAACTACAGATAGCAAGTGGAATATCACTCATAATATGGACCAGTGCGTAGCAGGGTGGGCCATTATCCATCCTGCTCGCACTGAGGACAATCACCTCATGAAGAATCGCTGCGACATGTTGATCAGGTAGTCAATGTAAAGTCGATATTTGTTGGCGGTTTCTTTAACCTTTTGCCAGTTCAAAGGTAATGCGCTCGCGAACATCATAGGATTTAACCGGTGTGTCATTGACCATCCTGGGTTTGTATTTCCAGCGTTTAATCGCCTGGATAACACTGCTGTTAAAAATAGTTGAAGGAACCGCGTTGATGATCCGAATATTTTCGGTCGCCCCTGTTGGCGCCACGTCAAACATGACATCAACATAACCTTCAATACCGCGCGAGGATGCAGAGGTGGGGTAATTGGGTTGTACTTTAATAAATGGCATCGCCCGATCACCGAAAGAACCGTCAAGCTGAACATCGATTTCCGGTTTGACAACCGTCAACAAACCCTGCGTTGTCGTTTTTACGTTTGGATCAACCGGGTCCAGTTCCGGCGCTTCCGGCGGTGTTGTTGGCGGCAGCGGCTTGACGGGCTTGTCCAACTTTTCATATCTGTTGTTAATGTCGGTGGATGCATCATTAATAAATGCTGTAATTGCCTCGTCGTCTTCCGGTTCAATAATGTCAACAAAATCTGTGTGTACCAACTGATGCATCAGATACAAAATCAACAAAGTCGCAGCAGATGCAGCCGGTAAAATTCCCAACAAACGTACAAACGGGTTGGCCAAGGTAAGTGTAGTCATAGGATGATCCTCATTAACAATGAAAAGGTTTAACAAATTCCGGGCATGACTTCCCCCGTCCCGGTACGGGCAAAAAAGCGGTAGGTTTAACGGGATAAAATCAGATTATCGTCGTCGTTTTTCAGCGATGAGGGGTTGCTGGATCTGAAAGGTAAATACTTCTGTCACGCCTTCGATAATGACGGGAACGCCGTTGATAATCTGCGGATGGTAGCGGGACTTTTTTAAAGCGGTCAGTACAGCCTTGTCGAATACCTGGCGGGGTTGCGATTGTAAAATACGCGGGGCAAAGATAGATCCATCCTCGGCGATGGAAAATGAAACGATAACTTCGCCCTCCGTCCCACGGTCCAGGGCATTGCGCGGATAGGTGGGGATCACCATCTCTGCCGGCATGTAGCCCTGCATCTGGATGAACGGTTGCGGAAGCTGCACAGGGCTGATGGACTGCCGTTCATTAGCGGGGCGCCCAAGATCACGGCTGGCAGTCACAATAAGTGCTTCCTGAGGCAGGCTGGGTGACTCTCCTACATGCAACTGTTGCTTTAATTGGCGCAAGGTGTCCGCATCCAGCCGATACACCGGTGTCGTACTTTTTTCTGCAGCAATGGGTGTGGCATCATTGCCAGCAACATTCGACAAGTGAATCTTTAAAACCTGCGCCATCAACGTCTGCTGTATCGGCATGAGTTGCAAACTGGCCAGGGGCAAGAGCAACATCAGCAATGCCAACACCCAATATTGTCTTGCTTCCGGCGTGGCGTTGTTGCGCTCGCGACGGCGATCCAGAATGGCTTCTATGCGATAAAACACCGGCGAATGTCCTGCCATGGGCAACGCCGGTTCGGGAGGATTTTTTTCTGCCTGCGCCATGGCCAGCAGATTCTCCGCGTAAACAATTTCTTTGTTACGCAGCTGCCAGTTGTTATGCAAACGGTAGATATAGTCATCACAAGCAATTTCGGCGTAGTGATACAAGCGGCTTGCCAACCACCACACCGGGGGTAAAAACCAGAAAAACGCGCAACACAGTTTCACCAGCAGCATGGTTAGCCAATCGTAGCGCGCCACATGCCCCAACTCATGTAGCAGCACGGATAATTTACGTTCGCTACTCCAATGATTCGCTGCCGTGGGCAACATAATGACCGGGCGAAAAACACCCCACATTTGCGGCGAATTCACCGCAGTGCTGGAGAGCAAAGTCACTTGGCCAGCCACGTCCATCTCTTCACATAACTCAGCCAGGATCTGCTGCAATTCACTATTGTCACAGGGCTTTGCCCGACGGGTTTGCAGTGCAACCCCGAAAATCCCGAGCAGTAAATAAAATAACAGCCAGAACAAGCCCAGTGAATAAAGCGCTACTGTCACTAGCAAATTTTCGGAATCGCTGAACCAGTTAGCTATGTCATACAGTGCATTTAAAACAGGCGATGTTTGTTCAGCAAAAGGGATTACCTGCCACTGAATCTCCGGCAAAAAACTGAATAATAATAGGAGCAATAATAACGCCAGCAGACCACTCGCCAGCCAGAAGTGTTGCAGGGCGGCGGACTTTTTGCGTAGCAAAAATAATCCGGCGGCAACAATGAGGATGATCAATAACGGCTTGATCAGCAACAGTGTCAGTATGCTTAATGCACTTTCTGTGGCCATACCTGCCTCTCATTTATTATTGCTTTTTGGCTTTCTCGATCGCGGCTTTTAACTCGGTAATTTCTGCCTCGCTCAATTGCTGCTTGTTCATTCCCAGCAGCGCATTGACGGCGGCAACCGTTGAGCCATCGAAAAACGTCTTGATCAATTTTTGTAATGCATTGGCGCGCGCCTCGCTGCGTTCAACAACAGGGAAATAAATGTAGCGCGGCCCGTCTTCCCGGTAAGCGACTAATTTCTTTTCCACCAATTTGGCGATCAATGCACGTACAGCAGAATAACTCGGTGGGTCAGGAATAGCTGAACGAACATCCTGGGCAGAGAGCTCGCCCCGCTCAAAGAGGGCATCCATAATCTGGCGTTCGCGCCGACTGAGCTGATTGTGCAAGGGATCTTTTGCCATAACCTTTCCATCAATGTGATTCAGTGAAGAGTGCTAATTTTCTAGCACCATGCTAAAAAATTAGCACCGATAAAATATAAGTCAAGCGCCTTGTGCTAAAAATTTAGCACCCTCCTATAGCCGGTGGGGCATCTAATTGATTAATAAGCACTTTTTCTTAAAGCTGCCAGAACGGAATAGCGCAGATGCGCGTCGATAAGGCACGGAGTGCCGAAGGCGGCTATGCTTATCAAGAAGCAGCATGATGAACGTGAGCTGTTATCAGGAGCGGATATGCCAAATTGGTTAACTGGCACCATTGTAGAGCGACATCAATGGAACAATCGCCTCTGTTCCCTGCGGTTGTTGTTGGATTTACCCGAATTTGAAGCCGGTCAGTTTGTTAATCTGGGGCTGGAGATCAACGGCAAAATGGTCACTCGTCCCTACTCTCTGGTGAACCCGCCCGGCAAACCTGTCCAGGAAATCTTCTTTAATCGTGTAACAGGCGGCCTGTTGTCGCCACGTTTATTTCAACTGCAACCGGGCGACAAGGTGATCAGCAGCCCCAGAGCCGGGGGCTTTTTTGTCCTGTCACTGGTACCAGCAGCCCAACAACTGTGGCTGTGTGCCACCGGCACAGCGCTGAGCCCGTTCCTGTCCATGTTGCGCACCGTTGACCCCTGGGAAAGCTTTGAACAGGTGATACTTATCCACGGGATACGTGACCATAGTGAGATGGCACACCACAAGGAATTGGAACACATCAAGCAATCGCATTCGCAGCAATTCCATTATTTTTATTCTGTTACCCGGGAAGCGGATACACCGCATTTTACGCAACATATTCCGGATCTTTTATTAAGCCATGAAGTGGAAAATCTGTTGGACTTAACCCTGACTGCAAACAACGCCCAGGTCATGTTGTGTGGTAATAGCGGTATGGTCAACAGCTGCCTTTCGGTGTTAACCGAACGCGGCCTTAAACGGAATGAGCGTCGCGATCCAGGCCAAATTACCATTGAAATCTATCAATGATCCCTCTTCTATTACCGCGCTTTGCCCGTTGAGTATCAACAGCTAAAACCTTCGGTATTGTTTTTCCGCCCGGTTCATAAATTAACGAAAAAGATTTGACCCCTACCCACAGACTGCGCAGTATAGGCACGCATTACGCCAGTGAACGGCGATCATTTTTTCAGGGTTGGTTTTATGCGCGAATTTTTCCTGACAGCTTCGGCATGGCAGATTGTAATAGCCGGAACGGTATTTTTTGCCAGCATCTACCTCATTTATGGGTGCCTGACCCGGTTGCTGACTGAACGTCTCCTGCCTGCATGGGGCATCGGCCAAAAGCTCGACCCCCGGCCGCTCACCAAAGGACAATGGCAACGTGAAGTCGGATTGTCTTTATTATCTATCCTGATTTTTGGTGTGGGCCTATTGCTGCCCTGGGGCTTTCTGCAGCTTGGTTGGGTAAACCTTGCTCTTGAGCCATCCGTCATGCAGGTTATCCTGGAAATACTCGCCCTGTTATTATGGAATGAAGTGCATTTTTATATTACCCACCGTTTGTTGCATACGCCTTGGTTAAGGCAATTCCATCTCGCCCATCATCGCTCGGTGGTGACTACACCCTGGTCTACTTATAGCTTCCATCTGGTGGAAGCCATGTTGTTGGGCAATGTGATTGTGTGGCCCATGTGGGTACACGATTTCAGCATTGCTGCACTGATTACCCTGCCCTTATTGAGTTTATTGTTCAACAGTATTGGCCACTCAAATTATGATGTGTATCCGCAAGGTACCAGTCCATGGTTTCAGGCAAGCCGACGTCATCACCTGCACCACGCCTGCTTCAAGGGTAACTTCGGTTTTATGTTTGCTTTTATGGATCGCCTGTTGGGCACCAGCCTTCCTGATGACGCTGCCGCATCACAGCTTGAAAAATGGCACGCTCGTCAATCGTAAATTATTAAGGACAACTTATGCCTATTCGCTTTAACCAGGTTTATATCGATGCAGCCGGTTATTTTCTGCCCGGCGATCCGGTGGATAATGACGCGATGGATGCGTTTATTGCGCCTATCAATCGACTGTCAAAACGCATCAAACAAAAAATTCTTAAAGAAAATGGCATTCAGACTCGCCACTACGCCATCGACGAACAGGGCAACACGCGCGTATCCCATACACGCCTGGCCGTGAACGCCATACAGGATTGCCTGAATCGCAGCCAGACCACTATACAAGACATCAGTTTGTTAGCGGTGGGCGCCTCTGGTAGCGATGCGCTTATACCAGGTTTTGCCGCCATGGTTCACGGCGAACTGGGCGCACCGCCCATGGAAACGCTTTCAAGTCTTGGGGTGTGTGCCGCCGGAATCAGCGCCCTGGCATTTGCCGCACAGGCAATTGAACTCAATGGTCATGAACAAGCATTGGTCGCTGCGGCAGAATTGCCATCGCGTATGTTCAAACAATCTCGTTTCGCACCACGCGGTTACCACAGTGATTTTGATGCACATTTTTTACGGTGGATGCTATCAGACGGTGCAGGTGCGCTATTGTTGACCCGCAAACCTGGATCAACGCGCCCCGTCCGCTTGAAGTTAAACTGGATTCATCAGAAAAGTTTTGCCGGTGACTATCCCGTCTGTATGCAACTAGGCTTAACAGAAGATCGACAAACCTCTTTTCTTGATTTTCCCTCCAGTAGTGAAGCTGAAGCTGCCGGCGCACTTTCATTGCGCCAGGACATTCGCTTACTGCCACATTTGTTCGACGTGAGTATCCATGAATATGTAAAGCTGGTGAGTGAAGGCTGGATCGATTCCCGGGACATTGATCACTTTCTTTGTCATTACTCCTCCGAACGTTTTATTCCCGTTGTTGAGGAGTTGCTGGACAAAGCCGGATTAAGTATTCCCCGCGACCGCTGGTACAGCAACCTCACCACCCGCGGCAATACCGGAGCTGCTTCTATTTTTATTATGTTGGCAGAATTTCTGGAAACGCGGGAACTGAAACCGGGCGAGAAAATTTTTTGCTTTATTCCCGAGTCCGGTCGCATCAGTGCGGCTTATATGTTGATTGACGTAGAGTCATCCGATACAGAAGTGAAACCTTCGCCAGCACCAGGCACTATCGCCGAGCCAGTTAACCATCCGCCATTCCCCGTCATTGAGGCACCACACGATCCACGCACCGCTCCCGATCATTTGCGCGAACTTCTGACGAGCCTGGCAAATATCTGGCACAACTACCGTTCCGATGTCTGGCGCAGTCCCGTGATTCACAAACTGGTCTCCCGGAAGTTTACTCAGGATGATTATCGTCAATGGACGGCGCAATGGGTTCCGCAAGTCAGGGAGGGCAGTAAGTGGATGCGCGAAGCTGTGCAGTCTCTCAGCGAAGAATATGCAGCACTGGGTGAACTGATCGAAATCCATGCGGGCGATGAACAAAATGATTTCATGATTTTGTATCAGGATTATCTGGCCGCGGGTGGCACTACAGCACTGGATGATCTGCGTCGTAATCCCGGCGGCGATGCCTTGAATACGTATCTTCATGCATTGGCTGCGTCTCCCGATCCAGTCGGTTTGCTGGGAGCCATTTACATTATTGAAGGCACGGGACAACGTATTATCCCCGCGCTATTGCCCCTGTTGCGCAAACACGTCGGCTTGCCGTCCAGCGCGTTTCGTTTCCTCGAATATCACGGCGCTAACGATGAGCATCATCTCGCGCGCTGGCTTAAAGCAGTTGAAATAACCCTGGCCATCAATCCGCGCGCCGCAAAGTTGATATTGCAAACAGCCAAGCGCACAGCCCAACTGTATCAAATGCAATTTGATCACATTCTGGAGGAATAACATGAAACAGGATGCACCGCTTCCGCCTTTTCTTCAGGAAGCATTTGATCCCCGTGATCCCAATCCCTGGCTGGCCTTGTACCTGGATCGCAGCACCCCCCTGCCCGATCACGTTAAAGCTGCATGGCTCACTGATTCAGGCTCACGGTCACGGCAGTTCCTTTTGCCCTTCGCGCGTCCCATCGCACGCACGTTTATTGTATTGATACAAATCCTGAAATCTGTGTTGCCACGCCACTGGGCCGCATCAAAATTACTTCACTGGATTCTCGCCACCGGCCTGAAATATTTTGTTACGCCCGAAGCCAACTGGTTGGTCTTGCGACACTTCCACCTGGGTTCACAGATCCTGGGGTTTATCGCGGCCAATGCGCCCGTAAAGACCATCACCGATCCCCTCGAACCCAAAAATCTGGATGATTTGAAAGATGAGTTGTTTCTTAAACACGATTTGAATTTATTCAATTTTGTTATTCGGTTGAATCAGGGGCTGCGCGATCAAGGACTGGCATTGGCGCCAGTATCCAACCCTGATTTCAGTATGATTCATGAACCGGATCTGGCTTTACCTTCGTTGCCCAACCGCTGGACAAATTTCATTGATTTACAAACGGCAATCGAGTTGTTTACGCCGACGTACCAGTTATTCCTGACTGACAATGATTTCTGGCGGGCCTCCAACTCGCTGCAACTGGACGAAGTCATCGGGATTTACGTCGCTACAATATTACAGTCACCGGAACACCTTATACTGCTGAATAACAAACATCCCCTGGTACCAATGAGCACCTTGCGTGCAGGTCACCGACTGGTACTGCATGGATTGTCTACCGAAATGCTGCATGCTTTATTGATGGAAATAAAAAATAAATCACTGAACCATGTATAAAAATCACTGAACCATGCATAAAAAAAGCCGCCTTCAAAGGGCGGCTTCTTTTAACACACTCTGATATTACTCAAGCGGCAACAATTCCAATTCAACCCGACGGTTTGCCTGACGACCGGCTTCAGTATCGTTGGTTGCAATGGGGTAGCGTGGTCCATAACCATAAGATTGGATACGACCCGCAGCCACTTTACGTTCTGACAGGTAATTGCGTACGCTGTTTGCACGCTGCTCACTCAATGTCTGGTTCAATTGTGCGCCGCCAGTGGAATCGGTGTGGCCGCTGATCTTGATTGCGGTCTTGTTGAATTCAGCTAATACCAAGGCCACAGAATCCAATACATCATAGAAGTCAGAACGGATAACGGCGCTGCCTGTATCAAAGGTGATATTGCCCGGCATAATCAAATAAATCTTATCACCTTCGCGGCGTACCTGAACACCGCTACCCTGCAAGCGCTGACGCAATGCCGCTTCCTGGCGATCCATGTAGTAACCGACACCACCACCAATAGCACCGCCGGCCAATGCGCCAGTCAATGCACCTTTTTTACGGTCACTCTTGCTCGCGGATGCAGCACCGATAACGGCACCGGCTACAGCACCGATTCCTGCACCCTTTGCTGTGTTGCTGGCTTTTTGTTCACCGGTGTAAGGGTCTGTTGACATACAACCGAATAAAAACAATGCGGACAATAATGCAATCAACGGTTTCATGAAGCTTCCTCTTGTGGGACAGATGATGGAATTTGGTTAGCAAGATATCAGTATTTTAAGAAAATTAAATGGTGTTTTGTCAAAGTTTTATCGGCACAATAGACCAGAACGCCATTCGGCGGTTCAGTCGTTTGGTTTTAGTATTAGCAACCCTGTCAGATTCAGCATGGGTTCAGCTTTAGGTTGGATAGCGATATTAAATTGTTTTTTTAATAGACTACTGTCTGACATTCCTATGACATATTAGGCGGATATTATTGCAATGAACTCTTTTTATATGGGCAGATTGTTAGCGTTGATTGGCGCATGCCTGGCAGGAGCGTGCAGTTATTCTGTCAGCGTCAATGACAATGTTGTTTATACACCGGCGCCTTTGTTTACCGACTATCAAATCGCTGACGACAACCTTCGCCGGTGTGTAGAGCAAACCATAACGGATGAAAAAATCACCGGCGCCTCACAGTTAACCTTACTGAATTGCAGCAATGCCGGCATTGCCAGCCTTGCGGGGCTGGAGCGGTTTGGTGCATTGCAAGAGCTTAACCTGGCCGAAAATCAGCTACGCACACTAGCACCACTCGTTAAGCTGACGCAGTTGAAAGTCCTTGTCCTGCGTAAAAATCAACTTGACGATGTTGCGCCACTGTTAGGGTTATTGAAGCTGGTGCAAGTGGATCTGGAGCAAAATCCTCAACTTGAATGTACCGATGTCAATCAGTTGGCTGAGAATATGAGGGAAACCGGTGCAGAGATATTGAAACCGGAACAGTGTCGCTAGGCACTGTCCGCTGTTTCCGGAGCGGCTGACACAGACATGCGTCAGCCAAGAGAGAATTAACGGCCCACAAACATCAAGCCAATGGTATTACGCAACTGGTGGACGACCTTCATCTTCACCGGATCAATATTGATAGGCCCTACGGCTTTCTTGAAACGCACCATCACTTCTGTACCGACCGGCGGGTTAGGCTGGTTTTCAATCTGAACAAGTGCACCACCATCAGAAATATCCTTGGTGAATCCCACAATCGTACCGAAGCTCGGATGACTCATTTCTACTCTTACCGAGGTCGATGTGCGTTCAAACATGCGACGTTCAATCACAGTCAAGCTCCTGATTTTCTGAAAGTTAATTGTACTCGGCGCAAAAATGCCTATCTTCGGCAGGCTTTAACAAGCATAGAACAGTTCTGCCACATTGAAAGCGGACTGGGCCAAAATTTGGCTGAAGAAAAGGGGCCGGAGCCCCTTAGCGTGATGCAGGACACACGGGCATAGCGCCCATCAGGACTCAGAAACTCAGCCCGAGCCGCTTGCCTACCAGTTCGTAGGACTCCACGACATTACCGAGATTCTGACGGAAACGATCTTTATCCAGCTTTTCGCGGGTGTCTTTGTCCCACAAACGACAACCATCGGGCGAAAATTCATCACCCAGGATAACCTCGCCCTTGAACAGTCCGAACTCGATCTTGAAATCCACCAGCAGCATATTGCCGCTGGCAAACAAACCCTTAAGCACGTCGTTAACCTTGAAGGTCAACTCTTTCATCCGCGCGACCTGCTCAGCCGTCGCCCAGCCGAATGACTGGATATGGGACTCATTGACCATCGGATCGCCCAAGGCATCATTTTTTAAGAAGAATTCAAAGGTAGGTGGGTTGAGCTCAATACCTTCCTGCACTCCCAGACGGCGGGTGATGGACCCGGCAGCAATATTACGCACGACACACTCCACCGGAATCATGTCCATCTTTTTTACCAGGGATTCTGTATCGGAGAGCAATTTTTCAAAATGCGTGGGAATACCGGCTTCCTGCAACTTACCCATGATGAAGGCATTGAACTTGTTGTTCACCATGCCCTTGCGATCCAACTGCTCAATGCGCTTGCCATCAAACGCCGAGGTATCGTTGCGGAATAACAGGATCAAGCGATCTGGATCATCAGTCTTGAAAACAGATTTTGCCTTACCCGCGTAGAGTTGTTCGCGTTTTTCCATCATGGTGCCTGCTGTAAATAAGAAACTATCGGTTGGTAAAATCAGGTTACACCAGCGTCAGCCAATCAAAACCTTCGTTCTGACAAGCGTAGGTTACCTGTTTGATCTGGGACGTTACCGGCATCAGGGCCGCTTGTGCCAATGCCGGTGTATTGTTTTGCTGGCTGATATGCGCCACCACCAGGTGTTGCAGTCGCCGGGTATCAACACGCTGCAAGAAACCGGCAGCCTGTTGATTACTCAGATGCCCCCATTGCCCGCCTACACGCTGCTTGAGCGAGGGGGGATAGCTACCATAAGCCAACATCGTCGGATCATGATTCGCTTCGAGCACCATCGCATCGCAGGACTGGTAGCAGGCCTCAACGTGGGGCGTAATACTACCCAAATCAGTCAGTATTCCCAAGCGGAGACCGGCAAATTCAAGAACAAATTGCGCCGGTTCCCGGGCATCATGGGGAACAGCCACTGGCCTGACGGTCAGGCCGTTAATCTCAAAGGGTGTGTAGGCGTGAATCAGGCGCAAATCAGGGAGTTCACCCAGGTTGCGACTGTGAAAGGTGCCGGGCGTCATGTAAACCGGAATCTGGTAACGACGCGCCAAGGCGGCAACGCCTTTTATATGATCCGAGTGTTCGTGGGTAACGAGAACCGCCGCCAACTGGTCGGGGCGGCGGGCGAGCTTTAACAGACGCTGTTCGGTTTCCTTTAGGCTGAAACCACAATCGATGAGCAGTGCACCTGTCGCCCACTCCACCAGGGTGGAATTACCACGACTGCCACTGCCCAGCGATGCAAAACGCATGGCGTTTCCTTAAATGAGGTTCTTCCGCAGGATAGTCAGCATCTCGCGCGCCTTGCGCGGCTCAAGACGCTTGCCGTAGGGGTCACGCACGCGTACCACCAGGTTGCCTTCTTCACCCGACACGATCACCAGATAACCCGGCGCATCCGGAAGATTCTGTTCTTTTTTACGATTCGACAAGGGCGCCTGATCAAGCGCCGCACCTTGGGGCAAGTGTGCAGTCAGCTCTTCCAGAGTGTAGGGGCTTTTTAACTTGATAAGCTCGTCTTCCGGCTGGCCAAAGATCGCTGTCACCCACTTGGCGTTTCTGATACCGCTCCACTTGCGGCTGAACCAGCCTGGCCCTTCCGGATCTATCTTGCGGTAATGCACATAGAAGATGCCTGTCGCCGCATCGCTTTCATAGGGTGAAAAGCCTTCCTGTTTAACGGCATGGGATAAGGTTCCCAGAGCACGTGCACGATCCAGTTTCAGGCGCATCACGGGCTCATTACGCAAAATTCCCAGGTTAGCCTTGGTGGAGCCGCCGATTGATTGCGCCAACAAAGAGGTACCACCCTCAGTGGTATCGCTGGCCAAGGTGGCCGCCAATTCATCCAGCAACCATTTTTCCTTTTCCGCATTTACCGACGTCTGCGGCCAATTAACCGGCGCCGGAGGCGTAGCGCCGGTGGGGACGCTCAGATGAACAATATGAATCTCGCTCGTATCCGGCTGGACGCCCTGGTCTATCTGAATGCGATATTTATCGTAGGTACTGAGGTCAGTCTTGAACTGAATCCAGTCAGTTTCAATAACACCACTGCTGATATCAGAGGAAGCTACCGCCAGCCCGTTAACATTTAGGAAGTGGCGTACACGCGGCCAGACTTCTCCCGGTGCCACATTCATCAGGATCCAGGTCTGTTGTCCGAGGCGCTGAATCTTGACGCTTTCTTCCAGCATGTTTGCCGAAAGCGGTAATGGCCGGGGAATTTCGTTGTTTTCCGGATCAGCTTCATAGCCGAAATCCGACTCGGTAATGGGGGGAATAGGATAGAGTTCACCCAGGGCGCTTTTATCCAGACTTTCATCCAAAACTAAAGGAGGAATATTATCGGCCATCAGGTAGTCGTTTTCGCGATTGCGAAACACGCCATCATCACCGAAGAAAAAGCCACAACCAGACAGTGAAACATTCAGCAGCGCCAGTAACACATAAAAAGCTGGCGACTTTTTAACAGTCATTATTCTCATGAATCGTCTCTACAACAGCCCGGCGGATTGCAGGGCGGATTTAACCTGTGGGTGATACTGCGCCGACAGACGTGTCAGCGGCAGGCGAATACCGGACTGGATCAAACCCAACTGCTCTACCGCCCACTTGACGGGTATCGGGTTGGATTCAACAAACATGGCGGCATGCAAGGGTAGCAAGCGGTCATTAATTGCGCGCGCCTCTTCGGCCTGCCCGGCAATTGCCAGCTCACACATCCGAGCGATGGCAGCAGGTACGACATTTGCGGTGACAGAAATATCCCCTTTGCCGCCCAAAAGCATCAATTCCACAGCGGTAGCATCATCGCCGGAGATAACGACAAAATCTGCCGGGACCTGCTCGATCAGGGTTTTTGCGCGTTCAAGATCACCCGTGGCTTCCTTAATCCCGATAATGTTATCGATCTGCGCCAGGCGCAGCACCGTCTCCGGCCGCATATCGACGCCGGTGCGTCCAGGTACGTTGTACAGGATTTGCGGAATAGCCACCGCCCTGGCGATAAATTCATGGTGCAGGAAGAGACCTTCCTGGGTGGGCTTGTTGTAATAGGGCGTTACAAGAAGGCAAGCATCCGCACCTACCGCTTTAGCCGCGGCAGTCAGCTCTACTGCTTCGTCGGTCGAATTAGCGCCGGTTCCGGCAATTACCGGAATACGGCCGTGAACCTGATCAACGATCTTGCGAATGACTTCCAGGTGTTCATCAACGTTCAAGGTAGCAGACTCACCCGTGGTGCCGACCGCAACAATGGCGTCTGTGCCCTGCTCCAGATGCCAATCCACCAACTTATGCAGACTGGCCCAATCCAGTGCATTGTCGGGGGTCATGGGGGTTACCAGGGCAACCATACTGCCTTGAATCATTAGAAACTCCGTTGTTAACGAACACCAGACGGATGATGTTCATGAAATTGCAAAGGCGCAATGGTACTGAGAGGAGCAGCGCGAAACAAGCGCGTTGCGGCGCAATCGGCCCGGCTTACTTTTTAAAATCCAGCATACGCTGCAGTGGAATCATCGCCTGGCGAGCCAGCTCGGGATCAACATGGATTTCGTTGTCATCGCGCTCGAAAACGGTGGCGAGATTATCGAGCACATTCATGGCCATCCACGGACAATTGGCACAGCTGCGACACGTCGCACCACTGCCAGCGGTAGGTGCGATGTGAAATACCTTGTCCGGATTCAGTTGCTGCATCTTATAGAAGATGCCCTGATCCGTCGCCACAATAAATTCGCGGTTGGGCAGCGTCTGCGCGGCCTTGATCAATTGGGAAGTAGACCCGACTACATCGGCCAACTCAACAACTGCCGCCGGCGATTCGGGATGAACCAGGATGGCGGCCTCCGGGTAGAGCGTTTGCAAATCGATAACACCGCGCGCTTTGAATTCTTCATGCACGATGCAGGCGCCGTCCCACAGCAGTACATCGGCGCCAGTCTTTTGTTGTACATAACTGCCCAGGTGCTTGTCCGGTGCCCAGAGAATTTTCTTGCCCTGTTTGTCCAGGTGATCCACCACATCCAGGGCGATACTCGAGGTCACTACCCAATCTGCGCGCGCCTTTACCGCGGCGGAGGTATTGGCATAGACCACCACGGTGCGATCCGGGTGCTGGTCACAAAAGGCTGAGAACTCGTCAATGGGGCAACCAATATCCAGCGAGCAAGTTGCCTCCAGGGTCGGCATCAGCACGCGTTTTTCCGGCGTGAGAATTTTGGCAGTCTCACCCATAAATTTCACGCCGGCAACAACCAGGGTCGTGGCGGGATGGTTCTTGCCAAAGCGCGCCATCTCAAGGGAGTCAGACACGCAGCCGCCAGTTGCTTCCGCGAGCGATTGAATCAGGGGGTCTGTGTAATAGTGGGCAACCAGTACCGCATTGTGCTGCTTGAGTAATGCGGTAATGCGGTCTTTATACTCCGCCTCTTGCTCAGGCGTGTACTGCGGCGCGCTCCAGGCACGGGCCAGATGTTCCTGCACCAGTGCTTGTGCGGATTGAGCATGATTAGTGGCAATCATCACAGGTTTTGACATCACGGTTGCCTCAAGTGAAGGTGACGGATTCTACCACAAGGGCCAGACAGCCCTTTCACATTCATTTGACAATAAAAAAGGGGAAGCCATATGGCATCCCCTTTTTGTTATGGTGGGTCGTGCGCGATTCGAACGCGCGACCAATTGGTTAAAAGCCAACTGCTCTACCGACTGAGCTAACGACCCGATAAACGGTTTGTCTTGCGAATGGTGTAACTGGCTCTGCATACGCAAAGCGATTTAAATATGGTGGGTCGTGCGCGATTCGAACGCGCGACCAATTGGTTAAAAGCCAACTGCTCTACCGACTGAGCTAACGACCCAAAAGAGGCGCGTATATTAAAGACTTAAACAAAAAAAACAAGCGCTTTTTGGCGATTGGCCGCGAAAAAATGCTCTGCCAAACAATGGGTTAAAAGATGCACAACCTCGGCGAACCGGAGGGGATCAGCTGCGATAAAGTGTGGGGTCTGCAACACCGGCCTGGGCAAATCCGGCGCTGCGCAACCGGCAGCTGTCACACTTGCCGCAGGCTTCGCCCCGCTCATTCGCCTGGTAACAGGAAACAGTCAAACTGTAGTCCACACCCAGGGCAAGCCCCTGCTTTATGATGTCAGCCTTGCTCAGATCAATAAGCGGTGTGCGGATTTTGAGGCGGTTGCCTTCCGCGCCGGCACGGGTCGCCAGATTCGCCATCACTTCATAGGCGGCAATGTAATCGGGCCGGCAATCCGGGTAGCCTGAGAAATCCACGGCATTGACACCAATAAAAATATCATCCGCACCCAGAACCTCAGCCCAGCCAAGTGCAATAGACAGAAACACGGTATTGCGTGCCGGCACATAAGTAACCGGAATCCCGCTGGTTTCTTCTTCCGGTACCGAGATGGCATCATCGGTTAACGCCGACCCGCCAATACTCCGCAGGTCCAGCTTGATGACCTTGTGCTCTACACTGCCTAATGAAGTCGCTGTGCGCTCTGCCGCCAGCAACTCACTGCGGTGACGCTGACCGTAATCAAAACTGATGGTGTAGCACGCGTACCCCTGACTGCGGGCAATGGCCAGCACAGTAGTGGAATCCAACCCACCGGAAACAAGTACCACAGCTTTTTTTTGACTCATACGTCTGAACCTCATTACGTCTCAGGTGCGGATTTTCAGTGGCCGGGCGTATCGTTCCACAACAGTTTGTGGAGCTGTAACTGGAAGCGCACCGGCAGGTTGTCGGCAATGATCCATTCCGCCAGTTGCACCGGCGCTATCTGGCCAAAGCTGGGTGAGAAGAGCACCTCACCGACCCGTTCATGCAGGCGATGTTCGTCCAGCTTGAAACGCGCCCATTCGTAATCTTCGCGATCGCAAATAACAAATTTCACCTGATCCTGCGGTCGCAGCAACGGCAGGTTTTCCCAGCGGTTACGATTCACTTCACCGGAACCGGGCGTCTTGAGGTCCATCACCTTGATCACCCGTGCGTCCACATCATCCAGCGGCAAGGCGCCGCTGGTTTCCAGCGATACCTGGTAACCCGCATCACATAACCGTGTCAGCAAGACCGTGCAATCCCGCTGCGCCAAGGGCTCACCGCCGGTAACACACACATAGCGCGGCCGGTAACTGCTCACTTTTTCCAGAATCGCATCCAGGGTAAGCCGCTCGCCACCGTAAAAGGCATATTCCGAGTCGCAGTAACCGCAACGCAAGGGGCAGCCGGTCAAGCGAACAAACACCGTCGGCAACCCGACAGTGTTGGACTCGCCCTGGAGGGAATAAAAAATCTCGGTGATTTTCAGGGTTATATCGGTCATAGGACATTTGGCCGCGATGGGCAATGGACGAGTTTCCGCTGCGCCCGCCAAGCAGGAAAAGACGCGCAGTTTACCCAAACCCTTACGACTATGCGAGCGACAGGTTTGTCTGCCACAGAGCGGGCTGGTATCCTGAGTGGTCGTCTGTGCGCTTCGGGCAGAGGGCACATACCGGCAACCGTTTCGGCTCACCCGGCTCCAGCGAGAGAGAGATCTGACGAGAGAGATACCTGATCAGCACCATGAAACCGATCAAAACCAAGCGTCAATTGCGCGATGAACTCAATCAACAGGTTAGCGAGTTCCTCGGTCATGGCGGCGCCGTAAAAGAGGTGCCGCGTGGCGTAAGTGGTCGCGAGAACGCCCACGGCCCCTTGGTCAGCATCTTTGATGGCCAGGGTGCAGAAGACCGTACGCCGGTCCCGGAGGTTGTCGCTGCCATAGAAGCGCGCCGTAAGCCTCAAGTTCCACTTCACAAAAGCCAGCGCAGGCCGCGACCACGCAAGCGCGTCATCCTGGATGATTTCGGCCAGCCCTTGCGTTGGGAATGGGTGGAGGAATAACGGCGTTAATGTTGCGCCTGTTTGAACAGCGGGATGAATTGCTGCCAGTCGGTAAACACGCAGGTCACCCCAAATTCATCCAGCTCTTCCTGGGTTAAATGCGGCCGATAGCACCACACCGTCGCGCCGCTGTGAACCCCGGCGCTGACCCCCGGGAAGCTGTCTTCCACAATCAAACATCGTTTGATATTCAGGCCCAGGGCCGCTGCGGCCCGCTGATAGATTTCCGGGTTTGGCTTGGCAACACCCACCGTCTCCGTATCAAAGCGGCGCTCTGACGGAAAAAAACTATCCAGTCCGGTATGGGTCAATTTCACATCCAGTTCGCGGGTCTGGGAATTGGTGACCAGGGCATAGGGCACATCCAGCGATTGCAAAACCTCCTTGATACCGGGCATTGCCACCAGCTCCCGCTCCATCAGCTCACGGAAATAGCGGCGATTATCTTCCATAAAGTTTTCCGGCAACGGACTGCCGCGATGCGCCTCTATCAATGCAACACATTGGGCAAAGCTTTGTCCGGTAAAGGTTTTGCCCACCTCATCCAGACTCATAACAATATCGATGTCTTGCAAGGATCGATGCAACGCCCGGGTCGCGATGACCTCGGAGTCCACCAATACACCATCACAATCAAATAACACCGCTTCAAAAACAACAGACATAACATCAGGGTCCTCAATTAAGGAGAAAGGGCACAGAAGCTTAAGCAGGGGAATTTCTTATTAGAAGGGACACACCAACAAGGCGAGCAGTGCTCGCCCCGCTTACAACCAATCCTTGCTCTTGAAATACCAGTAAGGCGCCAAGGCGCTTAACACCATCAGACACAAACCCAACTCGAATCCATACTGCCAATGGATATGAGGCATAAATTCGAAATTCATTCCGTACAAACTGGCCACCACAGTTGGCGGGAGGAAAATAACGGCGGCAATAGAGAAGGTTTTGATGATCTGGTTTTGTTCGATATTGATAAAACCCTGGGTGGAATCCATCAGGAAGTTTATCTTGTCGAACAGGAAAGCGGTGTGGGACATCAGGGTATCCACATCGCGTTTAATTTCCCGCGCCGTTTCCTGCAATTCAAAGTGTTCACGCAAATGGCGCTGCATAAATGAAATGGAGCGTTGGGTATCCATCAGACACAAGCGGATTTTACCGTTGCTGTCTTCCAGCTTGGCGAGGCGGTCAATGGCATCTTCCAACTCGGCGTCGGCATCTTCCAACACCATGTGGCTGACCTCTTCCAGTTTGCGATGGATATCCTCCAGGGCATCCGCGAGATTCTCCACCTTTTGTTCAAACATGGTGATCAATAAATCTTGCGGCGAGCTGACCTGCACCTGCCCGCGACGCGCGCGCATGCGCAACAAGCGGAAATCGGCCAGATCTCCCTCGCGCACCGTCAGCAGACGTTTGTCCTGCAAGATAAACGCAACCGTCACGGTGTTGTGCCGGCCTGCCTCACCGGGCGAAAGAAACAGGGAGTGAACATGAATGCCCGCGCTGTCCTGAAAATAGCGGGCAGAGAATTCGATTTCTTCTACATCGTCCGATTCCGGCAGCTCGGCCCGTAAAAAGGTGTTGAGGTTTTCACGTTCCTCTTCGCTGGGCTCATGGGCATCAACCCAGACGGCATTGGCGAGCGAAACTTTGGTATCTTCTTCCTGTTGCGCGGGCACTTCACGCAAGGTAGTACCTTGAATCTTGAACAATCTCAACATCAGTGCTGCTCCTCAAGGAATGCATTACAACCATGCAAGGGCTTATAGCATATCCTGTTGACGCGTGACGGCTTTTTTGGGAGCTATCGAAAAAAATAAGCGCATCATCTGCCTATGTATTTTTTCGAAGCTATTCCGCATGAAATCGATCTTGACTGGCTGGCTTAGCGCTTCTTGCGATAAAAGCTTGCCTCGCCGGACGGCCGCGTTTTAAAACGTCGGTGGACCCAGAGATACTGGTCCGGTTGACGCCGGATAATTGCTTCAATCACCGCATTGGTACGCGTCGCGTCAGCCACATCATCGCCGCTGGGGAAATTGTCCAGCGGTGGGTAAAACTCTATCTCGTAATGCCCTTCGGCGTTCCGGTAATACGACATGGGAATGACCTTCGCCTGCCCCATTTGCGCAATGCGACCGGTGCCCACAATCGTTGCCGCATTTACGCCGAAAAACGGGGCAAATACCCCGTGCTTCAAACCATAGTCCTGATCCGGGGCATACCAGACGGAGTGCCCCTTGCGCAGGTTGCGGATCAACTGACGGGTATCGTCACGGGGAATGGCGGACTTGGCAAAGCGCTCGCGCGCCTGGGAGATCATATAGGACAACAAGGGATTCGGATCGCGCCGGTAAAGGACATCAAAGGTAATGTGGCTGGATAAAATACGCCCCACAAGATCAAGGGTGGTTTGATGGCAGCCCATCAGGATGATGCCTTTGCCTTCTGCCTGTACCGCTTCAATATGCTCCACACCTTTGATGGTGTAACGGCCTTTGAACTGTTTATCACTGCCCCAGAAAGCGATGGCAGTCTCCACGACACTGATACCAACCGCGCGCATGATATCGCGCACCAGCTGGTTTTGCTCTTGCGCACTTTTTTCCGGAAAGCACAAGGCCACATTCACTTCGGTGATATGACGGCGGGGTCGGGCAAAGTAGTAAAACAAATAGCCGATGCCTGCGCCAAGCCGCATGCTGATAGATACCGGCAGACTCGCCAGCAATTTAAAAAAGCCCAGACCTAACCAGGTAAACCAATAACGCGGGCCATAGAACGAAGGGTGAAATTGAGGATCAGTTTTTCTATCCACGAGTGCTGATAACTCCAGAAGGGAAAATCACGCGGGCTGCCTACCCACCAAAAGTTGATCAATTATAACAAGCCGGCATCGTTTATAAACGAGCTCGCTTCTCCACGCCCCTCTGTGGCCAATATCTGTTAAGGTAAACGCCATCGTTTTTATGCAAGAGCACCTTAATGTATGAAGATTA
Organism: uncultured Cellvibrio sp.; assembly: GCA_946481735.1. The sequence goes on from CAMLOU010000015.1 coordinate 22,036, forward strand.
ACGAGCTGTCCGCCAATATCGATCAGAAAATCGCCGAGTTGGAACAGCAACTGGAAAATCTGCATGCGCAACGCGCACAGGCCAGCGATCCGGAAAGTCAGCAAAAAATTGTTGCCGACATTACGGCACTAAACAAGATCAAGTTAAAGCTGCTTAAATCCCGCGACATTGCCTGGCGCGCTCATCAATTACTGCGCGACCAGGAAGACCAGCGAAGTAATGATCGCAAACGCCTGCTGGGTCTGGCTTTGTGTATATTCAGTGCCGTTGGGGCAATAACATTGATCGGAATTTATTTCTGGAGCGGGTTATTTTGAGTTGATGAAGCCGCTATTAACAGACATCAATCAACAGCTGCCAAGGCAAAACGGAGCGTTATCACGCTCCGTTTTCACAACTGCCAAGAGCTGAACGGCTCGGCTATCAATTAACAACAGCGGCATCAATGAGCGGTTTTAACTCACCCTTTTCATGCATTTCGGTGATGATGTCACATCCACCAACTAACTCACCCTTGACCCACAATTGCGGAAACGTCGGCCAATTGGCGAACTTGGGTAGTTCAGTGCGAATATCCGGGTTGGTCAGCACATCGACATAAGCGAAGCGCTGGCCGCACGCCATCAACGCCTGGGACGCGCGCATGGAAAACCCGCACTGGGGCGCATTGGGCGATCCCTTCATGTAAAGGATAACCGGGTTTTCATTGATTTGTTGCTTGATCGTTTCCAAAACGTCCATAAACGTAACTGACCTCTGTTTGCGGTGAATGCGGCAACGCGCAGTAGATGAAATAGTGGGGGCTGTACAGCAGAAAGCAAGCCGAATCGGGTGAGTATTCTAACCGGGGAACGCCCGATACGGCAGTGGTTATGTCTTGTCGTCCCGCGACGGGTGAGCCTTTTTGAGAGTCTGCACCAGGTTAAGTGCCAGCTCGCGCCCTTCCGGAGAAAGGGAGCAAAAGTAGCGAGTGAGCTGGTTAACCTGCTTTTCCAGCTCAGCGGCCCGTTTTTTATCGGTCTTGTACCGATCACTGGGTTCCTTGACAGCTGTTGCCTGGCTTTCCACCTCCGCATAGATAGCGGACACAGTCAGCCCTAAAGCGCGGGCAATCTCTTCCAGAAGATCCAGGGACGGGCGTTGTTCATCCCTTTCGATACGCGACAGATTACCGGCATCGGTGCCTGCCACAAATGATACCGCTTCCAGGGTCTTGCCCTGGGCGTTGCGGTGTTGCCTGAGTACTTTGCCTATTTTCATTTCGCCATTTTCTGCGCCGCGCGCAAACCTAACAACGCGAAATACGCAAATAAAAACCCACTAAGATTGCGCCGATAACAAACAGCCGCCGAATAAACTGACAAAATAGACCCTATGTGGCGGTGATTTATGTGCCAATCTCGCGCACCATTGATCATCCCCCTGCCTGAGTGCAAACTGCAAAGCCTGCCAACCTGAAAGATTGAACCCGGTATGTTTAAACTCCGCACCCAGTTTTTTCTCGCCTTACTGACCACCAGTGCCGTTCTGACCGGTGCGCTCTATGCATTCTTCAGCTTCAGCTTTGAGCGCGGTTTCTGGCGCTACATTGAACAGAAAGAAATTGCGCGTGCGGCGCCTTTGATTGAAAAGCTGGAACAACATTATCAGGAGCACGGCAACTGGGATTGGTTCAGGAATAATCCCGACGCCTGGCCCGAATACCTCACTGTGTTTATGGTGGACAATTTTCGGAGCCGGCGCCCACCTCCCGACGCTATACCCGGCACGCCACCCGAGAGGATGGCGCCGCCGGTTAATGTCAGCCGACGGGTCAGTGCATTGTTCCGCGCCGTGGTCTTGCTCGACAGTGAGCAGCAACTCGTCGCGGGCGATCCGCGCATGCGCCGCGACATTTATCGTCATAAGTTACAGGTGAATTCGCGTACCGTGGGTTATCTGGGAATGCCGCTGAATCCGGCTTTACGTGATCTGCATGATGCGGAATTTGCCGGCGATCAAACCACCAACCTGGCATTGATTGCTGTCGCCGCGTTTTTGTTCGCGCTGCTGTCAGCCTTACCTTTGTCTCACTTTTTAACCAAACGCATCCACGCACTGGTGCAACATATTCAGCGGCTAAGCCAGGGCCAGTACGATAATAAGATTCACCTCAAGGGCGAAGACGAATTAACCACTCTGGCAGAACACCTCAATGATCTGGGGCACTCACTGCAACAAAGTGAGCAGGCTCGCCGGCGTTGGGTAGCCGATATTTCCCATGAACTCCGCACTCCACTGGCGGTCTTGCAAGCGGATATTGAAGCGCTTGAGGATGGTGTCAGATCCCTCGATCAAAAAGCCCTGGCGCGGCTGCAACAGCACACCCGACGTCTGACCAACCTGGTGGACGACCTTTATGATCTCTCGCTGACGGATATCGGCGCCTTGACTTATCGCAAACAACCTTGCGATCTGCATGCGCTTTTGCACGAGCTGGTGACGATGATGCAGCCACGTTTCGAGGTTGCAGGCTTGACGCTGTGCGCGCATTTGCCTGCGGGGGACGCACCGGTTCTGGGTGATCCGCAACGCCTGCACCAGCTATTTTTGAATTTATTACAGAACAGCCTGAACTATACGCAGGCGCCTGGTCGCGTTGAGTTACACATGCAGCGCGAAGCGAATCAGTTTGTCATCACACTGGATGACAGCGCCCCCGGCGTCGATGCCTCTCTCCACGAAAAGTTATTCGAACGTTTATATCGCGCAGAGTCTTCCCGCAATCGCGCTACCGGTGGTGCAGGATTGGGCTTGACCTTGTGCCGCAACATCGTGGAGGCGCACGAAGGAACCATCTATATCACAAACAGTCAGTTAGGCGGTTTGACTGTCACCGTTACCCTGCCCTTGTCGCGAGCCTGACATTATGATGCGTATCCTGATTGTGGAAGATGAACCGGAGCTGGGTGAGATAGTGCAGGATTACCTGCGCGCCCAGGAATTTGATACCACACTGATCAGCGATGGAAAAACGGCGCTGCACAAAATCCTCCACGAGCATTGGGATCTGGTATTACTGGATTTAATGCTGCCCGGCAAAGACGGTTTAAGCGTTTGCCAGGAGGTGCGGCGCGTCTCCCAGGTACCCATTATTATGATGACCGCCAAGGTTGAAGAAATTGATCGTCTGCTGGGCCTCGAATTGGGGGCGGACGATTATATTTGCAAACCCTACAGCCCACGCGAATTGGTTGCGCGCGTAAAAGCAGTATTGCGGCGCACCCAACCGCCCACCGCCGACACCCACTTTCATCTAGACCAGTCAACGTTATCCGTGCGTTTTGGTGAACAACAGGTTGAAATTACCGCAGTGGAATATCGTTTATTGGAAACCTTGATGGCCAACAAAGAGCGGGTGGTTTCCCGCGAACAACTGATGAAACATGCTTACAAGGATCACCGTGTGGTGAACGATCGGACGATGGATTCGCACATCACGAAATTGCGCAAAAAATTATTGCCATTAACTGACGAAGAAATTATTCATTCGGTGTACGGTGTCGGTTATAAGTTACAAATTCCGCGCGTTGATTTGTCCTGAAAGGTGGCGGCAATAAAAAAGCCGGCACGGAAAGTGCCGGCTGCGTTATTCAATTACGACTCACAAAGCACACCGATGATAGCGGGAATTTCCGCTGCAGCGCCCTGGGGTTTTGTGCCCTGAAACCCAAATTCGATGGATTGCCCCGGTTGGATAACGGCATTCCAGCCAAGGTTGGCAGCCGAGTAAGGATTGCTTCCGGTAAGCTGTGTATTCCACGCGTGGCTAACACGGTCGCCTCCTGCGTACTGCCACCCCACCGTCCAACCGTTCAGCGGCGTCACGCCTTGATTGGTGATGCGCACCACGGCGACAAAACCGGTGCCCCATTCGCTGGTGAGGATGTATTCACACTGCGCCGTCCCCACCGCACCGTAGGTGCCCGTGTGGGTAACCGAGTGCGATGCCGAGCCATCACTGACGGTCAATGTGGTTTCATAACGGCCGGGACTGGCAAACTGATGAGAGGTGCTGACACCGGTGGCCGTTGTGCCATCGCCAAATTCCCATTGATACGTCAGGGCGTCGCCATCCGGGTCTGATGAACAGCTCGCATCAAAGATCGCATTCAACGGCGGCGGATAGATAGCGTTTTGAATAATCCGGAAGCAGGCGGTGGGCGGCGTATTGCTATCCGGTATGGCAATGCCGCTGGATTCAATTTGCCGGGTGATGGTATCGGAGAATTCACCATCGCTCACCGTCATGGTAACGGTGTAGGTGCCGGCAACCTGGTATTGATGAAATACCGTATCAATAGACCGTGTCGTTTCATAGGTTGCCCCATCGCCCATGTCCCAGGAAAAGATCAGATCATCGTCCTCATTGGGATCGGTGGAACCGACACCACTACAGGCTGTGAAATATTGATCCACGCTTGAGCCATCCGGTTGCGTCACTGCACGCTCAACTTCAGAGCATGCCATTGCTGCGACCGGGGGTTCGTTGGGCTCTTCTATTTGCCCGGTAGACGTCCAGTTGAATTGCTGGGTCACCGTGTGCAGGGTGTCTGATACCGTCAAGGTGATGACATAGTCGCCAGCCTCTTCGTAGACATGAACGGTTTCAGTATAGGAAATCACACCGGTTGATGAACCATCGCCCCAATCCACGATGTACGTCAGGTAATCACCGTCCGGGTCAATAGAACCGGATAAATCACACGCCGTCACGATGTCATCAATGTAAGAACGCGTGGTTTCCTCACAGGTTAACACCGCAAGGGGCGGCTCATTATCCTGTACATCACCGACCACCAGCGTCACCGCTTCGGTATCTGAAAAGGGAATGCCTGATGCCGATAAAACCAGTCGATAAATGCCGGGTTCTGCGTAGGTGTGCGACGTCACCAGATCATTACTGGTGGCACCATCGCCAAAGTGCCAATTAATGTTGTATGCCGCCTCTGAATCCCGCGCATCAACATACACCGTCATGTCTTCCAGGCGATATTCCAGATTGGCTGACGCACGGAAGTCATACCATGCGCCACACCGCGCGGGTGCAAACATTTGTTTGGTGTCAGCCAGTTCGCCGTCACTGACGGTCACTGTGATATAAGCCCCGCCGTCGACACCGCGGCTTGGGGAATTTGCGCTGGATGATGTCGTGGGCCCCGCTCCCAGGTCCCAGGTGTACGTCAATGCATCGCCATCCTCATCAAATGAGGCATTAGCCCTACCATGAATGAGTCCCAAACCGGAACTCACCGCCAGCATCGCAATCGGTGCACGATTCCCGCCGCTGTATTCCGTTACCGTAATAATATCTGTTTGGGTATCTGTGAATTCACCATCCGACACGGTGACTGTGACCGTGTAATTCCCCGGCGCGCGGTAGGTGTGCCAGGCATTGCTGTAACGGATAACTTCGCCATCACCAAAGTCGATTTCATAAGTCAGGGAATCGTTATCCGGATCGCTTGAATCACGCGCATCAACAAAAACAGTCGGGCCGTGAACGGCTGTGTCAACTGTCGCATCCGGCGCGTGGTTTGGCCCACTGGCGATGGATGAACTGCTGGAGCTGGACGATGACGATACATAGCAAGCAGATGAAAAACTCATACTTGATGAAGAAGAACATGCGGATGAAGAACCTCCGCAGGCTGAGGCTGAAGATGAGCTGAAGGAAGATTGCGCAGACGCAACGGAGGCGAGCAACAGAAAACCGCAAGAAAAAAATAGCTGTAAAAACGTCGTGATTCTCATCAGATGAAATTCCTTTGGATAAGTGGTGCTGTTATTAACCATCAACAGCCGCTTCCATGACAAAGCCAGGCTCACATACCGACAAGGGTCCGGCAGGAAAATCGGCATACACGGTTCGCCGCTTTGTCACACCTTTTAAACTTATTGTCATTGACAACGCGATATCATCTTTCCCGAATAACACAACATCAGTTTCAGCTGATATTTTTATTCATAAAATAATGTGCATTATTTTTTTCAGGAAAAATGATTACGACAACGCGTGTGCTACATCTACACGTTCATCATGGCCATTTCAAGGAGAAGAATCAAAATTTGAAATGCACGCGCAGTTGCGCGGCAATAGAGTCGCTGATCTCGACATCCTGCACGGGGTGCTGAATATAATACACACTGGTTTGCGCATTGAGGCGGTTGAGCAGGTTGCCAAAATAACTTAGCTCCCACGCCATCTCTGCTGACTCCCAATCCGGATAAACCTGCTGCTGAAGATCGCTGGAACGCGCGTGCGCAATACCCAAGCCGATGCCATCTCCCGCACGCCACCGATTATTCAGCAAGATGCCCGTGCCGATGTAGTCATGGCTCAATGCAGCGTTGTATTCGGTGTGACTGACTTGCAGAAATACCGCGAGGTTATCGTTGAGGTGCTTTTCGGTAAAGCTGTAGGCCACATCACTTTGTTGGCCCGCATAGGCGACCTCAACCACGGATAAGGCATAACGGGACCCGACATCAACTGAGGATTGCGGGTAGCTGATCAGGCGCCATTCGGCGTAAATATCGGAATGTGGCAGGAGGGTATTATGGGTGGGATCAACACGCAGCATTTCGTCAAAATAAGCCACGTCTTCTGCTGATAAATTGTCACTCCATTGCAAGCCGTCATCCGCCTGGGCGAAGGCAGCAAGGCTACTGATAAAAACCGCAGCGATTTTTTTCATCCCGTCACCTGTCAGTTAACAGATTGAAGCCCCAAGTCAGATATCGCGCAGAAACGCTTTAAAGTATAGCCAAGTTTAGCCAGCCCAAGTGAGAGTTCCACAGCAATTTAAGCGATAAGTGCCGTAACGAACATAGGCCTCCGACATAAGGATAAATCCGCCAGGCTATACCGGCGGATTATGCTGCAAACGTTTTTTTGTCAGCGCCGTTGCCACATGCTCGAGCGGATTATCCGGCCAGGGATGACGGGGATAACGCCCCCGCATTTCTTTTTTTACCTCCGGGTAAGCCTGCTGCCAAAAAGAACCCAGATCGGTTGTGATGGCCAATGGACTGCCATTGGGTGACAACAAATGAATGCGTAAGGGTATACGGCCCTCTGCCAGCCGCAGATCGCTGCAACCGAAAAATTCCTGCAACTTGGCGGATATTTCCGGCGTGGCATCGGCAGCAAATGCCAGGCTGACCTGGCGGCCGCTGGGGAGCTTGATCGCATCGGGTAAGATGGCCTGAATCTTCTGGCAATTTTCATAGCCGAGATAAAATTCCAGGCCCGCACGCCAGGGCAAATTATCCAGGCGCGTTTGGGCCGTCAAAAACGGTTGCAACCATGAGGCTAAAGAAGCCATCAAACTGGCATCGTCGAGTGATGGAAGTGGGAGCAAATCGTAGCGCGCTATCAATCTGGCGCGTTGCAATAATCGTTCGGCGTCGGGCGTCCATGACAAGCCGTGCAAGCCTTTTTCATCAATGATCGTTTGCACATACCCAAGCAACGCCGCTCCCATCTCATCATCAGCGATAGCCTCGGTTTGCTCCGCAACGATTACACCACCCATCTTCCATTGTGACTGGCGTTGCCATTGATGTTGTTTAAAAACCAGTTGGGTTTGCCGTTGGCTGAGCTGGCGTTGCTGTTCTGTGGTTAAGGCTAATTCGATGCCCAAACCCGTGTGGCCTTTTGCACGCGGTTGTATCACCGGAAAAATCGCCCAGGGCGAATCCAGCGCAGGAGACGGCTCGATACTGATTCCGGAATTTAGTCGGTAGCGTCCTGAGTCCTGGCGGAAGCCGATGCGATCATTGAAGGCCATTGCCAATGATTGCGCCGGTAAATTTGCGTGCGGTTTTTCCCGAACATGTAACACCGCCAGCCAACGCTTTTTTTGCAGTCGCCAATGAGACTGGCGCTGCAGTTCCTGCGCCGCCTCGGCCAGCCAGCCCGCGATATCGGTCGCCGGGTTTAATTCAAAATGCAGAGCCAAAGCGAGCAAGAGTATGGGCTCAGGTAGCTCGCCTGCGTGAACCACCGACTGCAAGAGCGCGGCAATGCGCGGGTGGGTACCCAATTCGCTGACTTGCTCACCGGCGGGCGTCACCTTGCCGGTGGCATCAAGCAAATGCCACAGCTGTAATTGTTGCTGCGCTTGCACCAGGGCCAGATGATTGGGTGTCTCAAGCCAATTCAATTGTTCCGCCCCACTCCCCCAATGCGCCAGGCGCAACACCAGGGGCAGATAATCTGTGGTACGAATCTCCGGTAAATCGGCAGGCGCCAGGGGTTGATCCTGGGACCACAGGCGAATGCATTGTCCGGCCTGGACGCGGCCCGCCCGGCCGCGCCGCTGGTCCGCACTGGCCTGACTGATACGCGCTGTACGCAAACGCGTAATGCCTGTACGTTGCTCGTATTCCGCACGCCGCACCAGACCGGAATCAATCACCAGCGTGACATCGGCAATGGTCAGCGATGTTTCGGCAATATTGGTGGCCAGAATCAGGCGCGGACCCTGAGCGGGATCGAGCGCTTGCAGTTGTTCTTGCGCGGTTACGCGGCTGTGAAGACGCACAATTCGCTGCGCGGGAAAACGCCGCCCGACGGCTTGGGCACAGGCTTCAATATCACGCCAGCCCGGCAAAAAAACCAGCGTCGTTTGTTGCTGCCAGTGAGCATAGGATTGCAAAGCGCGCAGCAAATGATCTTCGAGTTTTTCCACTTGACCGTAGGCATTTTGCTTTGCCGGTAAATAATCTGTGGTCACCGAAAAGCAACGGCCCGGTGCAAATAAACGCTGGGAAATCTGACGTTGCAGCGCGGGGTCCGGTGTTGCACTCATCAACACCAGTTGCAGGTCATCACGCAGAATCTGGACTTCTTGCAACAGCGCCCAGGCGAGATCCTGGTTGACGGCGCGTTCGTGGATTTCATCGAGCATCACCATGCCAACCCCGTTGAGCAGCGGGTCGCGCAACAGGTGTTGCAATAAAATACCCGGTGTCATCAATAACAAGCGTGTGCGGTTGCTGCTGCGATTATCGTAAGGCACCTGGTAACCCACGGTTTCACCGGGCGCCTCACCCACCAGGCTGGCGAGGCGAACCGCCAGCGCCTGGGCAGCCAGCACACGCGGTTGCACCAGCCACACTGAGTGCCCTTCACCGATGGCATCGAGGGCCCACAAGGGCGCTAGCGTCGACTTACCGGCACCCGGCTCGGCCTCCAGCAACAATGTCCCCGCCCGAAGGGTTTCCATAAAGGACGTGCGGTGAGCGCTCAGCGGTAATTCAGGTAAATTCATCATCAACTTTCAGACACCAGCGGGACTAGTCCCGACAGAAAATAAAGGTATTTATGGATAAACGTCCACGACGCGGATCAGCATCAAACACAAAATCCTCGGGAATATTACCGGAATGAAGACTGGTGCAAGGATAAATAAGAATACGATTAAACACCGCACCATATTCCGCTATCTGTTCAAACAATGGCGTACTGCCGTTCATATACCGGGCGGGTAAGTCACCCTGTTGTTTTACCTCGGCTTCCAGCGTCGCGCGATAATGTGCAAGCCGCAAATGATCGACAAATTCGTAGCCAGTTTGTCGGTGCCGGTAAAATGCGGTGCTCCCTTGCGGACCGGAACATAAAAAATGCACAGCGGCCAGTTCAGCACGTTTGTTGGAATCATAATGCGGAATACGGTGGGGTAATCGCAAATGTTGAGGCGGTGTCATGACCATCGAAAAATCCGCTTGCGCCCCGGTAATGTCCTGTTCGTCCAAATCAAACGTTCGGTAAATCAAATCTCCCAACAACTGGCGGAGCGCCACCAGATATTTATCCGGCGCCGGTGAGCGTACGCCGGGATACCCCGGCCCCGCCAACTGGAACTGGCCGAAACGGGTCACATAATTCACCAGGCTTTCGGCGTTAGTGAGAAAATTATCAATCACCAGAACCGGCTCGCCCTCTTGCCCTACCCGGTCTACTTGATAGCGAAAATGCTCATGCAGCTGTGGAGTCGATTGTTGATACATAAATTATTCGTCTTTAGCTGATTTTTGTTAGAAGTTCTTATTCTACCGACACCGCTCAATCGTGGAATATTTGCGCTTTATAATGAGTCTAGTGTTTACGATCCGTTTATATCAGTACTCAGATCGCCGTTGTCAGGAGGCCGCACAATAACCATGATCCCCTAAGGAGGATTTATGAAGCGCTTTTACTACATCAGCGATGATCTTGATGATCTTGCACAAGTAGAACAGGAACTTGAAATGGCGGGTATTATGAAACCGCAAATTCACGTGTTCAGTCATGACGATGCCGGCGTTGAACAACGCCATTTGCACAATGTACAAGAATTTATGAAACGGGACGTCGTGCACTCTGCGTTGTGGGGTGCGTTGATCGGTTTTATTGCCGCTGTGCTCATTCTGTTAGCGGCCCATTTTTCCGGTATTGCCGCCCGCGTCCACTGGGCACCCTTCCTGCTGCTTGCCCTGGTTGCCTGGGGTTTCTGCACCTGGGAAGGCGGGTTGTTCGGCATGCATGTTCCGCATCATGAGCTACGCCATTTTGAAGCGGCCTTGAAGGAAGGAAAACACATTCTTTTTGTCGATGTAGAACCGAACCAAATTGATTTGTTATCCAGCATTCATGCGCGTCACTCCCATCTGAAACCTGCCGGCCAAGGCACATCTACTCCAAGCTGGGCAATCCTCTGGCAAAAAAAATGGCATGACTTTATCCAGGCTATGCCATAACCACCCCATAGCCGCTGCCCCGCAGCGGCCCGCCTCACATAAGCTTCCGCCATCCCTCAGCTGTGAAAAATATCACATTTTTCACCAGATCAGACTTATCTTTGCCACCATCTTGGCAGACAATGCAGGCTCTTTCATCGGTCAGTCTGGTTAGTAGACTGACCGGGCATTCTTATTCCGATGCATTTTCGGCGTGGTGGCAATGTGAGCAATTCACGTATTTTACATATTGTGGTGTTATCACTTTCTATGATGGCTAGTGGGGTGTTTGGCATGAGCTTAACGGACGCAGGCAAGGTATGTTTGTTTTCCGGTATTTCCGGTGTGATCACGTTGGATGGTGAGCCGGTCGCCAATGCGCGGGTTGTGCGCAAGGCAGATCGGGATGGCGAAAAACAGGATGAAACCATCACCGACGAGCAGGGGCATTTTTCCCTCCCCCCGATGTTTGAACGAACCATCGCCAAATATCTACCCCAGGAATTTGCAGCCTCTCAGGACATCACCGTGTTTCATGGTGATCAATCCTATTCAATCTGGCGCGGCGTGAAACGCAAACCCGAAGAGAATACCGAGTCGCGCGGAAAGCCCCTGGTGGTCGCATGTGAATTACATGCTGAAGAGAAGATGATCAAAGTCAATAACTCGCCCATCATCAGTTTATGCACATGGGACGTCGAACCAGACCCAATCGAAAAGGTATTTTGACATGGCCGAACTCACAGCTTTCCAGGCAGCAAGATTAGCGGATGATGTTTACTCTCTGACCCGACTTCCCACCTTGAAAGATGCCGTCACTTATTTGAATGGAGAATACGGAGAGGTATTCAATTTTTCAGAGCAGAGTTTATTAAAAGCGAAAACAGGAGGTCCCTGGTTCATCAAATGCCGCACGGCTTTTGGCTTCACATTACTAGGACAAGGTTCCTTAAAAGGCCATGCATTTTTTCTCTTTCGCGGAACCCAATATTTAGCGGACTGGCTTACCAATCTCAACATCAGCGTTTCCCGCTCGTCATCCGGACAACCGGTTCACGACGGCTTCAAAAGCGCTTTCTTCACCATGGAACCAAAACTTAAAGAGTTCATGGCGATTGTTGCTAAAAATAATATCTCTCACATTCATTGCATTGGTCACAGCCTCGGCGGTGCGCTGGCAACGCTTTGCGGTGACTGGATCAAGAGTGGCTATAAGATCAAGCCTTATATTTATACCTTTGGCAGCCCACGGGTTGGGCTATATGGTTTTGCGGACTTCTGTACAAGTAGCATTGGTGCTGAGCGCATATTCCGGGCCTACCACAAAACCGATATCGTTCCCTGTATTCCAATCTGGCCTTTTATTCATACACCAAACTCAGGCCAGGATTATTTCCTTCCATCGCCCGGCATCGTGCCCATGGCTGAATACCATGGAATGAATCACTATATTGATTCTGTCAGAAACAAATCCTGGCCCACCCTCGCCGCACTGGAGTCAGAAAGAAAAAGTGATGACGGGATTGTTCGCTGGCTTAAATCCACATCTCCCATCGGATTGACTATTACGGCATTGGAGTGGTTAAACCAGGCGCTCGTGTATGTATTAAAGAAATGCCTGAAGGGTGTTGCCTGGGCAATCTCGGGGGCTTTCGGCACCTCGTTTACCCTGATGGACCAACTGGCTTATGTGTTGAAGAAAGGCATCGATATTTCAGAAAATGTTTCTTCACTGGTACTGAACCTGATCAAGAAGATGATGGAAATCCTGGGGATGAAAAAGGTGCTCAAGGCGGCGGAGCTGACCCGGGAATTTATCCGCTCTATCTTCCTGAAACTGCAACAGAAGGTGAATGATTTTACCCAGGCCGCATTGAGCAAGGTGTTGGTGAAGGGGCGCGCTGTTTAGCATCCCGATGACGCCTGCCAATTTATTTTATTACAGCCTGCTGGTGTTTATCGGCATCTTCAGTGCAATGCTATTATGCTTTGCCGGCACCAAAGCATCGCAGAAACGACTGAATAGCCCACACCATTCGCTGGAGATAAAATCATCGCCCGTGTTTTATTTTATGCGCGGTGCCAGTTTTATCGCGGCGTTCAGCATTATCGGTATGGGTGCCAGCGGCATTTGGTATGCGGTCAGATAGATTGCACCGTTGTTTACGTTTCATTTCACGCCCGGCAGACTCGCCATAGTGAGTATTGTGATCGGCGTATTTCCACTGGCTGTGGGGTTGCTGGCGTCACTCATTGCCAGGCTGCTCGGTTGTCAGCTCAACGAGGGTGGTGTCAGCGAATGTAAAGTGTGGGGTCGCGATATCGGTCCACTGCTGTATGCGATGTTTGTGTTTACCTGGATGACCATGTTCACTATGGGGTTTGCGGTGTTTGGTATCATCGGCAGTGTGATCTGGGCATTTATGCAATAAACGCCCAGCCTCCTGCCGCAATCCCGTTTGGTGTTTTTAGAACCGATACGCCACATCAATACCCGCACTAAAATGTCGTCCCGGTGCGGGTTCAAATGCGCGGCCATTGTTTTGGTTAACAATCACCGAACCAACATATTTTTCGTCGGTAAGATTGGCCAGTTTCATCCAGCCCCCCAGCGCCCAATTTCCCCATGGCAATTGACTACTGAGTGCAATATCCGCCGTCGTCGACGCCGGCGCAAAGGTCTCGTTTGCATCGCTGGTGGCGACGCGCGCGCGGTGTTGCGCAGCCAGGGATAAAGTCAGCCGTTCATCCATCAAGGGTTGCCAGCGCAACTGCGCATAATGATTTTCCCGCGCAACCCCCGGCAGGTTATTACCTTGAAATTCACCTGCGCTGTATTCAGCATCAAGATAATTAACACTCAAGCGCAATGACCAGCTATCGGCCAGGGAAATATCACCAGACAATTCAATGCCCTGTCTTTCTGTTTCGGCCGCATTGCGGTAAGTGGTCCGGCCGTTGAGCGATTGATCAACCACAATTTCATTGTTGCTATCGATAGTGAACACCGTGAGATCCATTGCAACACTGTCGCCCTGGCGATATTTAACACCCACCTCTTGCTGGCGATTGTCCGCTGCATCCAGCGCGGTATTAAGGCCAGTGGTGTCATTGCGATACGCCGCTTCGGTGAGCGTCGGTGTTTCAAAACCACGCCCGGCACTGGCAAACAACGTCCACTGTTCGTCGAGCAGAAAATTCACGCCGAATGCAGAAGACCATTCAGCAAAACTTTTTTTGCCGCTGTCATCCGGGTTGCCAGTCACGACAAAATAATCATCCACATCAAACTGCACATCGCTGTGACGCACACCGCCAAATACTTGCCAACGGGTGGCCGGTTGCCATTGCAACAGGCTGTAGATATCGCGGCTTGTTGCTTCACCCAATTCGTCGCGGCGCAGATCGCCGGCGACACCGAATTGATTGATATAACCCCGGCGCCGATCCTCCATGTGTGAAATTTCTGCACCCAGCGTCACGGTCGCGGGCTGCGCCAGAAGAGTAAAGTCATGGCTGTAATTACCGTTAGCGCCGCTGAAATCACGCTGCAAATCAACCACGCCGCCGGCGCTGGTAATGGCGTCGCCGGAAAATCCCAAATATTGAACAATCTCCCGTTCGCCCTGCCATAACACGGTTTGCCAGCGCCCTGCGCCACGTTGCTGACGTAACGTCAGGGATGCCTGCTGATGAGTGATTTCCTTGCGCGTATTAAACAATTCCGCCATCGGATTAGATTGGTGCGGGTCTTCGCGCCATTGCGTTTCTGTGACGCCTAGTGGATCTTGCAACAAGGGGTCGCGGCTGGTATCCAGGCGCATTACCGCTTCCACACCGGCGTCGCTGGTGTAGTACACCTGAGCACCGGCATGGCGCCGTTCAGCGCTGGCATGGGGGCGATTACCATCTGTTTCCAGGTGAGCGGCTTGTACCCGCGCGCCCCATTTACCGTCGCGCCATTGGCCGATGACAGATTGGCGCGTCAAATTATCTTCTCCCGCTGACAGTCGAGCGCCAATCTGCGAGGTTTCCGGTGCGCGAGTTTGCAATCCAATAACACCGCCGGCCCCGTTGCCATAAAGCCCGGCCACGGGGCCGCGCAACACCTCGACCGAGGTAATTTCATCAAGCAATACACTGGATAGCTGCCCTTGCCCGTCGGGTGTCGAGAGCGGAACGCCATCCACCGATAAGTCAATGCCGCGCACACCGAAAGCTGAGCGCGCGCCAAAGCCGCGCAAGGTGACGCGGGTGTCCTGCGCGTAGTTGGAGCGGCTGTCCGCTTGTACGCCCGGTAGCCCCTGCAATATCTCTGCGCTATCAATACGCAAACCGGGCAATTGATCGACAGTCTCTATTTCAACGGTGCTGGAGGCCAGAGGCATGGACGGAGAGCCGGTCACTACCAGTGTTTCGAGGGTGCTGGCGGCCCCGGCCCCGGCATTCACTGATGTGACAAATAACAAACCCGGCCATAAGGAAGCGGCATTTTTGAAGCGCATAATTCTCCCTAAATATAAATTGACATAAAACATCAGGTCGACGATGTGAAATAACAGGTGAGCTATTAAGAACATCTGGATCACCAAATAGTCTCATAAGGAGATAAAATTTGGCGCTGATGTTTGCAAACTTTTACGCGATGAAATTATTTTTTGTCTTACGTGCCTCAATCTCTGATGGCATGTTATAAGTGCCCGGCAGGCTTACGGTCGCCTTTACTTTCACACACGACACGAGATCAATTCCATGCCTGATACGTTTGCTAAAGAATTCCAGCTGTTGCGCAGCAAATACATCACCAACCTCGCTGAACGCGCCAACCAGATCAGCGAACTCTGGAGCATGTTGCGTTACCTCAAGTGGAGTGACCAGGGAATTCGCACGCTACAGCATCTGGCACACCAGTTGGCAGGCTCCGGAGATACTTTTGGTTTTCCCGCCATCAGTCAGGCAGCGAAACAACTCGAAACCTATTTAATTGAACACCAAAATCCTGCGCAACTTATCGGTGGCATGGAACGCAAGATTATTGATGAACACATCAATCAGTTAACCCATCTCCTGCGCGATGCGGGCCATGCATCACCGGAAACGGCCGCACAAACAGCCACCACAGCTGAACCGGTAAAACAGGGCCACGATAAAAAAATCTTCATCGTGGATGATGACACCGCGCTCTCTGCACTGCTTGCGGTTTATTTGCGTAATGCGGGTTTCATCGTAACCACCTTCGAATCACCTGCGACCTGTATTCAGCAGTTGGATCAAGGTCAGGGATTACCGGACGCCATTTTAATGGATCTGCTTTTTCCAGCCGAAGGTCGTTTCGCCAATCCGATCCCGGGCATCACTGCCCTGCAGGAAATTCACCAGCGGGTGGGTGAAGGAATTCCGGTCATCCTGATTTCTTCTCGCAGCGATCTTAATGCGCGCTTGCAGGCGTTGCGCGCGGGCGGTGCAGGCTATCTGACCAAACCGCTGGATTTTCCGGCGCTGGTCAAAACACTCCTGGCGGCCATTGAGCAACACGAGCCAATGCACCGCGTCATGATTGTGGACGACGACCCGGCCGTGGCCGAATTTCACGCCGGTATCCTGCGCAATCAGGGAATGGAAGTAATGTGCATCAACCAGGCGATGCAAACGTTTCAACGCGCCGCGCAATTTAAACCGGCGTTAATGATTCTGGATATGCACATGCCCGATATCGATGGCGTAGAGCTGGCGACCCTGTTGCGCCAGGAACCCCTGTTTACACTTTTGCCTATTATTTTCCTGACCGCTGATCATTCAGAAAAATTGCATCAACGGATACAGGCGATGGGAGTAAATGCGTTACTGACCAAACCTGTCGAGCCAGCGATGCTGGTACAGGAATGTCAAGCCGCCTTGCATAATACCCAGCTGCTCAAAAGCCGGATTGAACACGTGATTCGTAAACGTGACGATCATCAGGTGACCCGCCATTTTTTATTCGCGGCGATTGAAAATGAATTGCAACGTGTTTCTGTATCTGCGCAACCTGCAGCGGTTTATTACATCACTGTGGACCAATTGGACAAGCTGGATAAAACCTACGGTTATTCGGGCATGGCCGAACTGCACGACGCCTTTTGCCAGCGACTGGCCACCACCATCGGCAGCCAGGAACAATGGGGTGCCATTGCTAACCTGACCGCCTGCGTATTGGTTTCGGCGCGGACACCAGAGCATCATCAACAACGGGCCAAACACATTGTCCAGCGTCTTACGGCGGACCCGTATCTCGTGCAAGGCGAGGAGCGCCAGTTACACGTCAGGATTGGTATGGCCTATCTGAATTCACCGGACCTCAGTGTGAACGATGTCATTTATCACGCGGAGATGGCCCAAGAGTCTGCACAGCAAGCCAGCGCCGGGGCTATCATGCAGACGCCTGCCGAATCGGGGGACAAGGTACATGCGCCGCTTGCCGTCACCGTCATCAATGAACCGCTACTAGAGATTACGGATAATTTGCCAAGGGAAAAATTGGCCTTGTCCTATCAACCCGTGGTGAATCTCACCAACAATGACATCAATCATTACGATGTGCTGGTGCGTTGGCGGCGGGAGGACGGTGAGTTGATCTCTGCAGCGAAATTTCTACACCGTATCGAAAATCCAAAATTACTGGTTGAACTGGATCGCTGGATTTTACAAAGTGCTGTCAATGCCATGATGGCCGATAGCAGCACGCGCGAAAGCGCTACATTATTTTTGCATCTTTCGACGCACACACTGCAGCAGACATTATTTTTCTCCTTCGCCACAAACCTGATGCGCAACACGCGCTTGCGCGGCAACCGGCGCATTGTTTTTATCCTTGAGGAGTCCTGGGTTAATGCTGAGCTATCAACGACGCGGACCCTTGTCAAGGCGTTGCGGGATGCCCAATGCGGGGTGTGTCTGTCGCGTGCGGGCGAAACGCCTAATACACTGCATGTGCTGGACGACATCCTGTTTGATTACATTCGTCTTTCTCCACTGGTGACCGGGCCGCTGGCGGAGCATCAGGAAAATATTGCACAAATAGTCGCCGTAGCGCAGGCGCAAGGTACACACGTCATCGCCACACAAGTTGAAGATGCCCGCCACCTGGCCGCACTGTGGCAACTGGGGGTAACCCTGTTCCAGGGATTTTTTATCCAGCCGCCGGGCAATGTGTTTTATAAAAAGGTTGACCTGGCCTACACCAAGGTTCATGAGATTTAGCGAACCTGCCTGTGATTTTTTATCTTCACAGCTCATCGCGCACGCGCAGGAAACTGGCAAAGCGCGGCAATTGGGTGCTGGTCTTGCCGAAGTATTTGTAGGTAATCGTGCTACCGATCGGCGGCGGATCAGCGCGTTGCGCATCACTGAAACCGGTGCCGATCTTGAAGCGCCGCTGATCCGGCATCTCCACCAGCAAGGCGCCCATCATCCCCTGGTACTTTCCTTTGCCCGGCAGATGCGCGATGACCACAGCCTCTGCATCCTCGTAGGTTTTTAGCTTCAATAAATCGTCTGAGCGGGCAGCGCGATAGAGCGAGGTGCCGCGATGCAGCATCAGGCCCTCACCACCCCGGGCGACGACCTGTTCCAGGTCATTCATCAATGCCTGCTCGTTACCCACCTTGTACTGCTTGACCAATTGCAGGTGGCCGATTCCCTGCTCTGTGATCAGTTGTGTCAGCCGAGCAAGGCGCTCATCAAAGGTCAAATCAGGTACCGGCATATCGAACACCATATAACGGACCTTGCGCCACTGGGCATCATCCGGCGTTTGCTGGCGAACGGTACCGGACAGCTCATCGAAAGTACCCCGCCCCATCCACAGCTCGCCATCCAGGGGGGTGTCCGGAAAGCCTGCCGTAAACCAGGCCGGCGCCGCAAAACGGTTGCCCTGGCGGGAGATAAGCTGGCGCCCATCCCAATAAGCGCGGACGCCGTCCAGTTTTTCGCTGACCCACCACTGTGCAAGATCCTCTTGATCGGAATACACCTTGGCCAGTAACAATCCCGGCGCATCGGCCAACACCGGCGGCATGAATAAAAGTAACAGCAGGTAAACGCTATAGATAAGGCGGGAATAAATGGGAAAAATGACTGATGACATGGGTAAGCTTCCTTGACAAGTATGGGCTGATCAAACGGCCCGGAATCCTTTGTATTAAATAGCCTTGTATTAAATAGTGAATACAACGGGTCGGCAGTCTAAAAGCCCGTCCATGAAATGTCACCCCTGGATTGCTGCGCAAAGCCGTCCCGGATGCCGCGGCAGTGATTTGCCAAGCTGGCCATTTGCTTATACTATTGCCGCCTTAGTCTTTCCCGCAGGCAGCCCAGATGCTGCCTGTTTTGTTTTAGACTCTCTGGTTTATATCCCATTTCGCCTGACAAAAGCCTGTTCCTGCAACGGGCTTTTGGCGGTTTTGTTTTTGGTACTTTTGCGTGGAGATTGTGATGGCAACGCTGATGAACACCTACGGCACCAGAACCCTGACCCTGACCAAGGGCGCAGGCAGCCGAGTGTGGGATGATCAAGGCAAATCCTATCTGGACGCCATCAGCGGCATTGCGGTATGTGGCCTGGGCCATGCCCACCCGGCAGTGACGGCCGCCATCAGCCAGCAGGCAGCTACGCTGCTGCACGTCTCCAATCTGTACAACATCCCCCAACAACAGCGGCTGGCGGATTTGCTGATCGAGCAATCCGGCATGCAAAAAGCGTTTTTTTCCAATTCCGGCGCTGAAGCCAACGAAGCGGCCATCAAGATCGCGCGCAAATATGGCAATGATAAAGGCGTGAAAAATCCCGCCATCATCGTCATGGCCAACAGTTTCCATGGCCGCACCCTGGCAACCCTGAGCGCGACCGGCAACAGCAAAGTCCAGATCGGCTTCGAGCCTCTGGTGGAAGGTTTTATCCGCGTTCCCTACAACGATGTGGCCGCCGTCGAGGCTGCTGCCAATGAACACCCCAATATCGTGGCCATCCTGGTTGAACCGGTGCAAGGCGAAGGCGGTGTGCGGGTACCGGCAGCAGACTACCTCAACCAACTGCGCGCAATCTGTGACGCGCACGATTGGTTGTTGATGCTGGACGAAATCCAGACCGGCAACGGGCGCACCGGCACTTACTTCGCTTTCCAGCACAACGGCATACTGCCGGACGTCGTCACCACCGCCAAAGGACTCGGCAATGGGATGCCCATCGGCGCCTGTCTGGCTGCCGGCAAGGCAGCGGATGTGCTGCAACCGGGCAACCACGGCACCACCTTTGGCGGCAATCCTCTGGCATGCAGTGCCGGGATCGCCGTGATCGAAACGCTGAAAGCGGAAAAACTGGTGGCGCGGGCCCGGCAATTGGGCGATAAATTACTGGCTGATCTCAAAGCGGCCTTAGCCAATCATCCGAAAGTTGTCGACATCCGCGGCAAGGGTTTGATGATCGGCATCGAACTCAATGCACCCTGCCCTGAGCTGGTCGAAAAAGGCCGCGCCAAGGGCATTTTAATTAACGTAACTTCCGTCAATACCATTCGTTTACTGCCGACGTTTATCCTGACTGATGCAGAAGCGGAGGAGCTGGTCACGAAAGTGGTCGAACTGGTGACGGAGTTTTAACCAGGTGCGGGAGTTCTTCATCCCGCACTGTAATGAAAGAGCGCGAGGGCTTTTTTTTCGCGCTCCGTAGAAGAGTAGGCAATTATGGTTCCCTCAAAGGCACCGAGACATTTTTTAACCCTTACTGATATTTCGCGCGATGAGCTCAATCACATCATCCAGCGCGCGATAGAACTCAAATCTCTGCAACGCAAAGGCCAGTCGCCCGAGCTGTTCAAGAACAAAGTGCTGGGTATGATCTTCGAAAAATCATCTACCCGCACCCGCGTCTCGTTTGAATCCGGTATGGCACAAATGGGCGGCCAGGCGATTTTTTTATCGACCAAAGATTCACAGCTCGGGCGCGGCGAACCCATCGAAGACGCAGCGCGCTGCATCTCCAGCATGGTGGATATGGTGATGATCCGCACCTTTGCCCACAACACCGTGCAACGCTTCGCCGACTATTCCCGCGTGCCGGTTATCAACGGTTTGACTGACGATTTCCATCCCTGCCAATTGCTGGCCGATATCCAGACGTTTGTTGAGCAACGCGGCTCAATGAGCGGCAAGGTAGTTGCCTGGGTAGGTGACGGCAACAACATGTGCAAAACCTACATGCAGGCCGCCGCATTGTGTGACTTTGAATTGCGCATCGCCTGCCCGAAAGGGTTTACGCCGCGCAGTGATCTGGTAGAAGCCCACGCCGACCGCGTCAAGCTTTGCGCTACACCACAAGAAGCCGTTGCCGGTGCTGATCTGGTGGTGACAGACACCTGGGCATCGATGGGTCAGGAAGAACAAAAGAAAGAGCGTGAGTTGATTTTTTCCGGTTACCAGGTCAATCGCGAATTGATGAACCACGCTAATTCCGATGCGTTATTTATGCATTGCTTACCGGCGTATCGCGGTAAGGAAGTCAGCGCGGAGTTGATGGATGATGTGAATGCTATCGTGTGGGAAGAAGCGGAAAATCGTTTGCATGCGCAGAAAGCATTGATGGAGTTTTTGTTTAATCAATAAGGGAACCTCTGAAAAATTCCCAAAATTTGGCACAATAGCGCAACCACAACCACCGGT
>CAMLOU010000016.1 GCA_946481735.1 uncultured Cellvibrio sp.
TCCCTATTCCCCACCACCCACAACAACTCACTGCGCGAGCGGCTGCGAATCCAGTGGCAGGCTACGGCAGTATTTTTACTGGCAGTCTTGCGAAGCATCTTTTTAACAGTGAGCAAACCATCTTCCGTTATCACGGTTTGCCAGGTGTTATCACCTATTCTGTCTGCAAATGCGTCCAATACCCTACGGGTCTTTTTGAGGGAGTTCTTTTGGCACTGTGAGACAAAAGTGACCATCATAGTGATTCACCTTCTTCAGGCTCACCACGCAACGCAATGGCCTTGACTTGATCGAACATAAAGTCCAGGGCTTTATGATTCGTAAATGACTGCAAGCATTGCTGTCGGAACTCTTGTTCAGTGGCATTTTCTTTGGCACAGATAAACGCCCATGGCAACACAATTGCATCTTTTATTAAATCAGCCACATCAAACACCAACGCACCACGGCGGGTTTTTCCGTGCATGACGGCAAACCCATGCGGAATACCTAACACCCACAGAGTGCAGGCAGCCAAGCCATATGCCAAATAGTTGCCATGGTTTAAAAAGGCATTGGCTTTATCCAGCCCCTCACGTTCACGCGAAAAACCATCCTGCCTGGTTAGGCGGGCGGCGTATTTATAAAGCGCTTTGGTAAGTTGTGCCTCGGTTAATAGAATGTCAGCAGATTTTTTGGCCGCATCTATACGTTGGCTGTAATTTTGTAAGGCTTGCTGAATATCTTCGTCTGCCGCATTGAACCCTTCTGCTTTAAGATCCCTATCTTTTTGCCAGACCGTACTTAAAAAATCTATCCGCGCTCTCTGGATATGTTTTGCAGCCTGAAAGCGCTGGTTGTCATCAAACCAAAAGGATAACCAACCCTGTAGATATTGCGTTGGACGGTATTCGCTCTGTGGTGTAAGCCACTCGATTTCACTGGCCATATACAGTGGCGTACCACCGCCTCCAGAAAAGCCAAGCAATACCCCTGCCTGCGCCAACATTCGTACTGCGGCCTGAGTGATGGACGTACCTGTCCCCAACATCAGCACAGTGGTATTGGCTATGGGGATGTTCCAGTACTGGTTTTCGTGCTTGGCTTCTTGCAAGTAGAGCACACGGCCATCTTTCTGCATGACCCTGCAATGCTCCAAATAATACAAATTGGCTCGTTTGGAATGCAGAATAGCTTTTAAGTCCGACGGTGATAAATCATCCATTACACATACCTGTTTCGATTACTAGCTAAGCAATTTACGACTATTTTTAGTTTCCACAACCCTGAACATAAACACAGGTAAACAAACCAAGCAGGTCAAAAGCAATTACACGACCTTACCCCTCAAACAGCCACTGCTTTATGTCCGGCAAGTTGACACATACCAGTTGTTGGGCTTCCGGAGTACCGTCAAGCATCTTGGTGTTGATCTGCATTTCGCGCAGCAGGTAGTTGACCAGGCAGGCGCGTGTGCGGATGTGTAGTTGGCCGTTTTGTATTTGGTAGTCGTTTTCCAACACTTCGCGCTTTTCTGGTGACAAGCGCTGGTCGGGTTGCACAACAACGGTAACGAATGTATTCCATGCGGTATCTTGTTCTGCGGTGTGCTCGCTTTTTTCCTTTAGCTCTGGCTCACCGCGAAAGCGACTGAGCACAAAGTCGCGGTACCCGCGGCTTTTCTCGCACCAAGCGCGCAGGTGCCAGCGCAGGCCGGTGTTGACGAAGGTGTGGGGAGTGATAATGCGGCCTTCACGATTAGGGTTATTGAGGGAGACGTAATCCACCTCTACACGCAATTGTTTGCGGATAGCGGTGATCAATGCGCGCATAACCTCGGGCGCCACTTTACGGGCCGGCAGATCCAGTGCGGCGTGTGGTAGCTGCGGGTCATTATGGCTTTCGAACACCGTCGTGCCACTTTGCAGCCACGCAAAATATTCCATAACATCATCTGTTATATATTGCCGCTGGAATTCCCTTGAGGGGACATACGCTTTTGAGGATGCATCGTAATGCAGGTTATCAGGGGCCTGCTTGATGTACGTGTTCAGTGCGTCGCTGCACTGCTGGCGGGACAAGCTGAACTGCTGTTTAAGTGCGGTGGTATTGATGCGGCCTTCCCAGTAGGCCATGAGTTCAATAAAGCGATAACGCGGGTGGTTGATTGTTTTTTCCATCTGGTGTCCTTCCGGCTTATTCTTTGCTGATGCTTCAGCAACAATCGACAGATCGTAAGAATAATCAGAATAGACCATGCTGTAGCAAATTGGTAACAATTCGGGCTACAGCATTACCGGAGAGCAGGCGCGTTATTTTAGTGTGCAGCCTTCGCCAACGCGGACACTAAAAGGCTCCATGAAAACGATTGACGGCAATAACACCCCAGACAATGCCCAACAATATCAAGCTGGTAAACACCAGCGCTGAACCGATGTCTTTTGCGCGGCCGGAGAGTTCGTGGCGTTCGTGGCCAGTGCGGTCAACCACGGCTTCGACAGAGGAGTTGGCGAGTTCTGCCATCAGTACCCAGAAGACACTGGAGATCAGCAAGATCAATTCAATGTGATTGGTGGCGAGCCAGAAGGCGGCGGGAATCATGATGATAGCGAGGCTGACTTCTTGTCGAAAGGCCGCTTCAAATCGCCAGGCGGCGGCCAGGCCTTTCATGGAATAACCAAACGCATCAATTACGCGGGCAATACCGGTTTTACCAGGTTTGGACATAAGTCATTGTGCTCCGATGGTGTAAATGGCGGGGAAAAGACCGACGTGTAACATAAGTTTCATAATCTGGTGGTATCTCTGACGGGGTAGAAATTAACCGGTCATAAAGGCGGTGAAACTATGAATGCTTTTTTGCAAAGAGTCCACCACATTGATACCTTGGCTTTTCTCTGGCTGCACGTCACCAAACGGTTTCCGTATCGCAAATCCATTCGCTGGATTTCCCACACTGGTGACGGCCATTTGTATCTTGTTGTTGCATTGGCATTGCTGCTGCTCGAACCGGTTCACGGAGCGATTTTCTTCTGGGCGGGTCTGATTGCTTATGGCCTGGATGTTAGTTTGTATTTGTTGCTGAAAAATCTGATCAAGCGTGATCGTCCGGCGATGAAGATCGATTTTTACGAAGCCTGGATTACACCTTCCGATCAATTCAGTTTTCCTTCCGGCCATACGGCGGCTGCGTTTTTATTTGCCTGTTTGTTTGCTCACTTGTATCCGTTAGTGGCTATTCCGGTGTACCTGTGGGCGAGCCTCGTGGGCGCAAGCCGCGTATTGCTCGGTGTGCACTACCCCAGTGATATTGCAGCCGGCGCGCTCCTGGGAACCGGTTGTGCGTTTCTGGGGATTTATATTCATTCGCTTTTGGTAGGACTATGAGAATATTGTACGGCGTTCAGGGCACGGGTAACGGACATTTAACACGCGCAAGAATCATGGCCAAAGCCTTGGCCGCCGCAGGAGCCCAGGTCGACTGGGTTTTTTCAGGAAGACCGAAAGAAAAATTTTTTGATATGGAAGCCTTCGGCGATTACCAGGTGTATCGCGGGCTGACCTTCGCCACGCAAAGCGGAAAAATCCTTTACGTTAAAACGGCGCTGACCAGTAACCTCTGGCGACTGTATCAGGACGTCAAAAAAGTTGACGTGGAAGGTTACGATTTTATTATCAATGATTTCGAGCCGGTGTCTGCCTGGGCTGCCAAACGCGCCGGCAAGCATGTCATCGGCATCTCCCATCAGAACGCGTTCTTTTACGATATTCCCAAGCACGGCGGTAATATTTTTGTCGAATGGTTTATGCGTAACTTTGCGCCGGTAACCTTGCCGATTGGTTTGCACTGGCATCACTTTAACCAACCGATCCTACCGCCACTGGTTGAGCCATCCCAATATTCCAATGAATTTACACCGGGGCATTACCTGGTGTATCTGCCTTTTGCCGGCTTGCCGGATATCATGCCGCAATTGCGCGCATTTCCTGATTATCATTTTTACGTGTATCAACCGGTGCCGGAAGCCTTTGATGAAGGCCACATTCATGTGCGCCCTTTTTCACGCGAAGGCTTTCAACAGGATTTGCACCGCTGCGAAGGCGTGATTTGCAGTACCGGTTTTGAGTTGCCCAGCGAGGCTTTGCAGTTGGGTAAAAAAATTCTGACGCAGCCGGTTGCCGGGCAGATGGAGCAAAAATCCAACGCACTGGCGCTGCAAAAATTGGGTTATGCGTCGGTGACAAAAGAGTTGAGTATTGAAGCCATTGGCAAGTGGTTACCCCTGCCCAAGCCGGACCCTATCCCCTACCCCGATGTGTCAACGGCGTTAGTGAAGTGGCTGATGGAAACCGGCGGAAAGAATATTCAACAACTACAAAAAGAACTCTGGCAAACGCTATCGGCGTAAATGCTTCCGGAAGCCCTCTCAAAAATCGGCTGAGGGTTTACCGCGCATTTGTTTGACACCGCTGCGCCGGGCTTTGCCTTCGATGCGCCGCTTTTTGGAGGCGAGCGTCGGTTTGGTTGCGTGGCGGGTTTTGTTTACCTTGATCGCGGCTGCAATCATCTCGGTTAAGCGTTCCAGTGCATCTTCGCGATTTTTTTCCTGGGTGCGGAAGCGTTGCGCCTTGATCACAATCACTCCCTCCGCTGACATCCGACTATCCTGCACTTGCAGCAGCCGCTCTTTACAGGCGTCCGGCAACGATGAGGCGCGCACGTCAAAACGCAGATGAATGGCACTGGAGACCTTGTTGACATTTTGCCCGCCCGCGCCCTGCGCGCGGATAGCCGTCAGCTCAATCTCGTGAAGGGGAACACATACACTGGAAGTAATACGCAGCATCAGGGGTGAATACGCAACGGTTTTTGATCGTCAATCAGGACGGGCTGCAAGCGGCTGTCAAAGCGACTGTAATGCGAGCGCCAGCGAACCACCAGAGCGCCCGCAATAAGGCCGATAAATGCAGAGAGGATGGTGATGCCCTCGTGGGCAAATTGTTGCTGCGCTACACCTGCTGCCAGCATCATCGCCAACAGCGGCACCAGGTACGCAAACAGCGAACCGTTTACCACAACACTTTCCGGCACCCCGATTTCCACTTCATCACCCAACTGGTATTGCGTGGCATCGCGGCCCTGGAGCAAAACCCACAGGTACGAGGTGTGGCCACTGAGTTTTGCCATAAGGCTTTGGCCGCAGCCTTTTTCAGCGCTACAGGAATTGCAGGTAGAGCGCTGGATGGTCTCTACCCAGATGCC
Organism: uncultured Cellvibrio sp.; assembly: GCA_946481735.1. Next base: position 5,243 of record CAMLOU010000016.1, read on the forward strand.
TTCCGGCTCTATGGCTACGATGCGGCCTTTTTCATGGATCATGCCACCACCTCATGGACAGTTCAGGGGCGCATTATGCAGGAATTGCGGTACGACTTCGACGGCAAGACGGGTGGAAGCTCCACCCGTTATCAGTGCGGATTTACTTGGCCTCAACACCGGCGGCGACTTGCTCCGCCGCTACCGCAGGGATTTCTCCCACAACGGTGAGCCGATGAGTCTGGTCATTGCGTGTTACCTTGCTCATAAACGCCACGGTAGCACCGCGCTGCCCGATACCTTCCGGAGGTTGGTTAGAAGCCGGTTCAATGAATACAGAGAAGGTGGACAGGCCATCGGTGAACATCAGCATGTCGGTGGATTCACGCACCCGTTGCTGGCCCACAAAGGCAAAACCGGTTGGAATCCACTTCAAGCTCCAGCCTTCCGGCTCGCCGCCCTGGGTTTTATTACAGCCGCCCAATTCGGCGTTGGCCACACGGTGCAGCTTGGCTGCCGGGGCTTCCTGTAATTGTTTGATGTCCGGATTCAAATCCAGCTCCAGGAACTGGTAGCGCTCCAGGATGCGCCCGGTGCCGTCGATCATCAGGGACTTAAGAACCAGACCGGTTTCCTGATCCACGCTCAACACGTAGCCATGGCGAAATTCGTCACGCGGAACGACTTGCAGTACGGTCGCCATGCGCCCCGCGACACGTTCGGTGTAGCGAATCTGGAATTGGTATAACTCATCAAGCCCGATCAGGCGTGAGCCAATCGAACTCAGGCGCCCTTGCAGCAATTGGTCGCCGGGAGAAAAGCAGTCCAGCGCCTGGCCGTGGCGAACAATCTCGCGCTCAGGCCCGTTCAGGTATAACAGGCGTTCGTGCTCAACGCCTTCTTCCACCCAGTGAGACACACGGAACCCCTGCAAGATGCTGGTGTTCTGGTGTTCGTAAGTGAAAGAGCCCTGGTAGTTCAGGTTGTGCGATACCCGGGACATCTTGGCAAATAGCGCCTGCAGGCTTTGGGCTTGGGCTTGGGCTTGGGCTTGGGCTTGGGCTTGGGCTTGGGCTTGGGCTTGGGAAGGAGTTTGTGTTTCTGTCTGGGCAAAAACAAATTGAGCGGCCTGCAATAACAACAGGCCGCTCAACGAGCGAATCAATACAGCTTTACGCATAGGGATTAATCTTCTTCGGTCAACACAACTCGCGCAAAGGGTAGCATACCCTGACCACTGTTCAATGCCGCGTTATCGGCATGCTCTTCAATTAATTTGTTCAGGTAATCCCGCACTTCGTCGTCGGAGACCTGGGCTGCGGTCTGCGAGCTGGGCAGCGGCACGAAGATCACCTGGCGATTATCCTGCTGACGCGACTCATAACCGGTTTGCAAACCCACAGCGCGGGCGCTCAGGGGTTGTGCGTGGTATCCCGCCGGCAATGAAGGTGCGGGCACCACGGCGGTGGTCGGCACATCTGCCTGGGGTGTTGCGGCTAGCGCTGCTGGCGCTTCCGGAGCAACACCGCCGAAGTTCTGGGCAAACAGCACCACACCACCAGCCACCGATGCAGCCACCGCAAAGCGGGCAACATTTTGCCACCATTGCACGGCTTTCTTTTCCGGGGTTGCCGGGGTAGTCGATGTGAGGGTGTGAGTTTCTTCCTGTTCCAGCGCAGCGCTGACACGGGCTGCAAAATCACCCACTTCAAGCATTGGCAGGTCACGATGGAGGGCAGCACGGGCGACTTGATAGCGGGACCAGGTCGCTTTTACCTCTGAATCAGCGTCGCTGGCTTTAAGAACACGCTGCAATTCCAATTCCGAGGCTTCATTATCCATCAGCGCGGAAAGGGACTCTGCCAATGGATGATGGGTATTTTGCTGTGTCATGCTGAGATTTACCTCTGTATAGACATCTCGTAGAAACCCGCTTGCCGATGATGCGGGGGCTCAATATGGTTCACTCGCGCTCACCCGTCAAACAGCAACGAGTTGTACTTGTTGCAAAAGACACGACAGTTTTACAAAGGTTCAGCGCCGTGCCAGTTTTCGTTAAGTTTAGTTAAAAAAATATGCATTAAATGTCGAAGCGAAGCGTTAAATGTTTCATTTGGTTACAGATTTTGCTCCGTTCTTGCGCATCGCCAGTTCACTTGCAAGGTTTCAGACTTCGCTTAATAAAGGGTGGATGCGCTTATCGATAGCTTCCCGTGCGCGGAAGATCCGCGAGCGTACCGTACCGACCGGGCAGTCCATGATCGCGGCGATATCCTCGTAGCTGAGCCCTTCCATCTCGCGTAAGGTCACCGCTGTACGCAGGTCCTCCGGAAGGTCGCGAATCGCCTGATCAATCACCGTCTGCAATTCCTCCGTCAGGAGGTTATGCTCCGGGGTATTCATTTCTTTTAGTGCATCGTTACCGTTATAGAATTCTGCCTCATCCACTTCGACATCGCTGGCTGGCGGACGGCGGTTGCGCGCGACCAAGTGATTCTTGGCGGTGTTGATCGCGATGCGATACATCCAGGTGTAAAAAGCGCTGTCCCCACGAAAGTTGGGCAGCGCCCGGTAGGCCTTGATAAAGGCATCCTGGGCTACGTCATGAACCTCGGCATGATCGCGGATAAAGCGGCTGATGATCGCCAGGATTTTGTGTTGATACTTGATTACGAGCAAGTCAAAGGCACGTTTATCGCCTTTTTGAACGCGTTCAACCAGTTGTTGATCCGCATCTTGCGCTATTTGCGCTGTCATTCTGCTAAAACCCCCAAGCACTTCGGGACCACCGAAGTCAGATAAGACCCAGCCCTGCGGCTATGAATTGTTATGAATGCACAGCTTACCTGCAAAAGTTAATACTGCACAATCAATCACTTGCGAAGATGAAAGCCTTTAAATCGCAGACAGGGGCTCATTTCGAACTGGCAGATAGACTCACCCCCATCAGAAAAGTTCAGGCGCCACCTATCATACCGGGCTTTATCATCCTGTCAGTAAGCCAGCCCACACAAGCTTGCGTATATATGACCCGGCGGTAAACAGGGCGCCTAAAAATCCCTGTAGAGGACAATCGGTGCGGGCGTTAAACTGGGGCACCGGCTTGTATATACTGCACGGCCGCTGAAGACCTGGTATTGATAACGCCGGTCTTGCAACGATTTTCTGATACGGACCCGTATTGATGAACAAACACTACAACCACGATGTATTGGTCATAGGTTCCGGCGCTGCCGGGCTGACCCTGGCCCTCAACCTTGCCACCCATGCCAAGGTCGCGCTGCTCAGCAAGAGTGCGGCCAACGAAGGTTCTACCTGGTTTGCCCAGGGCGGTATTGCGGCGGTATTGGACGATCAGGATTCTATTGATGCCCATGTCGCTGACACCCTGGTGGCCGGGTCTGGCCTGTGCCATGAAGACGCGGTACGGTTTACGGTGGAACGCAGTAAAGGCGCCATCCAATGGTTGATTGACCAGGGCGTGAGTTTTACCAAGGAAAGCGGCAAGGAGGATTACCACCTTACCCAGGAAGGCGGGCACAGCCATCGCCGTATCATCCACAGTGCCGATGCGACCGGCCAGGCGGTACACAGCACATTGCTGGAACGCGCCCAGCAAAATAACCTGCATATTTTTGAACACCATGTGGCCATCAACCTCATTACCCAGGCGGATGCCGGCTCACGCAAATTGCGCTGCACCGGCGCTTACGCCCTGAGCCATGAAGACGACCACGTGCATGTATTCCAGGCCAAGGTGGTGGTGCTGGCCACGGGCGGTGCCAGCAAGGTGTACCTTTATACCAGCAACCCGGATAGCGCCAGTGGCGATGGTATCGCCATGGCCTGGCGCGCTGGTTGCCGTGTTGCCAATATGGAATTTAACCAGTTCCACCCTACCTGCCTGTATCACCCGAAAGCAAAAACCTTTTTGATTACCGAAGCCTTGCGCGGCGAAGGTGCCTATCTGCGTTTACCAAACGGCGAGCGCTTTATGCCTCGTTTTGACGAGCGAGCCGAGCTGGCTCCGCGGGATATAGTGGCGCGCGCTATCGACCATGAGATCAAACGCCTGGGTTGCGATTGTGTGTACCTGGATATCAGCCACAAGTCGCCGGAATTTATCAGCGAACATTTTCCCACGGTGAAAGCGCGTTGCCTGGAGTTTGGTATCGACATCACCAAAGAGCCCATTCCCGTGGTGCCGGCCGCCCACTACACCTGTGGCGGCGTGGTGGTGGATAAAAATGGTCAAACCGATTTGCAAAATCTTTACGCCATCGGCGAAACCTCCTTTACCGGATTGCATGGCGCCAACCGCATGGCGAGCAATTCGCTTCTGGAATGCATTGTGTATGCGCAATCGGCGGCTGAACATATCCTCGCCAACCTGCCCGACATTTGCGAACCCGACCCGTCACCACAGTGGGACGAATCGCGCGTGACCAACTCCGATGAAGATGTGGTGATCTCGCATAACTGGGATGAATTGCGCCGGTTTATGTGGGACTACGTCGGCATCGTACGCACCCACAAACGGCTGGAGCGGGCGACCCATCGCATCAAGTTATTGCGCAAGGAAATTGCCGAGTATTACAGCAACTACAAAGTCAGCAGCGACCTGATTGAATTGCGTAACCTCGCCACGGTTGCGGAGCTGATTATTCGTTCTGCTATCGAACGCAAGGAAAGTCGCGGTTTACACTTTTCCCTCGATTACCCTAAAAAATCCGCTGTCGCCCGCGATACCATCCTGGTGCCGATGAATTTTGCCGGGCAGGATATCGTGGTCAGCAAGGATTGATCATGTCGGGCGGCCGGTGCGTGCACGTTAAACATCAGTGCATGCACCTTTATTAATGCATGCACTGCGCCCGACTCGTTACAGATTCTCACAAGCAGGTACAATTTTTTACCACTCCTTTTTTTCACGCGCTGCATACTCTGTTCAATGAAAAATCATTCAATGGAGCTGCTTACATGCGTGTCACATTCTTCGTCCGTTCATTTGCTCTGGTGTGCCTCAGCCTGTTTTTCCTGGCGAGTTGCGGCAGCGATGACAAACCACCCAAAGCGGACTTCAGTATCGAACCGGATGGTCTCCAGGGGCGGATTGTCCTGCGCCTGTATGAACACGACGGGCAACTCTTTGCCGCGACAGATCGCGGGCTGTACAGCAAAGTCAAAGGCAATGGCCGCTGGCAAGCGAAGGGGCTGAGCAACAGCGAAGTATTGGATATCGCGTTTCTGGATGATGAACATTTTCTGGCCTCTACATCGCGCCTTGTTGATGAAATCGCGCAATATGGCCTGCAGGAAACCACGGACGGCGGTGCCACCTGGGCTGCGGTTACCCATAATTTCGGCGGCGAGGCTGATCCGGAAGCGATCCATGGCCTGCACTACGACGACGATAACAATGCGCTTTACGCAACCGGTATTGAAGTGTTGGCACGCTCTCTGGATGAGGGACGTAACTGGGAAATTTTGAGCGGTGAATGGCATGGATTCGGCCAACGCAAAACCATCGTGAAACGCAATCCGGCCACCAATGAAATCTGGTACGGCGGCCAAAATGCGCTGGAGCAATTAGTGTTGCGGGTATATTCGCTGGATACCGAAGAAGAACGCAGCTATTCCGACTTACTGCCCAACCCCAGCGTTATTTATGGCATACAGTTTGATGCAACCAATGATCAACGTGTGTTGGCCAGCGGTGAAGGCGGTGTACTGGAAAGCACGGATAACGGTGAAACCTGGACCAATTTACTAGGCGATGTGGATTACCGTTTTTATTTTGATGTAGCGCTTGATCCGGATGATCCACAGACACTCTACACGGCCGGTTGGGATAAAAATTGGGACACACCGCAACCCCTGATTCTGGAGATTTCAAAAAATGGCGGTACCAACTGGTCAAAATATCTGTACCCCAGCCAATCGCTCTTTGGTGGTGTCCGGAGTTTGTTAGCAGTGAAGGAAGGCGAACGTACTGTTTTATATCTGGGGCTGTATCGCGGCGGTATTATGAAGGTCAGTTTTTTGTAAGTGTTTAACGCCGCGTGCGCAACCAGACGCGCAGGCGGCGATGCATATCCGGCGATGTACTGTCGGGCAGGATAACGACATAAAGGCGTGCCCGGTTATGGGTATCGCGACAGGGCAACACCATTAACCAGGACAACACCACGGCGTCATCTGCGAGGACAATCGCACGTCGACTGTCGCCGTGGTCAAGCACCCACCCCTGCCCGGTTATGCGCAACACGCAGGGCAAGCTGCACCAATAGCGGTAACACGCACGCAGACTGATCGACAAACCCGCCATACCTGCCAACCATAAAAAACCCCAGGATGGCTGCACGGATACCAACGGCATCACCGCCATTGTCACACTGATCGCCAGCACTGCATGCACCAGACATTGGGCATACCACAGTTGACGGGAAGGCCGCAGAGGAACCGCCAACATCTCCGGCGCGGGCAATGTTGCCGGTTCATGAGGCGAGGGGTAATGAGAAGCGCGACGGGAAGTACAACCAGAGGGCGGCGCGTCAGCTTTTTTTCTGAAGCCCGGTATTAGCGCGAACAATGTCAACAATCCTTTGCAGATTCGGGTCCTGGGGGTCTTCACGGTTAATAAACCAGGCGTACATGTCCTGGTCTTCAGATTCCAGCAATGTCCAATAACGTTCTTTATCGTCTTGCGGCAGGCCGGGATACACATTTTCCAGAAAGGGCAGCAGGATCAAATCCAGCTCTAACATGCCGCGCCGGCTTCCCCAAAATAAACGGTTTATCTCCACGATTGACTACCTGCTAACCTGATAAAACGGCCCCGCAGTATAACGCAATTCATTCCCGTCGCCAGCAAGGTTTAGTAGGTGGCGGCGACAACGGTACGGTTGCGCCCCTGCGCCTTGGCTTGATAAAGCGCCACATCCACCCGGCGGAACAGGTGGTGAAAGGCATCCTTACATTGATGCGACCCAACGCCTATACTGACCGTCACCACAAGCTGCGGAAAATCCTCAAACCGGGCACAGGCGATCTTGCTGCGTAATTTTTCCGCCGTAAGGTAGGCGTCCTCAGGCTGCGAGTTGGGAAGAATCACAATAAACTCCTCCCCACCCCAACGCGCCGCGCGATCTGTCTGGCGAATGTTGTCGGTTATCAATGCGGAAATTGCACGCAACACCTTGTCACCACCGTCGTGTCCGAGTGTGTCATTAATTTGCTTGAAGTGATCAATATCAATAATCAGTAGCGACACCTGCCGTTCAACACCCGCGCCAAAATGGTCTTCAATATAATCTGTTATTCCCTGGCGATTCAGCAGCCCGGTGAGATGATCCGTCATGGACAGTTGTTTGTATTTATCGCTTTGCTGGGCCAGTAAATTATTTTGATTGGCCAGTTTTGCCAGGCGCAAACGCTCCACCATGACGCTGCGGCGCAAGGTGGCCAGCTTGATTGCGCCTGCGGCAATTATCACGAAGATCCAGAACACCAGGATACTGAAATACCAACGCTCCGCCGAAATCCAGAGCCCCACAAATTCCAGCCGATTCAATTTAAAATCATGCTGGCCTATGGGCGCCGGATAACTTAAATCGATCCCGAATGCGACAACATTGCGAAAATTTGGCTGGGAAAATTCACGCGGCACCTGATAAGACGTCACCCACCATTCACCGACTGAAAATTCCTTTAACTGGAGCGTCAAAGGGTCATTCACAAATTGGCTGGGAATATAAACATTATTAAATTTAGCTGTGTCGATGCGATTGATATCAGAAAACCCCGGCTCGTAATTGCGCATATAAAATCGCAATCGCTTATCGCTGCCGGTATAGTCAATATCTACATGAATCGTGTCGTAGCCGGACAGGTCGAGCCCCTCGGTGCCTTGGCCACCACCGATAATAATATGAAAGCCGCAGGTATAATCCTGCCCATCTGCTACAACAACGCAACGCCAGCGTAATTGTTCAGCATCCAGCCAATACGCCTGCGACTCCCCGCTGGGCGATTCACTCATGTATAAATACGCCGCAACCTCGGAAGACGGCGCCAGAATTAAATTCCTGGTGGGAAAAAAACGGTGCGCATACATGGCCACCAGGGTCAGCAAGCAGCACAACAACAACTTGTAATAACTGCTGCCACGAATTTTGGCGTAATGGCGGTATTCGGTGTTGCGCTTCATAACATCCCACTCATTATGTATTGCAGCCAAGCGTGGCGACGGCTGGCTCAGTCAGGTTATCTGTCAGTATAGTCAGGCAGGCCGGGAATGCTGAATAATTGCGTCGCACACCCTTGATGAGCGCTGGCACTGTTGTTAGCCCGCGGATAGCTCTATCATGGCGTGCATCATCTGAGAACAAATTACTTGTGGAGTTGGATCTTGACTGAACAACTGACAATCGCTGATCAATCCCTGCTCAAGTTGATTGATAGCCCCGATTTCAAAACGCAAACCTGTCTTGCGGATCTCGGCCACTACGCGTTGCTGGGCGTAGAGGGCCCGGATGCTGCGAAATTTTTACAGGGCCAGGTCACCTGCGATGTGCGGGAATTAGCCAATCACGTTACGCGCCTGGGTGCGCAGTGCAATCTTAAAGGACGTATGTTGTTGAGCTTTCGCGCACTGCAACGGGATGAACAACGCATCCTGCTGCGCATGCACGGTGGTTTGATTGAGAAAGCCCTGGCAACATTTGGAAAATACATTGTGTTTTCCAAAGCCAAATTAGTTGATCACAGCGCACATTATCGTCGGGTTGGACTGCATGGACCGGCAGCCGAATCGCTCCTGCGTACCACGCTTGGCCAGGCACCCGAACACATCGATGAGTGGGTTGCAGCAGGTGACCATATCATCATCAAACTCGATCAACAGCGTTATGAATGCTGGCTGGCCGGGGATGCGGAGCCGGTGCTTGCAGCCCTGTCCCAACACACACATCCCGCTGCGGAAAATTATTGGACGTTGCTGGATATTCGCGCGGGTATCGGTGAAGTGCGACCGGAAAGTGATGAGCTGTTTACCCCGCAATCACTCAATTACCAATTGGTCAACGCTGTAAATTTTCGCAAAGGTTGCTACACCGGCCAGGAGATCGTGGCGCGCCTGCATTATCGCGGCACGCTGAAGCGGCACATGCAGCGTTTTACTTTTATCGCCGATGAAGCCGCACTGCCGCTGCCGGGCAGCACCGTCAATAACAGCCAGGGCAGCGCGATAGGCGAGATTGTCATGGCGGCCTACGCCAGTCCACAACGGGTTGAAGCACTGGTCAACATCATTGATGCACAACTCACCGATGCCTGGCTCGGGCACAAAAAACTCGAACACCTGCCGCTTCCCTATGCTATACCTAGTGAAGAAAATACCTGATGACTCTTTAGATGCCGCATGCGCGGCCGTTCCACCTTTCGACATGCAGGGCCACCGATGAGCTTAATCGTAGAAAAAGTCCGCCAGGAAATTATTACCGCTATCAAAAACGACCGTCTGGTATTACCGACCTTACCTGAAGTCGCACTGCGCGTCAGGGAGGTGGCTGACGACCCCAATGCCGACCTGGAAAAGCTTGCGCAGGTTATCGGCAACGATGCCGCGTTGAGTGCCCGCATTGTGCGGGTGGCCAACAGCCCCTTATTAAGAGCAAGCCGCCCCATTGAAGACCTGAAGGCAGCGGTTATGCGCCTGGGAATCGCGTACACCAGCAATATTGCCACGGGATTGGCGATGGAGCAGATGTTCCAGGCCACCTCTGACCTGGTTGATATGCGCATGCGCGATGTCTGGAGCCGTTCCAGTGAGATTGCGGGCATTTGCCATGTGCTGTGCAAACATTACACGCGCCTGCGGCCGGATCAGGCCACGCTGGCCGGCTTGATTCACAAGATCGGCGTGCTGCCCATCCTGACCTACGCCGAAGAAAATCCCGCGCTACTGAATGACAGCCTGACCCTCGATAAGGTGATCGACAACCTGCACGCGCCTATCGGCGACCTGATTCTGAAAACCTGGGGATTCCCGGAAGAATTGGCTCACATCCCGTCCCAGCATGTGGATTTCACCCGGCAAGCGGCCAAAGCCGATTATGCCGACATTGTTACCGTGGCCATGCTGCAGAGTTATGTGGGTACGGATTCACCGATGGGGCAAGTGGATTATCACCAGGTCACCGCCTTTGAACGCTTGGGTATGGACCCGGATATCCAGTTGGCAGAGTCGGAAGACCTGTCCGCCGAGATGGAAGCCGCAATGGCGCTATTGAATTAATTGGCATGCTACAAACGCCAGTCAATCGGCGCCTTGCCCTGTTGCTGCAGATAGTCGTTAGCTTTGGAAAAATGCCCGTTGCCGATAAAACCGCGATGGGCTGACAAAGGCGACGGATGCGGTGACTTGAGCACCAGATGTTTTTGGGTGTCGATAAACTGGCCTTTCTTCTGCGCGTAACTGCCCCACAGCATAAACACCACGCCCTCGCACTGCTCATTCACCACCTGAATGGCGCGGTCGGTAAACTGTTCCCAACCCTGCCCCTGATGCGATCCGGCGCGCGCGCGTTCTACGGTCAGGGTCGCGTTCAGTAATAGCACACCTCGCTCCGCCCACGCTTGCAAACAGCCGTGCCCCGGCGGTGCAATACCCAGATCGCGCGCGATTTCCTTAAAGATATTCTGCAACGAAGGCGGCACATCTACACCCGGCTGCACCGAGAAACACAGGCCGTGTGCCTGACCGGGACCGTGGTAAGGATCTTGCCCGAGGATAACCACCTTGACCTGGTCCAATGGTGTGGTATTGAAGGCGTTAAAGATTTGCTTGGAAGGCGGGAAAATCACCTTACCCATTTGCTTTTGCTGCAACAAAAATTCTTTAAGTTGCACCATGTAAGGTTTTTCAAATTCCGGAGCCAGATATTCCAGCCAACTCGGATCAAGGTCAATCTTGCGTGCAGCATTCGTCATGGGGATTTGTGCCTGTCCTGTCAAACAAAGGCCGTAATCTAACAGCCACCGTACAAAATCGCTAACAGAAATCCGGCGCCGGCGCCGAAACAGGCATAAAAAACCCGGCCTTGTGAGCCGGGTTCTTGATCAACCAAAACGGATGACTTAGAGCTTGTCGCCGTGTTGGCTCAGGTACTTGGCCACACCGGCAGGTGATGCGTCCATACCTGCATCGCCCTCTTTCCAACCGGCTGGACATACTTCGCCGTGCTCCTGGTGGAATGCCAGGGCATCAACCATACGCAGCATCTCATCAACGTTACGACCCAGCGGCAGATCGTTCACAACCTGGTGACGTACAACACCTTCTTCGTCAATCAGGAATGAACCACGGAAAGCCACACCACCTTCTGACTCAACGTCGTAAGCACGGCAAATCTCGTGCTTAACATCCGCTACCAGGGTGTACTTGACCGGACCGATACCACCGTCATTAACGGGGGTATTACGCCAGGCGTTGTGAGAGAACTGGGAGTCGATAGACACACCGATGACTTCCACGTTGCGCTTCTGGAACTCACCCATGCGGTGATCAAACGCCAACAACTCGGAAGGACATACAAAGGTGAAGTCCAGCGGATAAAAGAAAATTACGGCTTTTTTGCCTTTGATGGCAGAGGATAAGGTGTAACTGTCAACAATCTCACCATTGCCCAGAACAGCGGCAGCTGTGAAATCCGGTGCTGGTTTACCTACTAATACGCCCATGTCGATTCTCCTGTATGTGACGGGTTGAAAAAAATGGTATGAAGACACTTCATACCCGGAAATAGGGATTCGGAATGTGCCGAACAACTAAAGACTGCGTCAAACGCGCAAGGTTTTACCAATTAAAAACTATTTAGCCAATAGCAGTCAGCTATGATACACACCCCATCCAATCAGTCATATTAATTTTCTATATAACCTCATAACACTTTTCGCTATAACCATTTGATGAGTTAATCACGCGACTACCTTCGCTAGGATTATTAAATAACAATTATTCTCAGGTATGATTGACACAGATTCTCATTAACATTAATATCTTCGCGTACTCACCTCAACATCCTTGAGAGCCCACATTATGTACGTCTGCTTGTGCAAAGGTATTACTGACAGCCAGATCAAAGAAGCAATTTACGATGGTGCCACCTCTGTTGGCCAATTGCGTAAATGCCTCGGGGTTGCCAGCCAATGCGGCAAGTGCGGCATCTCTGCTCGTGAAATTATCCAGGAAACCCTCGCTGAAGTTCCCACCGCCAACGGATATCCCCAGTATTACGCGGTCGCCTGATTCTGTACGCATTGCTCCTGCTAACGGAGCAATGTAAAACGCAATAAGAATACTTCTTCATCTTGTTTATTTTCCCTTACTGATCAAGCACTTAGCCTTGACGACTCGCATAAATACGGCCAGACTGTCGGTCTAATACGCCAACGACAGGCCCATCTTTGTCCTGGCACATCATCTAACCGTGTTTATCCCCTCACCGCTCTTAAGGAGACGACTATGAAAGGCGACGTCAAGGTAATTGCAGTACTGAACAAGGTACTGGGCAATGAGCTGGTGGCCATCAATCAGTATTTCTTGCATGCACGTATGTACAAGAATTTTGGCCTGAAAGAACTGGCCGACCATGAATACCACGAATCTATTGATGAAATGAAACACGCCGATGCGCTGATTGAACGTATTTTGTTCCTGGAGGGCATTCCGAACTTACAGGATCTGGGCAAATTAAATATCGGTGAAAACACCCAGGAGATGCTGAAATCAGATTTGAACCTGGAGCTTAAAGCGATCCCGGATTTACGCGAAGGGATTATTTTATGCGAATCAGTGAATGACTTTATCAGCCGCGATTTGCTTAAAGACATTCTGGAGTCTGAAGAAGAGCATGTGGATTGGCTGGAAACCCAATTGTCCCTGATTGACACCGTTGGCTTGCAAAACTACCTGCAAAGCAAGATGGGTTCCTGATAAAAGCCAGCCCAAAAAAGCCACCATAAAAAGAAACGGGGCCACAGAGCCCCGTTTCTTTTTCTTTAAAACCATAATCAAAAACGATAATCAAAATTCGCGCTGACGATCTCGGTTTCTACATCGTTTTGCTCAGGCAAGGTGCGGTATTCGATATTGAAATTAAACCGCTCATTGAGGATAAACCCGATACCCACGCCATAGGATGCACCGGATTCAGAGATATCCAGCTCCGATATCGTACTGCCGTCGGCAGCGACAACGGATTCTGTGGAATCCACATCCATATAACCCAGCAATAAATACAGCTTGGCTTCATCGTTGATCAGCTCAGGCTTGTAATACACCGCATAATAACTGTCGATATCCCGCTCCAGCCGGCCGGGCAGATCATTGTCGCCTTCGCTCTCACCTTCATTCACGCCGGTGCCGTAGCGAATTTCCATGCCCAGGGCCGCGTTGTATTTGTAACCGCCAAGAATTTCGGCAGTGCGCGCGTTGCCCACATCGATCATTTCATCGTCGTACATAAATTCTGTCATGCCCACACCGACATAGAAGCCGCGTGCGTTGTCCGCCATCGCGCAGACCGACATCAATGACATTGCTACAGCAAGTAAACGCTTCATAAACCATTCCATTTATTCTTGTTGATGTAAATAAAACCGGGGTTGCTAACTATAACGAATAAAATACCCGGCAAGTGATAACGGCGTCTGTATTCAGTTCAACAAACCGTAAACACCCAGGGAGTATGCCCGCTTGCGTTTCTCGCCCGACAGGGAAGCAGGCTTGAGCAGCTCGCCCAGTTTTACCGCTTCGGTCTGGAAGCGCGTGTCACCGGTCCCTTCATCAAAACTGACCAGCACGCCTTCAGCGAAATGGTACGCGATGACATCGCCCGCCTCTACCACCACACTGACGGGAAAATTCAACTGGTTGATACCGGTTTGGTATACCTGCAGGGGGTTACTGTCCCAAATCACGACCAACTTGTCATCCATTGGGCGCAGCACTTTTACACTGAACTTACCGGGTTTGGCAAAGTAGCCCCCCACTCCCGTCAAGGTGCCTGAAGCGGGGATAGGGTTAGCCAGATCGACCAGCAGTAAGGGTTGGTCTTCCAGGCTGCTGCGCTCAACCAGTTCCCCGCCGACATAATCCAACAGCCCGCCCAGCACCATGAAATCCTTGTAGGCATCAATCTGGCTTTGTACAAAACGGCGCACCTGGCTGCGCAATACTGAAGATTCCTGGATACGCGACATTTTCTCGACATCGAGCACATCATTGACCCGGTTCAACTCCGCGATCTCCTCGCGCAAACGCAGCTCCTGGTCTTTCAACTGCGCAATATCCGACTGAGCCCGTTGCAAATCACTGCTCAACTGGCGGTTCTGATCCTTGATCTGCTGGATATCGGGTTGCAGCTGACACGCGCCCAGAAACACGGATGCGAGCAGCAGGATATAGGGTGATTTCATGAAGCGTCCTCAATTAGGGGTGCGGGTCAACGAAGCACTGATTATAGGGGATGCTGCTTTTATAGGGGCACTTCTATAGGGTCACTTCTTGACGTTGAAACGTGTGGTCACCAGGGTCTGGTCATCGAGCATCAGATCAACCTGATAACCACCCTCGGCAAACCCCGCAATAGGTTGCTCAATGCGGAAATACTGGATGCCCTCACTGCCGCTGACGATGACGGGAACCTGCGCCATTTGGATGCTGCGCGCGCCATCATAAAGCACGGCCTGCAGAACCGAGGTGCCATCTTTGAAATTCCGGTATTCAAAGCCGATAAAGATCACACGATCCGCCGGTATGGTCTCGGCTTGGGTTTGGTGGATATCGCTTATCTCGCGGTTGCTGATCACCATGTGGCCGATGGTCGGCTGGTTCTGCTCCAGCAGCTGCTCCGCGCGAACCTTCAGGGCGAGTAACGCCTGACTGCGGGGAAAACGTTCGCGTGCACTGGCGATGGCACTTTGGGCATCCAGCAGGCGGTGACGCTCAATCAACCCTTGAATATTATTCACCAGGGTCTGCTCGATGCGGGCAATACCCTCCAGTGCGGCTTGATTCGATCCGTTGCGTGCGAGTATCGAGTGATAGGTTTCATAGGCATTGTCGCCTTGGGGCTCAATGACCCGCCCCGCCATATGCTGGGACTCAGCCTTCCGGAGCAGGGCTTGATCCTGGGTTTCCTGTTGCTGTAACTGTTCGCGCAATGCCGCCTGCTGCCGGAGCAGTTCCGTGTCAGCCGGTGCCAGTGCCAGTCCTTTATCCACCAGCGCCAATGCGGCAACCCTGGCGCCCTGCTCTGCTTTCTCCTGCGCCAGTTGTCCAAAGCGCTGTGCTACAGCAAGGATGCCGGCTCTCGCTTCACTATTGGCCGGATCTTCGGTGAGGACGGCGCGATACAGCTCCAATGCGTTGGCTCCAGGGGGTTCATCCAGCACGCCCTCGTGCAGATACGCCTGGGCTTGTTGGAGGCGACTTTGCAGGGATTCCTGTTGCTCCAGACGATTCAGTGCGTCGATTAATGCTGCATTGCGCTCCACCTCACTAAACAGCGAGCGCGCCGTTTCGCCATACGACTGCGCAGAGGCAAGGTTATCGACGTCCAGCTCACCGATGATACTGGCGGCATAAAAATGTTGCAGTTCCGCCAATCCCTCGCGACCACCCGCTTGCTGAACCGGATCAGTACCAACCATGGCGGCGCGGTAGATGATGGCGAGATCTGACGCCACCTCAGGGTTGCTGGTCAGTTGTGCTCGCAAATCCCGCGCCTGCTGCAATAAATCCGGTGCGCTGGCGTTCGCCTCGGCGGGCGCTTGCAGTGACGGGGCAGCGGGTATCAACGCCTGTTCCGTCGGTGAACTTGAGGGCGCCAGGCTCGATACGGATGGCTCACCAATCGGTTGTGGTTGTTCAAACCCCAGCGCCGGCCTGACATGGTCCTGCCAATACAGGCGCAGGTCGTTACGAAAATAGAATACGCCACCAATCACCAATAGCAGCACGACAAAACCCACCCAACCATTGGACTGGGCTGCCGGGGCTACGGCGATGTAATGACGGTGCTCGGCCCGCTCCTCTTCACTGATGGAAAAGCTCGATGGCAACGCCGTCAGGTTGTCCTCTGGCGGCGCTGTGGATACCGGTTCGTGATAAGGCTCAATGGCCGAGGGCATATCGGCCAGCGCCGTATTGGGGTGAGTCACTATCTGCTCACCCGTGAGGATTGGCGAGGGGTTGATCATGGTCGGCGACAGCTCATCACCCACCGCCGCATCCAGAACGGCGTCCTCTACGCGTACCGCCGCCAGGATCTGGTCGTTGGTGATAGTGTCGAGGTCAGCGATCAACTCACTGCCGGTCTGGTAACGCTCATCCGGGTTTTTAGCCATCACACGGTCGATGATGGGCTGGAACATGCATAAGTGGTCGGGCAAGCGGGGAATGGCCTCCGACACATGCTTGATGCCTACCACGACCGCTGAATCCGCATCGAAAGGCACGCGCCCGGTCAGCAGCACAAACAACACCACCCCCAAACTGTAGAGATCCGCCCGGCTATCTACCGACAGCCCTTTCGCCTGCTCCGGACTCATGTAATGCGGCGTGCCGATGGCTGTGCCTGTCTGGGTCATGCCGGACGCCACATCCGAAGGCCGGGCGATACCGAAGTCCATCAATACCGCCCGACCGTCTTCCTCGAGCAGCATGATGTTTTCCGGTTTGACGTCGCGGTGGACGTAGCCTTTGCGACCTGCATAATCCAGCGCGCGCGCGATGTCTTTAACGACCTTCAGCGACTCCACCAGATTGAGTTCAAAACGCTTGTGTTTGAGGTCGTGTCCCGGCAGGTATTCCATAGACAGGTAATACAGTCCCTCATGAATACCCACGTCGTAAACCGTGACAATATTGGGGTGCATCAACCGGCTAACGATGCGCGCCTCCCGCAGGAAACGCTCGCCGAAGCTGGCGTCGGTACACAGGTGGGGCGACATGACCTTGAGCGCGACCTCGCGCTCGAAACAGGTCTGGATCGCCAGATAGACCGTCGCCATACCACCCTGGCCAAGCGTGCTGACGATTTTGTAACCAGGAATGTCGATCTGCATCTATCTGTATACCGAGCCTTCAAGAGTCAATGTGGCAACGCATCTTGCCCACTGCATCGTGTGGGGCAAATCCTGTGGCTGGATTTGCCGATTTACATCAGGAAGAGCCCGGCCCTATCGCCGGAGCCCACTAAATATAGCAGCCTTTGCCGCCGACACAGCGAAGCGGTGACGCGCGGACCATGCAGCCTAGCGCGCTGCCACTGGCCCGCGCCACAGCCGTACCAGCATGGCGCACAGGATCACCAGCACGAATGCGGCAGCGGTAGCGACAAGCAATTGCCAACCCAGTTGGTGGTAGATCCATCCGGTCACGCCGGCTGTTACCGTCATGACGGCGTAGGTGGCAAACTCATTGAGCGCTTGTAAACGGCCACGCACATAGCTGTCCGCTACCTGGGTTAGCAGGGTACTGCCGCCCATATACATCAAGTTCCAACCGACACCTACCAGCAGCAGCGCTATATGGAAGTTCACCAATGCCTGCCCCAGCCACGCCAGCACGCACCCGGATGCGAGCACCAGGCATCCGACCAGCGCCACCGGTTGCGGACCAAACCGGCCAATGAAACGGCCGGTGATGAGTGAGGGTGCAAACATGCCGAGCAGATGCCACTGGATAACACTGGCGGCATCCGTAGCACCAAAGCCACAGCCCTGCATCGCCAGGGGACTGGCGAGCATCACCAACATCATCATGGCGTAGCCGCCGGCGCAGAACACCATGGCCGGCTTGATCTGCGGATACCGCAACAGCTCGGCCAGGGGAATGGGTGGCCGTTCAATGTCGGCTGGCTGCCGCGCCGGTAAACGGCTGCAAAGGATCACCGGCAAGGCGGCCAGTGCCAGCACGGCAACAAGCAAGTAGGAGCCTACGTACTCTCGCTCCAGCAAATGAAGGCCGAGACTCCCGAGCATCGGCCCGAAGAGCGCGGCCAGGATACCGCCACTGAGTACCCACGCGATTGCCGTGCCCTTGTGCGGATCAGTCACCGCATCCGCTGCCGCAAAGCGGTAGTAGAGTGCGGATGCCTGATAAATGCCGATCAACAAGCCCGCCAGACAAAACAGGACAAACGAGGCTTGCCAGACCGCCCAAGCGGCCAGCAAACCACCGATCAGCCCCATAAACGCGCCCCCCATAAAACCGCCTTGATAGCCCAGGGCGGCAAACACGCGCGGCAATATCAGGGTCAGGGCGGCGGTACTGGCGGTGATAAACAGATAAGGCAGGGTCGCCAGGCCCGGCGACGGCGCAAGGTCTTCGCCCACCAGACCGTTGAAGCTGATCCCCACGGCGACCGAAGCCATAAACAGAAACTGGCAAAGCCCGAGCAACACAGCGCTATAGGACATGTTTAACTCCGCCGATGGCTGACGGGAAAATTCGAAAGTGACCAGACACTACATATTCACCCAGTTGTTCAGGGCGCGCAGCTTGAAGCGGTGTTCGCGGAAACGCAACAACACACCGTCGACGTAAATTTCTTCCAGGTTCAGTTGCCCGCCGACCTGATTGCCTGCGCGCCGGGGTTGGCCGTTCAAGACCACATTGCTCGACCCATCGCCGGTGAAATTGTGTTGGGAATAGATAATCGAGGGAATTTCCTGCTGCACACTCCAGGGCAACTGGCGCAAGTCCGGCACGTTGTCGATGGCATCGTAATGTTTGCCTGCTCCGGCGGCTGGCTCGGGTGCCGGGGGTGTTTCCGTTGTCGATGGGGTATCGAGCAGCGATACAGAGGTTACTGCCGGTACCTGTACGGGCACAGACTCAACCACCGGCGGTTCTTCCACGGGTTTATAGAGGTCATTAATCTTCTCGTCTACCGCTGGCGCATCGGCTTCAGCGTAGAGCGAATGGACCGCTTCGGAGGCTTTGGCGGGTGATTCAGCAGGCGTGTTATCCGGTGCTGGATCAGCGGGCGCGACCGGTGTGCTCGGCGTCAGCGCTGCAGCTTGCGGGGTTGAGGGCTGCGCAAGGGTTTGCTCTGTTATGGCTGCCGGAGATGCCGTCGGCATGGTCGGCTGGCGCGCTTGCAGCAACAGGTAAGCCAGCAAGATCACCAGCGCGACCAACAACACCCCGCCAATAATCCACAAGGTCGGTACCCGCGTACCACCCGGCCGATAACTGACTTCGTGGACCGTATTGATGTCTGGCGTAGGCTGCGAATTTTTGCGCTCGCGGTCTGCGCGATTCAGGGCATCAAGAATCAATGACATGGTGGTTATTCGCTCTCGGCACGAGAGGAGGCGCTGGACTTGCGATCCTCCAGGGTGATCAGGGCTTTATCGATGCCCAGTACTTCATTGAGCCGCCGCAAGGTCTGCGCGCCCACAATCCCGTCGGGCTTGATGCCCTGACTTTCCTGAAATAATTCCACCCGTTTTTTCAATTTGTCGTTATACACATTACGCGCTAACGGTGAATCCTGGCGATCAAGTTTGGCGAACTGGTCTGCGAGCCAATTGACTGCCGGTCCGCGCTGGCCAGTCATCAGGGGCGTGTCGAAACCGGCGGGACGAAACCAGACATACAGCAATTCATCGTTCCACAGTTCGGCGATGCGGCTCCAGGGCACCGTAAACTCCGTTCCATCACGCAACAACAGTGCATTCTCCTCGCCCAGACCGATAACCAGTACATAAGCCAGCTTCCGGTCGGCGGTGACCAAGGTCAGCACGGCGGGACGATTAAGATCGCGCAACTCATTCCAGGTGGTCATACGAGTGGTTTCGCAGGCGTAGCCCTCTTCGCCCGAGCCGACGCAGCCGGTACCGGCGGTCGCGCCCAGATAAGTCAACAGCGCCTGGCGCGCGCGCGCTTCATCCCGGCTCCAGAAGACAATCTCTTCCTGAACCACAGCGGAAGAAGCAGCCGTCGATGCACTGCTCTCAACCACCGAGCTTGCCTGAGCCTGGATCGAGGCTGCCGAGGAGGATTCCGCCGCACTGCTACTGCTTACCGGCACAGCGGCTACCGCCTCGCTCACGGGCCCGGTGGGCGATGAAGGCACCAGGAACCAGATCACCACCGCCAACACCAGGGTTGCGGCCACACCCACCAGCGCGTAGAGCCATTTTTCCGGCATCACCGGCAGGCGGCTCGGCGTGGTCAGGTGTGCCTTGGTACCCGACACCTCCAGCGCCGCCTGTTCAAAGATTTCGTTGTCAATCACCGTGCGGTTCTTGCCGTAGGCCCCCAACAAAATCCGTTCGCAGATAATATTGATCAAACGCGGAATGCCGCCGCTGAAACTGTGGATACGCTTGACGATAGGGTCGGTAAAGGGATTGCGGTTATCCGGCATACCGGCAATGCGCAACCGGTGCGCAATATAAGCATGGGTTTCCGCCAGGGATAAGGCTTCCAGATGAAAACGTGCAGTGATACGTTGGGACAACTGACGCAATGAAGGCCGGGCGAGCAATTTTTTCAATTCCGGTTGGCCGACCAGGATAATTTGCAGCAGTTTTTCAGTGGTGGTTTCGAGGTTCGTCAGCAACCGGATCTGTTCCATCACGGTGGGCTTGAGTAGCTGCGCCTCATCAATCAACAACACCGTCTTGCGGCCTTTGCGGTGGTTTTCCAGCAGGAAGTGATGCAGCGCATCGGTGAGGTCTTTGGTGCTCCAGCCATCGACAATGTAACGCACGCCCAGTTCGTCGCAGATGGTCGATAACAGTTCCGGCGCGCTGGCCATGGGATTAAGAATGATCGCAATATCGGTGTTGTCCGGCATTTGCTCCAGTAAACAGCGAATAATCGTCGTCTTGCCTGTGCCGACCTCACCGGTCAACAGCACAAAACCGCCGATCTGGATACCGTATAACAAATGGGCAAGCGCTTCGCGATGCTGGTCACTCATATATAAATAACGAGGATTTACCGCGATGGAAAAGGCTTGTTCACTCAGTCCGAAAAAATTGTGATACATGGTTAAGGGTTGTTCTTATGTAGGTGTATTTGCGGCTCGCGTGCGCCGGGGACGAACAATCTGCCACCGATGATACCAGACTCGCAACCGAAAATTTCCGTGCGACGACATTGCCATAATTCCCGCGTGACAGCGCCGGCAGATTGCATTTAACCGCGCCGCACTCAATTGCCGAAAACGCCCCCAATTGATACCATTGCCGCCTTTTTGAGCAGGCCCGCCTGCCCCGCCCTTTTGCCCCGATCCCAAGTTAAAGAGATTCCCTATGTCCGTTGATCTTCGTTCAGCTTCTTTGTCACAACTGGCTTACCACGACGAGTTTGTCCAGCGCCATATCGGCCCGGACGCACAGCAAACCGCCGCTATGCTGGCGGCGCTCGGCGTGGCCTCTGTCGCTGAACTGATCGACAAGACCGTACCGGAAAAAATCCGCCTTAACGGCGAGCTGGCCTTGGCCGATGCGGTCACCGAAGCCGAAGCCCTGGCGCAACTGAAAGCCATCGCCAACAAGAACCGCGTATTCAAAAGCTATATCGGCATGGGCTATTACGATACGCACACACCTCATGTTGTCCTGCGCAATGTGCTGGAAAATCCGGGTTGGTACACCGCCTATACCCCTTACCAACCAGAAATTGCCCAGGGCCGCCTGGAAGCCTTACTGAATTACCAACAGATGATCATTGATTTAACCGGGATGGAGATGGCCAACGCCTCCATGCTGGACGAGGGCACTGCCGCCGCCGAAGCCATGGCGATGTGCAAACGCCAGAATAAAAAGAGCCGCTCCGATGTGTTTTTTGTGGATGCAGACACCCATCCGCAAACCATCGCCGTGGTCAAAACCCGCGCCGAGCACTTCGGTTTTGAGGTGGTGGTGGGCAAAGTGGATGAGGTAGCCAATGGTGATTACTTCGGTGCCCTGCTCTCCTATCCCGGTTCCAGCGGCGACATCCGCGACCTCACGAGCCTGATCGACACCGCCCACAGCCAGAACACCCTGATTACCGTTGCCAGCGATCTGATGGCGCTGATGTTGCTCAAATCACCCGGCAGTATGGGTGCCGATGTGGTGGTGGGCACTAACCAGCGCTTTGGTATCCCCATGGGTTTCGGCGGCCCCCACGCCGGTTTCTTTGCCTTCCGCGATGCCTACAAGCGCTCCGCACCGGGCCGTATCATCGGCGTGTCCATTGATGCGCGCGGCAAACAAGCCTTACGTATGGCGATGCAAACCCGCGAGCAACATATTCGCCGCGAAAAGGCCAACTCCAATATTTGTACTTCACAAGTGCTGCTGGCGGTGATGAGTGTGTTCTACGCGATCTACCACGGCCCGGAGGGTTTGAAGCGCATCGCCAACCGTATCCACCGCCTCACCGCGATTGCCGCCGCTGCTTTGCAAGCCAAGGGCTTCGGCCTGGCCAACAGCCAGTTCTTCGACACGATTACCGTGCAAGTGGGCGATAACCAGAAAGCGATTTACCAAGCCGCCCTAAATGCAGAGATCAACCTGCGCCTGGTGGGCAAAAATGCCTTGGGCATCAGCCTCAACGAAACCACCAGCCTTGCCGACCTGGAGACACTGCTGGCCGTCTTCGGCGTGAGTGGTTCTGATTTGCGCGGCCTGGATCGCCAGATTACCGAAGGCAAAAACCTGACCGCCAGCAAAGCCATTCCCGCTGACTTGTTGCGCAGCGATGCCATCCTGAGCCACCCGGTATTCAACAGTTACCACAGCGAAACCGAGATGCTGCGCTACCTCAAGCGCCTGGAGTCGCGCGATATCGCGCTCAACCAGTCCATGATTCCGCTCGGCTCCTGCACCATGAAGCTGAATGCCACAGCCGAGATGATTCCGGTCACCTGGCCGGAATTTGGCAAGATGCACCCCTTCGCGCCCATGGAACAAGCCCAGGGTTATCGCCAGTTGTTTGAAGAATTGCAGGAGATGCTCAAAGCCTGCACCGGCTACGATGCCATCAGCCTCCAGCCTAACGCGGGTTCTCAAGGCGAGTACGCTGGCCTGGTGGCCATCAAAAAATATTTTGAGAGCAAAGGTGAAACCGAGCGCGACATTTGTTTGATTCCGGCATCTGCCCATGGCACCAACCCGGCATCGGCGCAGATGGTGAGTTACAAAGTGGTGGTCGTGGCCTGCGATGGCAAAGGCAACGTGGATCTTGATGACCTGCGTGAAAAGATCGCCACCCACGGCGAAAAGATTGCCTGCATCATGGTCACCTACCCGTCCACCCACGGTGTGTTTGAAGAAGGTATTACCGAACTGTGCGACATGATCCATGCGGTTGGCGGCCAGGTGTATATCGACGGTGCGAATATGAATGCGTTGGTCGGCGTGGCCGCGCCCGGTAAATTCGGCGGCGATGTGTCACACCTCAACTTGCATAAAACCTTCTGTATTCCTCACGGCGGTGGCGGCCCTGGTATGGGTCCGATTGGCGTAGGCCAACATCTTGCACCCTTCCTCGCTTCGCATCCGGTACAGGATGTGCCCGGTACAGAAACCACCAATGGCACCATCTCTGCCGCGCCCTGGGGCTCAGCCAGTATTCTGCCGATCAGTTGGATGTACATCCGCATGATGGGCAAGGTTGGCATGCGCCAGGCCACGGAATACGCGATTCTCAACGCTAATTATGTGGCGAAGAAACTGGGCGACCATTACCCGATTTTGTACAAGGGTACCCATGGTTTTGTGGCTCACGAATGTTTGCTGGATCTGCGCCCTTTGAAAGAAGCGAGCGGCATTAGCGAAGAAGATATCGCGAAGCGTTTGATGGATTTCGGTTTCCATGCTCCTACGATGTCTTTCCCGGTGGCGGGCACCTTGATGATCGAGCCCACCGAATCGGAATCCCAGGCAGAGCTGGATAAATTTATCGACGCCATGCTCACCATTCGCAAGGAAATTGCGCAAGTGGCCAGCGGCGAAATCAGTGCCGACGCCAGTGCGCTGCACAACGCACCTCACACACAAGATGACATCATGGATGAAAACTGGAATCGCGCCTACAGCCGCGACACCGCCGGGCGCCCGGCGCCCTGGCTGAAGCAACACAAGGTATGGCCAAGCGTGAATCGCATCGACAACGTCTATGGAGATCGCAATTTGATTTGCTCGTGCCCGAGCATTGAGACGTATCAGGAGTAAGGAAAACAGGAAGGATTCTGATTCAGGCAAAGAACGTGGTTACCACGTTCTTTGCTCCACATGAAAAAAGTTTAAAATTTGGATGCCGCCGAATTTAATGGCATGCGACCAGCATTGGTAACAGCATGCTTCTGACGTAACCACATGCCCAATGCCGACAAGGCAATCATCGCCGTCATCAAAAGCTCGCCACCATCTTCCGCCAGTGTAAAGACCGTTTGTGATACGTTCTCGCCGAATAACCCGTGCAAGGCATCGACACCAACGCCGAAGAAAATCAGTAACGCAAAATAGAAACTGAATAACAGATAAGCACTGAAGTCTTCTTTGGTGGTTATTGTGGTGGCACCAATTGCCCAACATATCACAGCAAACAAACCTGTTGTGGCAAAGCCCAGCAAATCTCCCGGCACCGGGTCCAGACTCCACAGGGCGACGTAAGCTTGGCCGATGGATTCATGGAGTTTGAATGCATCATCAAGAAAAATAATAAACATAATGGCGGACCAGGCGAACCAGGATTTCTTGTGATGTGCCACTGCAAACAATAAAAACAATGCCGCCGCTGCCAGCTCTAATACATAGCCAAAGATTTCCGGATAACCCCGATCAATAAACGAAAATTCCACCTGACCGTAAAAGAAACTGTCGGTCAATTGATTCTTTTCAACATAGGCATAGGCAATAAAACAACCGATAAGCAACAGACCGATAACCACCACACCCGCGACACAACCCCGCTGCAGGCGATCCGGCAATACCAACAGGTCTTTCGCAAGACGCGGACAGGAAAGCAAAACACTGCCGAAAAATTTAACAGGGGCTGTTATACCTGGGACTTTTCCCGTAGGGACTTTCGCTACAATCTGCATATCGACCTCCTTAGATGAAATCCATAGCAGCACTTCGCTATTCGTAACAAAAATGTCACAAAACAGGAATAAAGTAAAAAGTTTTAAATTTTTTTGTGATGACTTTCCGGGACGAGGCTGTTTTTGCTGCCGCTAGCGGCACAGAAATCCTTACTTTACAAACCTGATAAAAAATGACGACCCCAACTGGACCTGGCTGTGTGCGGTCCCACACAATCGGTTTTGCCACAGTGAAAAAAATTGACGTACGGGATTTCTCTCAATTCTCACACCACGATACCTGGCTGCAGCCAATACGGATCGCATGGGAATTTTGGTCAGAGTTGACAAGAAGTAGATAAAAAAGCGGCTGAAAAGTCCGATTGCCATTGCGTGCAATCGGACTTGCTGTGATTTCACAAACCCACAAATTTTATTAACAAGACGGCTGACGCCACAACCAGGAAAGCAGCAACGGCGGCATAACGAATCACGCCTTTCATCTCCGCCACCATATGCTGTCGTTGTGCAGCTAACTCCGTCAGGAAATGGTCCGTATTATCGCGCAGTTCAAATTCCGCTTTTGCAATCACCGTCGTGATCTCTGTGGTTGCTTTTTCTACCGTTCTATCCAGCATGGGTTCAACTTTTTCATCCAGGATAGTGTTGACCCTGTCCTGCACCTGATTCAGTTCGTTGTCCCAGTCAGTGTTTAACCATGCCATAACAAATACCCTGTCGCTGAAGAAAAAAAACGCCTGTCAATTTTGCAAAAACCAATCATCGCGGTAGGTTTTTACCATGTCGGGCCAAAGCACCGTCAAAACAGTGGCCAGCGCGCCATTGATAAAACCTTCCGGAAAGGTCATTAACAGAAACACAAAAAAATGTTCCCGGGCACTGGCCAGCGCAATGTCGCTACCGGTGAGCGAGAATAACAGCAGTGCTCCCAGCCCAACCCACAGGCAACTGATCATGGCGCCAAAAAATCCTACCCCCAGAAAATAAGTGAAGGGATTTTTAAACCGCCAACGGTTAATCAACCAGACAACCAACCATGCCCAGCTCACCGGTATGACAACACCCAGACAGAAATCCACGGGAAGCGTATACAAATTAAATTGATTCACCGCGACATCCCAGTCGACAGTCAAACTGCGTAACGCTATTTGATAAACCTCCAGCATCATCAATGCAGCCATACCAATGAGTAACGCCAGGCTCCAGCCAAATACCATCATAACAACGGTCATCAGCATGGGATGAAATGCGAGGGTAGCCTGCACAGATACCTGCATCAACCAAAACAGGCTTAAAAAAAGAATGGTGGCAAACAGCAAGTGTTGACGGGATTGATGGCTTGCCAACGGGCGCCAGGGGGCATAAAAAATGGCGGCGCCCAGCAACAATAAACTCAGGATTAAGGTCAGCCAGAACAGCAAGGGCTCTGGCGGAAGCAGCATATTCATCCGCTTGACTCACGATAGGTCGGATAAGGTTTTCTCTGCCTCCACCGCAAAACATTCAACCTGATCACCTTGCTCAATGGCGCCGATACCTTTCTTCAAGGCTACATGGCGCGGAATAAATTTGAACAGCCCGCTACGTTTGCCGTAATGATAAATCTTGTGGCTGGCCAGTATTTCACCCGGTTCCGCTGCCGCCTCAAGCCGGGCAGCCATGCTGACAGCAACGCCTTCGAGGTCGGGCACGCCGGTGACTTCATTGTGAACCACAGACACCTCGCCCAGTTCCACACCGATGCGTAATTCAAACCCCGCAGCGGTTAATACATTACGAATCATGCAGGCACAGGAAAGCCCGACAGTGACATTTTTAAAGGTAACCCGCAACGAGTCACCTTCCATATTCGGATGCCCCGCTTCCCATTTTTTGAGTATGGGTTTAACCAGCCCGCGAAACAACGAGAGTTTTTCCGACAGTTCATCATCACCCCATTTGGAAAAACCTTTTAAATCCATAAACAGGATGGTGAGGTTGCGCACCTGCTGCTTTTCATGGTCCGCCGCCAACTCCAGTAAACGCGGCCAGAATTCTTCGCGAATGGCGGCAATTTTTTCTTTTAACTGCACGTGAAGCTTCGCATCGCGACGCAACGCCAACTGTGCCAATTGAATACGCTCGGCTTCATCCTGCAACTGGAGTTTAAGTTCGGTGGGGTTGTGTGGACCCACTTCTTCCACCACAAATTTCACCAGGGCACCGCCGGCAACATCGGTGATGGACTTCAACCGCAGGATGGTGCCCCAATGCGCAGCGGCAAGATGATCAATAAAGATGGGTAAGGTAGCCAGCTCCTGGTCAATCAGGCGATAGGGATAACGCAATTCAATGGTAATAGCGTCCGCAAAGATCCGCTCAAATTCGTGCTGCCGATAAACGGTTTTTTCTTTTCCCGATTTATCCCAAAAGGCGTAATGGCATTCAATATTGGAAATGTCCCAACCGGTGCTGGTCATCTTCCACAGACGTGCGCCGGTGATGTTGGCATTGGCAAATTTGGTCTTGGTCAGGTTGGCTTCGCGCAGGTCACAGTTCACCAGGTTCGCACCGCTGAAGTCGGTCTCCTGCAAATCCATGTTGCTGAAGTCCACCCCGCTTACATTGGCCGAACGGAATACCGCACCGGAAAGCGCAGCGCCACGCAGGTCGGCATTCGTCAGCCGGGCATTGACCAGCAAGGCTTTGGTCAAATCCGCCCCCTGGAGGTTGACCCCTTCCAGATTGGAATTGGTCAGGTCAACGCGGGCCAGTTGTTGCCCTTCCAGATTGCTGCCGGCCAGGGAAACATCGCGCAGCATAAAGCCGCTGATATCGTGCCCCCGAAAATCGATGTTCTCCAGCTTTGCGTTGCGGGTGTTGGCGGTGAGCATGTTGGCAAAGAACAGCACCGAGCCACTGAGGTTGCAACCACACAAATTGGCGGCAATCAGTTTCGCATGGGAAAAATCATTGTCTTTTAAAAAGGCGCCTTGCAAGTTGGCAAGGATCAGGTCGGCATGTTTGAAACTGCATTGGGTTATGCGGGCGTTACACATGGACACTTTGGAAAAATCGAAATCATCAAACGTCATCCCGGTCAGCTCTACACCGTCGAGATTCAGATCACCGACGGCATGGCGCTTACGCCAGTTGTTCCAGGATTTCGCACCTTTGTTGAGTTCTTGAATGATTCGATCTTTATCCATATCCATGAGCTACATCTGACGAGTCAAAACCAAGGGAGGGTGATGGTGGTACAGGACCAACCGCAGGATTATAGCGAGCATTATGCGCCACGATCCATCATAAGTCGTAAAATATCATATATCACAAAGCAGGCCGTCATCTGGCAGATAGGCGGGGATCAAGGGCGCATAACCGGCCAGGGGCCCGAGCCAATGGGGAGTCAACGACACAGAAGCACCGAAGGGTGGCGACAATCAAAAATAACGCGCGGTTAGCGCAATAACATCCGGCAGCTGAAGCTAACCGTCACTCTGCCGTCGAGAGGGAGGATGATTTACCGGCGGATAACCGACTCATCTCCTGCTTGAGTGTCATGATATCCGCTTCCAGTTCCTTGAGCCGGGATGCGTCGACCACTTGCGGCTGGACAAACACATTAGTGATCTTGGCGCGCACCCGCCAGACTTCGCGCACGCTGTCCATCGGAATGGAATAGGTTTTATAGTCGGGGTTGTCACTCTTGAGGATCAGCATTTTGCGATCCTCTTCATAAATATAGGTACGCTTGGCAACGATGCCTTCCTCTGCAACCACAATACATAACGCACCGTTCTCAATCGCCAGCAAATCGGGCAAGCATTCACTCACCACAATTTCACCAGGATAGATGGAGGGAATCATGCTATCGCCCTCTACTTCAAATAAACGATAGCCACCGGCTTCATAGCCAGGAATTTTATAAACCTCCAGCGTATCCAGATATTTTTCATCAAGGTAATTTTCTATGTAACCCGCATGTGCTTCTCCGCGAACTAAAGGAATATATCCTTCACGAGTCATCCCGAGATGATTATCCATAGGTTGCGGCTCTCTCTTATCCGGCTGATAGAAAATGTCACCCTCACCCGTCACCAGCCAGTTGCAATCCACACCGAACACGCGGTTGATCTTTAGCAAACTGTCCAGCGAAAGTTTGGATTTTTGTGATTCCAATTGTGACAAGGCTCCCTGCGTTATCCCGATGCGCGAAGCAAACTCCTGCTGGGAAAGACTTAACAAGTCACGCAGTACAACTAATCTTGAATCACCCATATTTTTACCATTCTAGATATTAATATACTAATGGCGCAACTTTTTTTATTAGCATTCTTATTGCGAGCCCGATACAATGGCGAGACGCCCCTCTTGCACCTGGCGCCTCAAGTGTCTGGTAAAACTCACCTGCCGGAATATATGTATGAAAATCAGCAGCAACGGCAATATTGAGATCACCGCGAATCCCCTACTGATTATTGCAGATGACGATTTGGACGACCAAGTCCTTGTAAAAGATGTTTTACAAGAACATAAGATATCCATGGAAAACACGATATTTGTAAATGATGGTCAAGAACTGATGGAGACGTTATCTATCATCAAACCTCAGCCGACAATTATTCTGCTGGATCTGAATATGCCACGCCTTGATGGGCGTAAGGCGTTAAAGAGTATCAAAACAAGTGATGTTTACAAACACATTCCTGTGCTAATTTTCACCACATCCAATGCGCAACACGATATTGATTTAAGTTATTCCCAGGGAGCCAACTCCTACTTCACCAAACCGGTTTCGTTTGATGGTCTGATGGATGTGATCGGCATTATCAAACGCTATTGGTTTGAGCAAGCCGCGATACCGTACGGGGCAACCCGTTTGAATAACTCCCTCGAAAAAGCGCTGTAATATTCCTGCAAGACAACAAGTACCTATCAACAGCAATGCTTCAGCAGCAACGCAATAATTCTTCATCGCCATTCAAAGCAAGCTGTGCTGTTTACCATACAATGCCTGGTTAAACCAAACGCGTCCGGTAAACAATAATATATCTGGTGCAACAATGCGTCAGAACCGGTTGACGCATACCTGAATCCGGAACCCCATTTCAGTGCTACTATGCGCACCGACCTCGCAATTCGATTTCGTCAATCTACTGTCGTGAAAAACTAAACCCAGTTTCTTAAATAGCCCGGTGATAGCCATGATTGCCACGCTGATTACTCATCCTGCCTGCCATCTGCACCACATGCCCGAGGGCCACCCGGAATGTCCGGAGCGCCTGGATGCCATCAACAACCAACTCCTGGCCAGTGGCATAGACAGTTTGATTTATCACCGCGAGGCTCCTGCGGCCACCGACGAACAATTGTTACGTGTCCATACACTCGATTATCTGCAACGCCTGGCGCGGGCAATACCCAGCGAGGGCATTGTGCGCTTCGCTGATGATATTTATTTGTCCCCCGCCACGCTGGCGGCAGCTCGCCATGCCGCCGGTGCAGGCATTCTGGGTGTGGATATGGTCATGGGCGGCGAAACCGATGCGGTATTTTGTAACGTGCGCCCGGCCGGTCACCATGCAGGGCCGACGCAGCCCATGGGATTTTGTATCTTTAATAATGTCGCTATTGCAGCGGCCCATGCCTTGGCGGTGCATGGTCTTGAACGGATCGCCATCGTGGATTTCGATGTGCACCACGGCAATGGCACCCAGGACATCTTCCTGCACGAGCCGCGCGTGCTGTTTTGCTCCAGTTTCCAGCACCCGTTTTATCCGCTCACCGCCATTGATAATGTGCCGGACCACATCATCAATATCCCCTTACCGGCCACCTGTCGCAGCGACGGATTCCGCGCCGCGCTGGCCGAACACTGTCTGCCGGCGCTACGCCGGTTTCAACCGCAATTACTGTTGATCTCCGCTGGCTTCGACGGCCATATCGACGACGACATGTCATCGATTCGCCTGGTGGAACAGGATTACGTGTGGATTACCCAACAATTGCGGGCGTTAGTCGATGACAGCAAACAATATGAACCCTCGCGGCAATGCCGGGGAATGGTGTCCATGCTGGAGGGTGGTTATGACTTACCGGCATTGGGGCGTTGCGCCATGATGCATATCAAAGCCATGGCGAAGCTGTCTTGAGAATAAGCTATCTTGAGGCAAAGCTATGGGATTTAAAACGGCATTAATCCTGCAGTTTCATACGCATATCAATCAGTCCGTCGTCGCGCAAATATTTCACACTGAAACCCAGCGTGCGCGCCAGGTTGGCCATGCCGGCATTTTCCAGCATCGTCACACCGGTTAAATACTGCGTCCCCTGCCCGCGACAATAATCAATCATTTTTTGCATCAAGCGATGACCCAGGCCTGAATGCTTGATATCGCTGCGCACGGCAACCGCAAATTCCGCTTCGGTGTTGTCCGGGTCTTGTTGGGCGTGTACCACGCCAAGAATCTCCGTATCGCCCGCCGGCGTCTCCGCCACAGCAACAAATGCCATTTCGCGCGCGTAATCAATCTGGGTGAAGCGTGCCATCTGTTCATGGGAAAATTGCGGCAACTCACCAAAGTAACGCTTGTAGCGATCCTCCCGCGTCAGGGCGTGATCAAAGGCCTGGTGCATACCTTCATCTTCCGGGCGAATCGGTCGTAAAAACACCTCGCGGCCGTTGCGCAGTAAAAAATGTTCTTCCAATTCTTTTGGGTAAGGGCGAATGGCCAGGCGACGTTGCGGCGTTGCCGGTGCGATATCGACGTTAACATCCAGCACGATAATTTCATCACCCACCGCCAAGGCGGGGTTGATGGTCAGGCCCAGGACATTTTCCTGGTCCACAATCATCTGGCTGATCTTGGTCAACAAAATACACAGCGCCTGGCGATTGAGCGGCGAATATAATTGCCGTTCGCGAATCTTGCCCTCGGCCAGCGCCTGGATCACCAGGTAACGGGCCAATGCCATATTCAATGGCGGCAAGGCCACCACGGCGTTGGTGCGAATGTCCCACACCGAACTGGCTTCGCCTAACAGGATGACCGGCCCGAATACGGGATCTGTTTGCACTTGAATACGCAGCAGGTGTGCACCGGTGCGACGCGCCATGGTCTGTAAGGTGAAACCGTTCGGTTTTGCCTCGGGGTAAAGATCCTGCACCCGTTTCAAGCTGGCCAAGGCCGCCTCTTCCACTTCGGCACGGGTATTTAAATTCAGGACCACGCCGCCAATATCGGACTTCAATGGAATATCCGGCACGACAATTTTCAAGGCAACCGGAAATCCCAATAACTCCGCCTGGTCAGCCGCTTCGGCTGGCGTGGTGGCCGCCTTGGTAGGAATAGTCGCAATACCATAGGCTTGCAATAATTCGGCGGATTCTTCGCCATTCAGATGCAGACGCGCATCATTCAGGGCTGCGGTAATAATGTTATTGGCCCGCTCAGGGTGGTGCGGAATTTCATCGCTCACCGAGTCTGGTGTTTCGGATAATAATTTCTGGTTACGGCGATACTCCACCATGTGCATAAACGCACCGGCTACACCTTCCGGCGTACGGAAGGAGGCTATGCCCGCTTCGGCAAATCGTTGGCGTGCTTCAACGGCGGCGTCTTCGCCCATCCAGTTCACCAACAAATTGGGCTTGCGGCCCTGATGTTCCTGATAGGCTTTGATGACCGCTTCGGCATAGGCGGTCGGCGAACTTAAACCGGTGGGCGCGTGCAGTATCAACACGTTATCAATGGTCTTGCTGCGCAATAAAATTTGCATGACCTGGCCATAAAGTTCCGGCAAGGCATCGCCCAACATATTGATGGGATTGCTCGCGCGGCCACCGCTGTGAATAATCTTTTGTAATTGGCTGACGATCTCCGGCTCAAGGGTTGCCAGGCGACCACCGCGTTGCAAAAGCGCGTCAATTGCCATGGCACTGGGACCGTGGCCATTGGATAACACCACCAATTGTTCGCCGGTAATCGGCTTACCGTAAGCCAGGGTCTCTACCGCTGCCATCAACTCACGCAAGTCGCCGACACGCAACATACCGGCGCGTCGAAACGCTGCGCTGTACACCGCATCTTCACCCATCTTTTCCGGGCCGAGCCGCGAGGTTGTCGCCATGATTTCAGCATGGGTACCGGCTTTGATCGCCAGAATCGGTTTATTAAATGACGCCGCTCGCGCCGCAGACATAAATGCGCGTCCGTCCTGGATGGCGTCGATATACAACAGAATGGCCTGAGTTTTGGGATCGCGTCCGAGGTAATCAATGATCTCATCGAAGTCCACATCGGCTGCATCGCCTGTTGCAATAAAATGCGAAAAACCGATGCGGCGCCGATGAGCCCAGTCCAGCAAGGTTGAGCACACGGCAGACGATTGCGAGACAAACGCAATCTTGCCCGGTTGTGCCGTCGTGTGCGCACAACTCGCGTTTAATCCCAGACCCGGCACAATGATGCCCAGGCAGTTGGGCCCCAGAATACGCACGCCGGATTGCCTGGCAATCTCCAGCATTTGCTCCTGCAAATTGGTGCCTTGGGCGGTGTAAAGCGTATCCAGGCCAGCGGCGATGACTATCGCATTGCGGGTGCCTTTACGGCCCAGTTGCAAAATTATCGCAGGCACCCGCGTCGCGCGGGTACAGATAATGGCAAGGTCCGGCGCTTCCGGTAATTCATCAATCGACCGATAGGCAAGCACGCCGTTCACCGCTTTGTGGTGTGGCGTTACCGGCATGATCGGGCCGTCGAACTGGCCCTGCAATAAATTACGCATGACCACATTGCCGGTGCGCGTCGGCTGGTTGGACGCGCCGATCACCGCAATGGAGCGAGGCTTGAGCAGTTGCTCGATATGTTTGAGGCTCATTCAGCTGCGTCTTTTTTTTCCGATGCCGCCGGGGTTATCGGTTTGAGGATAAATTGCATAGAGGCGGCCAAACCTTCAAGGTTCACCTCATAGGTGATGTAGTGTTGTTCCACCCATTGGCTCCAGCGTTCCGCTTTGGTCATCAAGTCCGCGCGATAAACCGCGTTTACGGCGGGCGTCCGCGAGTGATAGTTGGCCGCACGCGTCCATAAATCCCCTTGGTCGTTGTAGATGTGATCGCGAATCCGCCAGGCCGCCAATTGGTAAGGGTAACAACCGTAAGCCGCCACATCACTTTCAAAGACGCCGTGAGGCATAAGGTCTTTTAAATAGGCACTGTTAAATTGCATGGGACCGACATCGTAGGTGCCGTTGGTATTTCTCACCCATTGCCCCGGTTTGCCGCCCTCCTTTTCAGCGATGGCCAGCAAAATATTCGCCGGCACATTGTATTCAATAGCCGCTTCAACCAAACAGGCAACCGGTTCATGAAGTTCAGGAGGCAGGTCAGCAAATAACATAATCGTCACGTTTGCAAAAAAGTTATTCCATTTTCATCCAAATAAAAATAATTGCAATCATCGCGCGTCAACCACCGCACAAAATGAATCGGCAGATTGTAATGCCCTGTAATGCTACGGCTGAGCAGCATTGTATAGCATCAGGAATACTTGGCTGGAGGTGAGGTATGGGCCAGGGTCTATCAACAATAAGGAGATAACCATGTCACCTATTAACCTGCTTCGCTATTCCATATTCACTGTTTCATTACTCACATTCGTTCCCTGTGCCACTGCCAAATCGGTGCGCGATGACGGCGTGGAAAATCCTCCGCTACTGGAGATTCAACGCAGCGGCGCGCAAGCCGTCAAACCCCTGGCAACATTGAAAAAAGCGGTAGCGCCGGCTCCGCTGACCGGACCGCAGGAAGCCTATCTCACCTGGCGGGTTGCCTATACCGAGAGCACCCTGTGGAATCCGGCTACCGGGCGGGATGATCGCGTGCGATTGCGCAGTTACCAGGGCACCCATGTTAATCCTGACGCGCCCTTTGTGGCACCGATGATTCGGGTTGCACCCGGCGACACCATTCGCGCTACGCTCTCCAATCAGCTGCCCGCTGATCCGTCCTGTTACGACCATGAACAACCGGTCAACAAGCCTCACTGTTTTAACGGCACCAATATGCACACCCACGGTTTATGGATCAATCCCGCCGGCAACAGCGATAACGTGCTGATCTCAATCAACCCCGGCGTGGATTTCCAATATGAATACAACATTCCCCTGGATCATCCCGCCGGCACCTTCTGGTATCACCCCCACCGCCATGGTTCAACCGCATTGCAAGTGGGCAGCGGTATGGCCGGTGCGCTGATTATTGACGGCAAGCGCGTGCCCACAACAACGGCTCAAGGGGATATTGATACGCTGCTGCAGCCAACACCTAAACAATCGTTCAAGGAACGCGTGCTACTGTTTCAGCAAATCCAATACGCCTGCTACACCAAAGGCGAGAATCCGGTTGTGAAAAAAAATGCAGACGGCACCTATCGCTGTGATCCGGATGATGTCGGCGTGGTAGAAAGTTATGCAAATTTCAGCGGTAAAGCCTGGGGACAATCCGGCCGTTACACCAGCATCAACGGCGAGATCCAGCCAGGCTTTTACGACGCAAAAGCCGGACAGGTTGAACGTTGGCGAATGATTCATGGCGGCGTGCGCGACAGCATTAACCTGCAATTTCGTCGCATGAAAACTGATGTCAGTATTCCCCAACAATTTACGGCGGAACAGCACGAAGACTTCATCACCAAAAACTGTAATGGCGAACAGATACCGCAACATATTATCGCCGCCGACGGCCTCACCACCGCCACCCTGCGGGCAACCGATTCTCTGGTATTCCAACCCGGTTACCGATGGGACTCATTGATGCTGTTTCCCGAAGCGGGTCAATATTGTGTCATTGATGCGGCCGCAGCAGCCTCTGCCAATGTCGACCAGACACCGTCCTCACGCAAACTGTTAGGCATTGTTCATGTGGCAGCCGGCAAGGAAAATGATGCGTCCATCCAACAGCAGTTGCAGGTTGCACTCATCGAAGCGGCGAAAGAACATTACTCGCCAGAGGTTGCCAGGCTGGTGGTCGATGACCTGAAAAAAAATCGCCTGACAAAGTTTGTTCCGCATAAGGATCTACCGCCCACACCCAACAAACAGACCTTATTTTTTAATATGACCTCAACGGATTTTTTAATTGATGATGAGATTTATAAACCAGGTGTTATCAATCGCACATTGATCCTCGGCAATATTGATGAATGGACGCTCACCTCAAAATCCGGCAGCCACCCCTATCACATCCACGTTAATCCCTTTCAGGTTATTGCTGTGCTCGACCCCAACGGTAAAGATGTGAGCGGGCCGGACGCGGTAGACGACTTCGACACCAGCGGCGCCCCGGACCCGCAGTATCGCGGCATGAAAGGCACCTTCAAGGATACGGTGTGGGTCAAGAATGTCGGCGGCAAGACCTATCAGGTGATCGTGCGCACCCATTACCAGCGCTACATCGGTGATTTTGTCTTGCATTGTCATATTCTGGACCATGAAGACCAGGGCATGATGCAGAACGTGCGGATCGCACTGCCCGACGGGCGCGGCGGCGCGGCAGCCGGGCATCACTGATCTTCACCGGCGAGCCATCTTCCCCAAGATGGCTCGCTTCATGTCAGGCTGTGTTAACGCGCCCGCTTCTCGGTATAATGCGCGCTTTTTGCGGTCGACCCCATGGCACTTACATCCATCATCTCCCATCACCTGTTGCGCCACTCTCCCACCACCGGCGTGGACCTTCATGCACGATCCGAGGTATTTGCCGCAAACGGCAAGCTGGAAGATCTCGTGTACGAATTAAAGTCCAACTTTATTCGCAAAAGCGGCAAGAGTTACGGCCGCTTTTCCAGCGAAACCAGTGAGTTTCCCTTCTCCGCCTGGTTAAAAGAATACCGCGCCGAGCGTTTGGGTTTTGCCAGTTTTACGCAGAAGGCAGCGGAGCACTTCAAACTGGAATTGGAAAAAACCGAATGCCTGATTGATGCCTATGTCTTTTTTGTTGAAGAAAAGATTGAAGCGGGCGAATTTTTGTACGTGTTTATGGCGGAGCATCTACACGGCTCTTGTCTGGATGCCGAACTCGCGCTGGATGACTCTCGCTATCTCGACACCCAGGGTTTTGCACTGGCCGCCAAGATTGATTTATCGGATTGGGACGCGGGCCATTCAGCCACCTATTTATCTTTACTGCGTTCGCGCGGCGAAAAAGAATTATCCGATGCCTTCGCCAACCTGGTTGGCTTTAGCGATAAATACGACATCAAAAACGATACCGCGCAATTCCTGCAAATTGTCGATGATTACGCACAGGAGATGGACGAACAGGCCGCGCGGGTGACACGCACAAAAGTGGTGGATTATTGTCTGGAGCAAAATAAAGCCGGCAAGGCGGTGGTGATTGCGGATTTGTCGCAAACGCTTGCCAGCGAAATCAAAACCCATGAGCCGGAACATTTCTCACGGTTTGTGCAGGAAAAACAGCCGGAGAAGAAAGCGGAATTTATTCCGGACAGCAGCCAGATTCGCAATTATGTGCGTATCAGCGGGCGTAATGATTCGTTGAGTATGAGTTTTGCGTCGGAGTGTTTGGGTAAGGAGATTGTGTACGATGCGGAGCAGGATGTATTGACGATAAAAAATATTCCGCCGGCGCTTAAGGCTAAATTACTGAAGCATATGAAGGGTGAGTAACTGTTTCATCCACCGGCACCATGCGAGTTTGGCGTTAGGCCTTTTGTTTTGAAACCCTCAAGTCAGGGACGACTTGAGGGAGCTACAGGGATGTATTCATGCGTTTTCAAAACAAAAGGCCTAATGACAAACGGACTACGAAGCACGCTACTCAGCCAATGGCATTGGCATATCTAATAAAACTGTATATTCCCGTTGTAAGCGCCCGGTCGGCCAGCGGGCTTCAAGAATAAATTCAAGGTAGGGTTCGGTGATCGGGC
>CAMLOU010000017.1 GCA_946481735.1 uncultured Cellvibrio sp.
CTTGATGCTGGGCCAAGTATGGGGCCCTTAGATTTACTGCAAAAGGTACGGAAGTTTCTCAGACAGCCATACTCCTCCCTGGCTGTGGAGGAAGACGAGTATCATATAAATGGCTGGTTTTATGATCAAAAAGATAAGTGGCCACAGCTAGAATGTGAAGCCAGACTTAATGAGATACGTAAAATTGATATTGAGCGACAATCAAGTCCTGATATAGCATCCAGTACTAAGGATGAGCTCGCCAGCCGGCAACGTTTTTCGCTGTGGCTGACTGGAGCTAAGACCTGTAGGTTTGTATATGAGGATGATGCGCTGGAAATAGCTACTATTTCAGATGAAGAAAATTATGCACACAAATTAGGGCAGAGCGGAACAATTTATATTGAGTCTCTAAAGAAAGTTCCAGATCTGCAAAGACAAGTGGCAGAGAGCATCAAGAATACCCTCGTTAAAATATACAAGGTGATATCACCTCTTCTATTTGTAGCGGGAATTCTAGCCTTGGTTGTTTATTTGATTTGGCCTATTTCTTTGAAACATAAAATAACTCCCTTGTTTAGTTTAGCTATCACACTTTGGATTCTTGTAATTGCTCGGGTGTTCCTTTTAGTATTAATTGAAGTTACCTCTTTTCCAGCGATTAATAGCCTTTACATGAACTCAGCTTACCCGCTCTTCTCTAGTGTATGTATTTTATCCATTTGCTTAGTTTCCAACCTTATTAACCCCATAAAGCCTTTTAATGTAGGATCTTAATTTAATGCAACTCACCATATTGATGCCATGTTTGAATGAAGCCGAAACGTTATCTAAATGTATTGGTAAAGCTAAGGCGTGGATATCTAGCTCAGGAATCTCCGCTGAAGTTCTTATTGCCGATAACGGTAGTACGGACGGCTCACAAGCTATTGCAGAATCTTTGGGTGCGAGAGTCATACACGTTGCTCAGCGAGGCTATGGGTCAGCTCTATTTCATGGGGCACTGGCGGCTGAGGGTGATTGGATAATTATGGGAGATTCTGATGACTCATATGACTTTGGAAAGTTGGATGCATTTGTTGAGAAGTTAAGCCAGGGCTATGATCTTGTTATGGGTAACCGGTTTTTGGGGGGGATCGAGCCTGGGGCAATGCCTTGGAAAAATAGGTACATCGGAAATCCTGTTTTATCTTGGATCGGCCGTTTGCTGTTTCGATGCCCGGCGAAAGACTTTCACTGTGGATTACGAGGCTTCAGAAAGGATTCCTTTCTTAAGATGGATTTGCGCACCACTGGTATGGAATATGCGTCCGAGATGGTTATTAAAGCAAATTTATTAAAAATGCGCATCGCTGAAGTTCCCACCACGCTATCAAAAGACGGCCGGTCTCGCCCCCCTCATTTGCGCCCATTTCGTGATGGGTGGAGACACTTACGATTCATGTTTTTATTTAGTCCCCGATGGCTTTTTATAATTCCCGGTGCTGCTTTGTTGTTAGTAAGCATGGTCAGCTATGCTCTTTTATTGGCTGGGCCTGTTAAGTTTTGGGGAGTCACTTTTGATATCCATACACTATTTTATGCGGAGGCTGGAGTTATCTTGGGCTATTTAGCACTAGTACTCGGAATATTAATTCGCTTGTTTGGTATGCGTGAAGGTTTGCTACAAGAACACCGACTTTTGGAAAAGCTTCGGGCGTCGCCTGTTTTGGAGGTTGGGGGGATTGCTGGAATGATAATGATTGGTCTTGGTCTTTTTTGGGGGGTCGATGCCCTCGTTTCTTGGAAGGAGGTTCAATTTGGGCCGTTAATAATAGGCGAGCTTTTGCGGTCGGTTAGTTTATCTACAATCTTGATATTAACCGGCGGAATAACATTAATGTTTTCGCTAATCATGGGATTTTTAACGTTACCGACGAGAGATCAACGGTTCATATGAGTGCTGCCAAATCTCGATTTATTACCCTTGTATCGTTTTGTTTTGTGGGGACTATTGGTTTTCTTGTGGATACATTAGTTCTTTATATGCTTAGGAATACATTGGGTTTATATTATGGGCGACTCATATCTTTTAGCATTTCTGTGTTGTGTACATGGATCCTGAATAAAAAAATTACTTTTAAAACCAAACAATCTGGTTTATCTGCCAAGAGAGAGCTTTTTTTCTATGGTCTACTGATGTTGATTGGCGGTGCAGTAAATTACTCAGTATTTGTGGTAATGACAAAATTTAGTATATATGTCTATCAAAATCCCATCATTGGCGTTGGGCTTGGCAGTATTGCCGGCATGCTGGTCAATCTTACCAGCACGCGCTTCTTTTTGTTTAATAAAGTGATTTGATTTGCCAAAGTTAACTATTAACTGCTCTCATCATCAATAATTTCAAACATATTTTTTGTTTGGCACGGAATTATCGAGTGTCCGTTCTGTTGAGTGATGCTCACCTCGTAGACTCCCTTCCAGAGAGACTTAGAGGGAATAGTTTGCGATATGAATCCTGATTTTATGGCGGCTGGCTTGTCAAATGCTTTAGCAACATCGGGCCGTTCGCTGCCTCTTGCTGCGGGAATTACTAAGGTTAATCCTGAATCTTTGTGAAATAGATGAATCGAAATGTCCGGAGGAATTATCGATGTCGAGGGATCAAATGCCCAGCCGTGCATTGTGATTGTTTCTGAAGATTCGATTTTTTCGTGGTTTGCAGGGGTGTCAAGGGCACATAGACCATAATTGTCGGAAATATTAAGTGCCGCAAAAACACTTGTAGAGCCATTTCCAACGAAATATCTTTCCAGAATCGTTTTTGGTGTCACAAGAGTAGAAATAGCTACGATCAAAAAAAATGCTGACTGTACTACATTTTTTTTGCTGGCTGACTCAGCTAAATTATTTCCAGAAATTGCATAAGCTATAATTAAAGTAGGAATTAAAAAGTATCTTCCTTGCACTCCTTCAATAATGGTTGCAGGGTGAGGATTCCAGGTAATTAACAATAGTAGAAAAATAAGAATGAAAGAGGAGAATGATATAAAAGTAAGTAGTGCGCGAGGAAAAATATGGGTGCGAAGGGTCTTCAGTTGGCAACTTAATATGAAGATTGCAGTGGTGGCTACTGCGGCGATAGTAAGATAAATTCGCGGCAAGCTATGATCAAGCCAGCCCAAAATACCGAAAAATGAATGTATATAAAACCTAAATTTTTCTACATCTGTAATTGTATTAAGCAGAACTTTTAGAGTTGCTATAGGATGTGAGATATAAAAAAACATGAGTTCTATTGAGGAGGCGCCAATAGTCACTCTTTTGTCTACTGTTGTTGAAATTGCATATGCTAACCATAAAAAAATCAAAGCTACAGCGCCGATACTTATATATAAATATTTTTTGTTTTTACTTTTAAACGCTATATAGAACAAGATTAAGCATAAGGGCAACAAATTTATTCTGCACATGATTAATATCACCGTGCACACAATAAGGATCGCAAAGCTTCTTATGTCAATTTCATGAGTTTGGGTTGTTGCACGCATGAACAGAGAAAGTACTAATACACTCAGGGCTGTTGCTACGCCATCCAAACTTGCTGATGAAGCCTGGAATAAGGTCATAGGTATAAGCAGAAGTGCCAGTACTAGATAGTTAGGGCGATATATCTTAAATGAGGCTATTAATAAAAAGGTGATCGTAAGTAGCGAAAAGAATCTTGCCAAATAATAAGAAGTATTTACTGATAAATTAATCATTTGCCCGACCCCTAGGCCTATGGCTTGGGGTAAATATACTATTGGAAAGTAATAACTGACTCCGGGCGCTGGACTAAAGATCTCTTTGCCGGACCAATCTATACTTGCAGCTGCATGAACATCCCCAGACGTAAGCTTGTTTTCATATTTAAATGGTAGTTTGTTAAAAATAGCCATATATGCATTCAGCCCACTATCAACCATTATCCCCGTTGATTGATTTTCTGGAGTTATCATTGCCATATTGCCATTAGATAAAGCATAGGCACGCTTTATGTGATCAAATTCATCGGGAGATTGAAAAGGAGGTATCAAGACTGAATATATGCAGGCTAGAACAAAAAGTATGATTATTGTTAGCTGGCTATGCTTAGTGCTTGGCTCGAATTTGGTCATTGTTTTTCCTGTCCACAGATTTACGTGTACCACCTCGTGGCTATCTTGCGGTGTCTCTTGCATTAAATCGATGCCTCAAAAAGAACTTCCCCATTGATGTAGAGAAATATACGAGATGTCGAAAACCTTTTCTCGAGGCGTTTCCTCCATAATGGAGAATTTTTAAGTCTGGCAAAAAGATGATTTTTCCTACTTTCCTGAGGCGAATCGAAAGGTCAAAGTCTTCAAAATACATAAAGTACGTTGAATCAAATCCTCCTATTTTTTTTAAGTGCTGGCTCCTGCAAAACATATAGCAGCCGCTGGCGAGTTCTATTTCATATGGTGCGTTAGTTGGCATGACATCTCTGTACTCATAACGCTCCATATCTTTTTCAAAAACTCGCTCAAGAAAGCGAAGCTTTAACGCCCTTGCTAGCAGTACGTGGAGCTGGGGTGTACGTTTTGCGAGGAACAGCATGTTGTTATTTTCATCTGTTGCGTTTGGTGCAAGAAGGACAACGTCAGGATGAGCTTCCATATACTCTATAGCTAAACCCAGGTTGTCCGGGTTTAAGGTCACATCCGGATTAATAATCAAATGGAAAGTGGAATTAACTGCGTTGATTGACAGGTTATGGCCGCCACCGTAGCCGAGGTTGCCATGACCGGAAAAAATGTTGATTTGATCAAAAGAGCCTTGATATTGATATTGGATTTTTCTCAACACTTCCAGGTTGGCTTTATCTGGTCCGTTGTCAATTAAATCCAACCTGAGGTATTTTAACTTGTGCTGCCTTTTCGCTGTTCGATAGTTATCAGCTAAAGACTGTATGGTGGCTTGCAGTAGATTTACATCTGAGTTAAATGTGACGCAAGAGGCACTGACTACTATTTCTGTGGTTGCCACAAAGATTACTCTGCAAATAGCTTTTTTTCATCGTTGCTTGAGATAAGCACCAGTTTTTTCTGGTTATCTTTTCTGGTTTTATAGAGTAAGTCATTTAATTCATAAACTGGATTGAATTCTACTCCTGAATCAATAATTAACGCATGAAGCTCCTGAATTTTATATGCTTCGCAATATTCATATGCAGTTCTGAAGAATTTCTCCATTTCTTCTTCTGTTATTTTTTTCTCATTAGCCCTCATTATTCGAGGGTGTTGAGTACCTTCACAATTTTCACCGCACAAGAGCTCTTCATAGAGCTTCTCTCCAGGTCTTAATCCGGTGTATTTGATATCGATGTCACCGTTAGGGTTGTTTTCATCTTTGATGCTGTATCCGGCCAGTAAGGCCATTTCACGAGCCAGGTCGGCAATTTTTACCGGCTCACCCATATCCAGTACGAAAACCTCTCCGCCTTGAGCCAAAGATGCTGATTGAATGACTAACTGCGCTGCCTCGCTTATTGTCATAAAATAACGAACGATATCCTTATGCGTCACCGTTATAGACTCTCCGTTCTTCAGTTGTTCCCTGAATCTGGGAACAACTGAGCCTGAAGAGTCCAGGACATTACCGAAGCGGACCATGGAAAAAGTTGTTGAGGACGACCTTTCAGCTATGTTCTGTATGAACATTTCCGCTAATCTCTTAGTCGCACCCATGATGTTTGTAGGCCTGACTGCTTTATCAGTAGAAATCAATACAAAGCTATGAACTCTATTTTCCAGAGCAGCCTCTGCGACGTACTTTGTTCCAAAAAGGTTATTTTTAATA
Organism: uncultured Cellvibrio sp.; assembly: GCA_946481735.1. Next base: position 5,824 of record CAMLOU010000017.1, read on the forward strand.
CCTTCAATTAAGTTGTGTTCTACAATAGGGACGTGTTTATACGCTGCGGCATGATAAATAATATGGATATCGAATTGACGCATCACCATATTAAGCAAAGATTTATTTTGGACCGACCCTAACAAAGGAACTAGTTCTGTCTTTAGCTCTTTTGTTTTTATGGTCTCTGAAAGCGTTTTTTCGATCTTATACAGATTAAATTCATTTTGTTCGAATAACACAATTTTTAACGGCTGTAATAGGATTAATTGGCGGCACAATTCCGAACCAATTGATCCTCCTGCTCCAGTTACCATCACAACCTTACCCGTGGTGTTTTTTTCCATTAGTAACATATTTGGAGCAACGGGATCCCTGCCTAGCAAGTCTTCAATCTGGATATTTCTCAATTCATTAATACGGGCGATACCTTTAACAATATCGGTCACCGGCGGTATTGTTTGAACCTGGACAAGTAATGGTTCCAAATAACGAATAATACGAATACGCTCTTGGCGACTAATGTTGCCCAAGGCTAACAATATGCGGGTTACTCCGTGTTCTTCAATCAGTGAGGCAAGTTTATTGGGATGATAGACTGTAAGCCCTCGTAAAACACTGCCTTGTAATTTACGGTTGTCATCAACAAATGCGACTGGATTAAAATCGGGGCTTGATTCAAGTTGCGCCGCCAGGTTATTTCCACTTTCTCCAGCCCCATAAATAATAACCTTGATGTTCCCTTTGGGGATTAGCATATGGATGATATTGCGAAAAGCGACGCGGGGTATACCAATTAAAATCAGGCTGGTAAAAATGTAGATGATGGGTACCGACCTAGGCAGAAATGCATGCAAGAAAAAGCCACTCGTTGCCATGGCTATGCTGGATATCAGAATGCCCATAACGATGGTGATCATCGCTTGTTGAGTCATATAACGTAATATGGCTCGATATAACCCTGTTCGTATGAAGACGAAGATGGAAACTGCTAACGTGAATAGCCAGCACCCAATGAGCGCCCTATCGATATCGATAGTAACTGCACCCATCCTGAGTGTGTAAGCGAGGTAAAATGAGAGGGTAATTGTCAGGCAGTCATAAACAATGGAAATGGCGCGTTTGACTGGCCGGGGCGCATTAAGAAACTTGTTTAATAAAGAGGATTGATTCAAATGCATATTCCTTGCTGGAACTTGACTGAGGCTATGTTACCAATTTGAAATATGCATTAGTAGCTTAAGTTGTAACAAATTGTTAGCGGTAACAGCCCTATTTTACTGGCCCCCCGGGTAGAACGACTTTCTGATGCGTGGATCTTGCAGCGTATGTGGGACAGCTAACATACGGAGTATGGATGGTTTCTTACTTCGCCCGCCCGGCTTTTATTTTTAGACAGACAGCTACTAGCGGAGCGTATGCAATAACAGTAATCACGGGACTATATGTAGATAGATGGGTTGAAATTAGCGCAAGAGGTAAAAGCCAGAAAATATTCACTAAAGTCACCCCAAAGCTGACTTCGGCATGGGATAGCTTCTCTGCCAGTTTTTGATACGCATGGCTACGGTGCGCCTTGAACCATTGTTGCCCTGTTGCCATTCTGGTAATCAAGGTTAACGTGGCATCACACAGAAAAACAGCGGCAAGAATTAAGCAGCTCCAGATAGAGATACCAAATTTGATGGCTATTAGCATTAAACACCCAATTAGTAGCCCTAGGTAAGTGCTTCCTACATCACCCATGAAAATCTTAGCTGGAGACCAGTTCAGCAGCAGGAATCCGGCAACCGGCATCGCAGTGAAAAATATCAACCTTGACCAGCTATTTTCTTCAGTATTTAGCGACAGCAAAAGTGCCAATGATAAAAGGATAAAGATCGCTTCTGTCGCAGCAATACCATCAATGCCATCCATAAAATTAAACAAATTTATCAGCCACACTATGGCGATTGTTAGGATAATTGTAATGGCTATTGTTAACGCAGCTGTTCCGACAGGGAAGGGGGCCACAACAGTTACAACTACTGAAGCAAGGATGACTTGGAAGCAAAAGCGGGTCCTGTTAGAAAGGCTGAATAGATCATCAATGAGTCCTATTGCGGAAAGGAGTAGGGCCGGAAGCATGAGTGTCAGGATCAGGTGCGGCGCTGGGGCGTGAATAAAAAGTTCTATTGCCAGAATAATGGTGATTATCGCTACAAATCCTAATCCACCGATACGTGGTGTAGGTGTGCTGTGTGAACTTCGCTCATTGGGTTGGTCAAGAATATTATTGCGCGTAGCAATATATAAAACGACTCGTGTGGCGAGATATCCAAGCAGTACATACAGGCAGGCTAGCACCACGAATACGATCATTAATTAATCCTTTGGCGACCAGTTAAGCGTTTGTCGAGTATGGCTAATATCCACTTCGAGATTGCCTGTTAGCTTTTGAATTTTTGGTTTTAACGGTGGAATGTGGGCAAGCCACTGGTATAGCGTGTTCGGTACCGAAACGAGTTTAGCTTTCCTGCTGGACTGTTGTTCCAGCATCTGGATAATTTGCGCTGTAGACCGGGGTTTACCATCGCTAGCCAAGAATACTTCCCCATTGGCTCCAGGGTGATCGCAAGTTGCTGAGATTAATGAACAGAGATTCTCTACGGAAATGATATCCCTCTTGTTGTTAATATTCTTAAAGGGTAAAGGCATACCTTTATTTATTAATTTCAGTAGTGTCTGTAGATTACCTTTGGGTTTTTCCCCCCAGATCAGCGGCGGGCGGATAACGACCAGCTCTGTCTTGGATGCTGTCAATAGATCTTTAAGTTGGCATTCGGCCTCCCATTTGCTTATTCCGTAGGCGTCTTGGGGAGCTGGTATGTCGTCATGCCGAAAGGGCCGCGTAGTTTCTTCGCCATTAACCTTGATGCTACTTATATATATAAACCGTTTTGCGCCAGCATCTATGGCTAATTGAGCAAAATAACAGCTCAGCGCGACATTATCACGACGATAAATATCAAGAACAGCTTTGGATTCGTCCAGATGATGCGTGCGTGCCGCCAGATGGATGAAGCAATCTTGATTATCAAGAGAAGATATCGGAGCGGGGTGGGGAATTACCAGGTTAGTGCAGTCGGGCAGGGTAAATGGACTGCGTGTGATGGTTGTTACCTTGTGACCAGCCTTTGTTAAAAATTGGCACAGCGTCGTCCCAACGAAACCATTTGCCCCGGTAACCGCTATTCTCACCTCAGATTTCCTCAAATAGTTGTGAGTAGGTAAGTGCTATAAGCATCTCACTGCCGCGAAAAGGTGACAACAAATGTTGTTAGGATGGCTAAATAAAAAACCCCGCCGAAGCAGGGTCTTTGTATGGCTGCAAGCCAAATTTGGTAGGACTACCCGGACTCGAACCGGGGACCTCTACCATGTCAAGGTAGCGCTCTAACCAACTGAGCTATAGTCCTAAGAATCAGGGCGCGAACTTTAGCAAATGGAGAAGCATATCTCAAGCATAATTATCATAGCGTGTGAAGCGTCCTTAGTGGCGCGCTCCCCTTGAATTCCTCCCCACCAGCCCCATCTTCCGCACATGCTTTTATCTGCCAGTCTGGCAGGTTTTCACTATTGATCGGAATGTTTTTCAGGAGCTTTTCATATGACTGTTGATGCACGCAAAGAGACCCGGGGTTTCCAGACCGAAGCCAAGCAATTACTGCATTTGATGATCCACTCGCTGTATTCCAACCGCGAGATTTTCCTGCGGGAGCTGGTTTCAAACGCCTCGGATGCGGCGGATAAACTGCGGTTTGAGGCGGTTTCCAACGGGGATCTTTACGAGGGCGATACTGACCTGAAGATTCGCATCAGCTTTGATAAAGAAGCCAAGACCCTGACCATCAGCGATAACGGTATCGGTATGTCGCGCGATGAGGTTATCGACAACCTGGGGACTATCGCCAAGTCGGGAACTGCGCAATTCATGCAGAAGCTGAGCGGCGATCAAAAGAAAGATGCGCAGTTGATCGGCCAGTTTGGTGTGGGCTTCTATTCCGCCTTTATCGTGGCTGATCGGGTGGTGGTAACCTCCCGCCGCGCCGGTGCGCCCGCCAGTGAAGGGGTTCGCTGGGAGTGTTCCGGTGACGCCGAGTTCAGCGTCGAAACCGTCGAAAAGGCGGCCCGTGGTACGACCATTGAGCTGCATCTGAAAAGTGATGCCCTGGAGTTCGCCGATAACTGGCGTTTGCGTTCCATCATTAAAAAATACTCCGACCATATTGCCATTCCGGTAGTGATGCAGAAGCCGGTCGCCATTGATGAGGAGAACAAGGATAAAGAGCCGGAAGATGAGGTGATCAATACCGCGACCGCGCTCTGGACCCGTTCACGCAGCGACGTAACCGACGAAGAATATAAAGAGTTTTACAAACACGTTAGCCATGACTTTACTGATCCGCTGACCTGGAGCCACAACCGTGTGGAAGGTAACCTGGATTACACCAGCCTGTTGTATGTTCCGGCCCGTGCGCCTTTTGATCTTTATAACCGCGATGCTTCCCGTGGCTTGAAGCTGTATGTTCAGCGCACCTTTATCATGGATGACGCTGAGCAATTCCTGCCCTTGTACCTGCGCTTTATCAAAGGTGTGGTGGATTCCAATGATCTTTCCCTGAACGTATCGCGTGAGATCCTGCAAAAAGATCCGAATATCGACACCATGCGCTCGGCCCTGACCAAGCGTGTATTGGATATGCTGGCCAAGCTGGCGAAAGAGCCGGAACAGTACACCGGTTTCTGGAAGGAATTTGGGCAGGTGCTCAAAGAAGGCCCGGCGGAAGACTTTGCCAACCGTGAAAAGATCGCCAAGTTGTTGCGCTTCTCGTCAACCCATACGGACAAGCCGGAGCAGGATCAATCCCTGGAGGATTATGTTTCCCGTATGAAGGAAGGGCAGGAGAAGATCTTCTATATCGCAGCAGAGAACTTCAATACCGCGAAGAGCAGCCCGCATCTGGAAGTGTTCCGTAAAAAAGGTATTGAAGTCTTGCTGCTGAGTGACCGCATCGACGAATGGCTGATGAGCCACTTGTCTGAATTCGATGGCAAGGCATTCCAGGACGTTGGTAAAGGCGAGCTGGATCTGGGCAAGCTGGATAGCGAAGAAGAAAAGCAGGCCCAGGAAAAAGTTGCCGAGCAACTGAAGCCCTTGCTGGAGCGCGTGAAGACTGCGCTGGATGATCAGGTGGCTGAAGTGCGCATTACGCACCGCCTGACCGACTCACCCGCCTGTGTGGTGGTGGCCGAGCACGACATGGGCGCACAGATGCGCCGCATTCTGGAGGCCGCCGGGCAGAAATTGCCGGAAACCAAGCCAATCTTTGAGCTGAACCCTGAGCATCCACTGGTCAAAAAACTGGAGCAGGAATCCAGCGAAACGCGTTTCGCGGATCTGGCCCATGTGCTGTTTGATCAGGCGAATCTGGCGGAAGGCGCTCAGCTGCAAGACCCGGCAGCTTATGTGCAACGCTTGAACAAACTCTTGCTTGAGCTTAGCCATTAATCTTAAATAGCAACCATCCTCCCATGAACTCCGGCCTGACATTTGTCGGCCGGAGATTTTATTTTTTAGCGATCCGGAGCCGACCATGGAATACAAAAAAGTCATCCTGCCCGCAGCCAAAAATATTGCCTTGGTGGCCCACGATAATAAGAAGCAGGATATCGTTGCCTGGTGTAAGAAGCACCGCGCCGATCTGGCCGGGCACACACTTTACGCCACTGGCACCACGGGTCTGATTATCGAAAAAGAAACCGGATTACCGATCAATAAACTCATCAGCGGCCCCTTAGGTGGCGACCAGCAGGTGGGCTCCCTGATCACCGAGGGCAAGATTGATTTCCTGATTTTTTTGTGGGACCCCTTCGAGCCCATGCCGCATGATCCCGATGTAAAAGCCCTGTTGCGTATCGCCGCTGTGTGGAATATTCCGATTGCCTGTAACCAGATATCCGCTGATTTCCTGGTGGCTTCTTCCTTATTTAATGCTGAATGCGAACGGGGTGTGCCGGATTACGAAAGCTATATGGCCAAACGAGCGCAGCTGCCGACATCTGTGTAAGTGTTAAGTGAAACCCGAGGGGCGATGATGAGTGATAAGCGGGCAGAGTTAGAGCAGGTGTACGCACAGGCAGATTGTTTGTATACCCTCGCCGAGGTTGAGCAAGCACTGGATAGAATGGCGGATCAGATTAACCGGGATTTTGCTGATAAATATCCATTGGTGTTGGGCGTTATGAACGGTGCGCTGTCCACCCTGGGTTATCTGTTGCAGCGTTTGCCCTTTTTGCTGGAAGTGGATTATCTCCATGCAACACGCTACACCGGTCAGCTTGAAGGCAGCGATGTGATGTGGAAGCGTTATCCGGAAGTCTCTCTGAAAGGGCGTCATATTTTATTGGTGGATGACATCCTTGATCGTGGCATTACCCTGGCGGCCATTGTGCAGCATTGTAAAGCGGCTGGAGCGGCGGACGTTCGTATTGCGGTATTGACGGAAAAGTTGCTGGCCAATCACACGCCGGCTATCGCGGCTGATTACGTGGCCTTGCAAGTGCCGGATCGCTATGTGTTTGGCTATGGCATGGATTATGAAGACCACTGGCGCAATGCGCCGGGAATCTTCGCCTGCAAATAACCCACTGGCCTGATTTTTTCAAGCGCCTTTTCTTTGTTGCTTATCCTTAAGTGCAATATTGTCTAAATATCACTTCGTTACTTTTCTTTACTTATAACGAAATAGGCTAAAAACTCTCATTTTTGTCGTTTTACTCTGGACAATAGCTGCCAATTCCCGTACAAATACGACCCACGGATGCTGTATTTATGCTCCATAGAAAAGCTCTGCTGTCCGATGGCATAGATGCCTTATTCGAACGCTGAGTTGTGGAGACAAAAATATTAAATGGATAGGGACAAGCGAATCGCGAACATAAAAATAAGAGGTCTCAGTATGGCTGGTCGTGAATCAGGCACAGTAAAGTGGTTTAACAACGCACGCGGTTACGGGTTTATTACTCGTGGCGAGGGTAGCGACGATATCTTTGTTCACTACCGTAATATTCGTGCAGATGGCTATCGTTCGCTCACCGAGGGTCAAGTCGTTGAATTCGAATTGATGCAAGGTGAAAAAGGTTTACAGGCGGAAGATGTTGTCCCCTTGGGCTGATGGTAACGATAGGTAAATGGTAGCGATTGGTTGATCTGACAGTCGAGCCACCTGAAAAAACACCGGCATGTGCCGGTGTTTTTTCAGGTGGCTGCGTTGCCATTAATTCTGGCTCAAGGTGTTGTAAGGCCCGCACTTGCCGGCGGGGGACTGTAAGGCGTGATCTGGATAATCAGGCCGAATAACGGATGATCCAGGTAGTGCATCTCACTGCTGCGCATGCGGCGCTCCTGTTCCATTAACACAATTCTTTTTGTCAGGTAGGGCTCGCTGAGATTCGACAGCGTTGCTTCCGTTGTCATTGTATTCAAGCTCGACCATTGGTCAAAATCAGACATTTCAGACGCGGGTTCCGCGCGATCAGCAGCTAATATTTCTGCCCGCAGTTGATTCGGCGATTGTGGAAGCTGCGGCCATTCTCCGGGCGCCTGCCCGTAATTGATTTCAAATTCACTGAACCACAAATTGGTTCGCAACTGCAGATACTGCGCAACGCTGAGGGTGATGCTGCCTTCCAGCTCACGATGATTGCCAAACGCATTGCCCCCTTTGATCAGGATGGCCGGTGCACGCTTTTGATCGCCGATAAATTGCCGCCAGGCATGGTGCGCAAGGATGCGATAACGCGGGTCCCGTTGCAGCGCAGCGGCATGGTTACGCAATTTTTTATCACTATCCGGCAGCAGGTAAAAGGGATCGCGCAACAGGTCCACCGAAGGTTGCGCTACTGCAGGGGCATCCGTGGTTGTGGTATTGGTTTGGCTGGCGCTATCCGGGTTTTTCAGTTCCACCCAATTCAGTGGATAGCCCAATTTAATATTGGTGGGCCAGTATTCCTGGCTATCCGGATTTTGCCGGGCAAATACCACCATCTCGACCTGGTACCAGCGCTGGTTATTGGCTTGCGCCTGGCTCCAGGGGCTTAAGCCGGCCATGATGGCCACACCGAATAAGGCAAACTGGCGCAGCGTTTTAAATGCGATGAAAAACCTGTTGGTGGTATTCTCGTTGATCATTTCTTTGCTGTTTCCTTGAGGGATTTTGGTTTGGGCGTAATGTCTTGAGCGGCTTCCTTCGGCGTTAGCCGATCCAGTAATTCATCGACTGTGTGCAGGCGCTTTTCCGTGGTTTCCATATCCAGCGTAAATTTCAGGAAATTTGCACCTTCCAATTTATAAATATGCGGCTGCTTTTGTACCAGTTGAACAATAGTGTAAGGATCGACCCGGGTTTCGCTGGAGAATTCAATGCGCCCGCCGCGTGCACTCGCTTCCAGTTTGGTAATACCGATGTGTTGTGCCTTGATCTTGATGTGCGTTACGCGAAACAGGTTTTTGGTTTGTTCTGGCAGCAGCCCGAAGCGGTCGATCATCTCCACTTGCAGCTCGCGCAAATTCTCTTCGGTTTCGGCGCCAGCCAGGCGTTTGTACATCACCAGGCGCGTGTGGACATCGGGCACATAATCCCCCGGGATCAACGCGGGAATGCGCAGGTTTACATCAATCACATCCTCCGACATATTGATGCTTGGCTCTTTGCCCTGGCGAATCGCTTTGACGGCGCGATCCAGCATATCCATATACAGCGAGAATCCCACTGTCTGAATTTGGCCGGATTGCTCTTCACCCAGCAGCTCGCCGGTGCCGCGGATTTCCATGTCGTAAGTAGCCAGCGTAAACCCTGCACCAAGATCCTCGGCACTGGCAATCGCTTCCAGGCGCTTGATCGCGTCGGCTGTCATGGAGCGTTTATCGGGCGTCAACAAATAAGCGTAAGCCTGGTGATGCGAGCGGCCGACCCGCCCACGCAGTTGATGCAGCTGCGCTAGGCCAAATTTATCGGCGCGATCAATAACAATGGTGTTGGCGCTGGGCACGTCGATGCCGGTTTCAATAATGGTTGTGCACAATAAAATATTGAAACGCTTGTGGTAAAAATCCGACATCACCCGTTCCAGGTCACGCTCACGCATTTGGCCGTGGCCAATGCCGATACGTGCTTCCGGAATCAGGGCTTGCAGATCCCGCGCCACTTTTTCAATCGTCTTGACTTCATTGTGCAGATAGTACACCTGACCACCGCGTAGAATTTCCCGCAAGATGGCTTCTTTAATGGCGGCTTCATCGTATTGCCGCACAAAGGTTTTCACCGAAAGTCGGCGTGCTGGCGGCGTGGCAATAATAGATAAGTCGCGAATGCCGGCCATGGACATATTCAATGTGCGCGGGATGGGTGTAGCGGTTAAGGTGAGGATATCGACTTCGGCGCGCAATGCTTTCAGCTGTTCTTTCTGGCGCACACCGAAACGGTGCTCTTCGTCGATGATCAGGAGCCCGAGGTTTTTGTATTTGATATCCGGCTGCAGCAATTTATGTGTGCCCACGACGATATCGATCTTGCCTTCAGCCAAACGTTGCTGAACTTCTTCCACTTCTTTGTTGGTACGGAAGCGCGATAGCACTTCAATAGTAATCGGCCAATCGGCGAAGCGGTCTTTTAACGATTCATAATGTTGTTGTGCCAGCAGTGTCGTGGGCGCAAGGATAACGACTTGCTTCCCGCTGTGGGACGCGATAAACGCGGCGCGCATCGCAACTTCGGTTTTCCCGAAACCCACATCACCGCACACCAGCCGGTCCATGGGTTTAGGAGAGAGCATATCCGCGATAACCGCTTCAATCGCGCGCTGTTGATCGGGGGTTTCTTCAAACGGAAAGGCGCTGGCGAAATTATCGTAGGCCACTTTGGGGTCTTCAAAGGCATGACCTTTACGGGCAGCACGGCGCGCATAAATATCCAGCAGCTCGGCAGCCGTATCGCGTATTTGCTCCGCTGCTTTGCGCTTCGCTTTTTGCCAAGCTTCGCTGCCGAGTTTATGCAGCGGGGCCAGGTCTTCATCGGAACCGCTGTAGCGGCTGATTAAATGAAGATTGGTCACCGGCACGTAGAGTTTTGCTTCGTCGGCGTATTCCAGGGTTAGAAATTCATTGGTCTGGTCATCGATGGTGATAGTTTCCAGGCCGCGATAACGGCCCACACCGTGGTCAATATGGACAACCGGTGCGCCGGGTTTTAATTCGGTCAGGTTCTTGACGATGAGGTCAGCGTTGTCTTGCACCTGTTTGCGGCGGCGCTGCTGTTGAACCCGCTCGCCGAACAGTTGCGATTCCGCGATCAATGCCAGGGCAGTTTGTTTGCCTTGTGCGGTTTGCAGCAGGCCTTGTTCCAGTGGCGCTACGGTGATGGCGAGCTTATCGGTTGCGGTGGCAAATTCATGCCAGTTTTCAACAACTTTAGGCAGTTTACGTATCCGCCCCAACAGTTCCAGCAAGGTTTCGCGTCGACCGGCGGAATCGGCACAAAACAATACCCGGCCATCAAACTCCATTAAAAAAGCTTGCACGGCGGCGAGTGGGTTGTCGGACTGCGCACGAATCGGCAGGCTGGATGGTGGATTGGTGGAGAAATTAAAGTGACCGGCTTTTTGCTCTACCGGCGCCGCATCAACAAAAATGCGGGAGAAGGGTTTTAACTGCGAAAATAATTCTTCGATGGGCAAATAAATATCGCGCGGCGGTAATATCGGGCGCTGCGGATCAACACGCCGGCTTTCATAGCGGCGGTAGAGCTCGGTCCAGAAATTTTCAGCGGCCTTTTCGATGTCGCCCAAGGCATAGATACACGTTGCGTCCGGCAAATAATCAAACAGGGTGCTACAGGCTTTGAAGAATAACGGCAGGTAATACTCAATGCCCGGTGGCGAGATACCGGCGTTAACGTCCTGGTAGACCGGGCAATCTTTGGAATTGACATCAAAACGTTCGTGCCATTGCTGGCGAAAAAATTGAATGCCGTTTTTATCGAGCGGGTATTCCTTGGCCGGTAACAACTGAATAGCGTCTACCTGTTCGATGGTCAACTGCGTTTCCGGATCGAAGGTGCGCAGGGTATCGATTTCGTCATCGAACAAATCAATACGATAGGGTAGATCGCTGCCCATAGGGTAGATGTCGATCAGCGAACCGCGCACCGCAAATTCACCGTGTTCGAACACCGTATCAACGCAGTGGTAACCGGCTTTTTCCAGGTTGCGCCGCAAGGTGTTGATATCGATTTGCTCGCCGCAGCGAACCATCAGGCTGTTGCCGAGCAAATATTCCTGGGGCATCAGGCGCTGTAACAGCGTGGTGATAGGCGTGACCAGGATGCCCTGTTTAACCGAGGGTAGTTTGTATAGCGTGCTCAAGCGCTCGGAGATGATGTCCTGGTGCGGCGAAATGGTGTCGTAGGGCAGGGTTTCCCAATCCGCCAGGTGCAGCACCGGTAACTGGTGTTCGGCACTGGTAAAAAAACGTAATTCATTTTCAATGCGAATCGCACTGCTGGTATCGGCAGTAACGACCAGGCTCAAACCGGGGTATTGGCGTGCTGCATTGGCAATGGCGAGGGTTTGGGCGCTGCCGTGAAGTTGTCCCCAGAACTGTCGGTCACCCGGTTTGGCCAGTGAGGGGAGGGCATTGGGCTGGTATAAAGTCATAGTCAACAACGCATAAATCTGAAAGGCGGCATTGTACCCGTCTTTGTTCGGGGCCTGTACCCGTCTGTGGAGGCGGATGCTGGAATTGAGGAATTCTGCGTGTTCAGTCGCGTTGAACGCGCAAAAACCGCTTCGTTAAAACCCATTGTTCTCGCCGATGGGTTTTTTAATGCATAAAAAGAGAGCATCGCTCTGGCCTTTGCCGGTCACCATCTTTATAATTGCCGCGTTTTTATGGGCCACTAGCTTGTCAGTATGCGGTGTATGCTGGGGGTCACCTTGTGCAGCTCCGGTCGGTGTAACCGACATTGACATCCTTGGCCTAGTGCCGGCGTATAAGACAGCAGGGTTTTATACCGCCAACCAGGGGACTAACGCGCAGCTTCCGATATCTTCCTAACTCAATCGGGTTCCAGCATTTGCAGATAATGTTGGTTGAGAATATGCCGCGCGTTCAATATTCCTCACATAAGAGGCTCAGGCTTCGCTGAGCTAACATTATCCAACGAGTGATTAGGCAGAGTCGTATGATAAAGATCCGTCGGGGATTGGATTTACCTATATCCGGTGCACCCGAGCAGACCATCGTTGATGGTCCCAAGGTCCGCTCTGTTGCTGTTATTGGCTTCGATTACCACGGTATGAAGCCGACGATGGCAGTGCAGGCAGGGGACAAGGTCAAGCTCGGGCAGCTACTATTTACTGACAAGAAAACGGAAGGCATCAGATACACCGCCCCGGCTGCGGGTACCGTATCGGCCATCAATCGTGGCGAAGGACGTGTGCTGCAATCAGTCGTTATTGATGTTGAAGGTGACGATGCAGAAACTTTCCCAAGCTACGGCGCTGCTGAGCTTGCCGGTTTGTCCGCCGACACCGTGCGTGACAACCTGAATAACGCCGGGCTGTGGACAGCGCTTCGCACGCGTCCGTTCAGCAAGGTTCCCGCGCTCGACAGCAAGCCTCACTCCATCTTTATTACCGCTACTGATACCAATCCTCTCGCCGCGCAACCGGATGTTGTTATCCGTGAGCACGCAGAAGATTTTATCCACGGTATCACGGTGCTCTCCCACCTCACCGAAGGCAAAGTATTCCTGTGCAAAGCGCCGGGTGCTGATATCCCTGCACCTAACAACGAGCGTGTGGTGGTGAAAGAATTCGGTGGTATACATCCGGCGGGTAATGCCGGTACCCATATTCACTACCTCGACCCGGTCAGTGCCAGCAAGACTGTGTGGACCATTGGCTATCAGGACGTCATTGCTGTCGGTAAATTGTTTACCACCGGCACGTTATTTACTGATCGCGTTGTGTCCCTGGCGGGTCCGCAAGTTGAACAGCCACGCCTGGTGCGCACCCGTCTGGGCGCAAGCCTGGAAGAGCTGGCGGCCGGACAACTCAAGCCTGGTGTAAACCGTATTATTTCCGGCTCGGTTTTCGGTGGCCGTACGGCGCGCGGTCCGTTTGCCTTTTTGGGCCGTTACCACAACCAGGTTTCGGTATTGCTGGAAGGTAATGACCGTCCGATGCTGCATTACCTGCGTCCCGGTTTTGGTTTCTTCTCTACCTTGCGCATCTACACCTCAGGTCTGATCAAAGGTAAGAAATTCGGCTTCACTACCACCACCAACGGCAGTGAACGCGCTATGGTGCCGGTAGGCACTTACGAAAACATCATGCCTCTCGACATCCTGCCAACCCAATTGTTGCGCTCGCTGATTGTCGGTGACACAGAGACAGCTCAAAAGCTCGGTGCCCTGGAGCTGGATGAGGAAGATCTGGCGTTATGTACCTTTGTATGTCCCGGTAAATATGAATACGGCCCGATCTTGCGTGACAACCTCACCCTTATCGAGAAGGAGGGTTAATAGATGAATTTCCTGCGTAATTTTCTCGATAAGATCGAGCCAAACTTTCACAAAGGTGGCAAGCATGAAAAGTGGTATGCGCTTTACGAAGCGGTAGATACCATTTTTTATCGTCCCGCTGATGTGACCAAAACCACCTCTCATGTGCGTGACGGTATTGACCTCAAGCGCATCATGATCACCGTGTGGTTGTGTACTTTTCCCGCCATGTTCTACGGCATGTACAACGTTGGCTTCCAGGCTAACACCATCATGGCCGATATGGGCCTGACGGCGGTAGAAGGCTGGCGCGGTGCGTTTATCGGCTTGTTTGCCGGCTACGACGCCCAGAGCATCTGGGATTGCTTCTGGCACGGCGCGGCTTACTTCCTGCCCATCTACTTTGTAGTGTTTGTGGTGGGTGGCTTCTGGGAAGTCCTGTTCGCAATGATCCGTGGCCACGAAGTGAACGAAGGCTTCTTTGTGACCTCAGTGCTTTTTGCCTTGATTCTCCCGCCGGATATTCCCTTGTGGCAAGCCGCATTGGGTATCAGCTTCGGTGTGGTTATCGGAAAAGAGGTTTTTGGCGGAACCGGTAAAAACTTCCTCAACCCCGCCCTGGCTGGCCGTGCATTCCTGTTCTTTGCCTATCCGGCAGAAATGTCAGGTGACAATGTCTGGACGGCTGTTGATGGTTACTCGGGCGCAACCGCATTGTCCGTCGCTGCACAAGACGGTATGGAGGCGCTGAAGGGCGGCTTGACCTGGATGGACGCGTTCCTGGGTAACATGCACGGCTCTATTGGTGAAACCTCGACGCTGGCTATCTTTATCGGTGGTGCCGTTCTGTTGTTCATGGGCATCGCTTCCTGGCGTATCGTGCTGGGTGTGATGGTTGGTATGGCGGGCACAGCGTTGCTGTTCAACCTGGTTGGCAACCCGGAAAGCAACCCCATGATGGCTATGCCCTGGTATTGGCACATGGTGGTGGGTGGTTTTGCGTTCGGCATGATCTTCATGGCCACCGACCCGGTTTCTGCCTCTATGACCAACGTGGGCAAACTCTGGTTTGGTGCGCTGATTGGTTTTATGGTGGTTATTATCCGTGTGGTAAACCCGGCCTTCCCGGAAGGCATGATGTTGGCCATCCTGTTTGCCAACCTCTTTGCCCCGCTGATTGACCATTTTGTTGTACAGGCGAACGTTAAGCGGAGATTGGCACGTGTCTAATAATGATTCCATTAAAAAGACGATCATAGTTACCGTACTGCTGTGTATCGTTTGTTCTGTGATTGTGTCTGCTGCTGCCGTTCTGTTGCGTCCGGCGCAGGTGGCCAATAAGTCGCTGGATTTCAAGCGCAATATTTTATCGGCGGCCGGTTTGCTGGAGCCCGGAAAGAACATTGACGCTATCTTCAATGAGCGTGTGGTCACGCGGGTTGTCGATTTGAAAACCGGTAAATTTACCGATGCGGTTGATCCTGTGTCTTACGATCAGCGCCGCGCCAGCAAAGATCCAAGCCTTTCGACCAACCTCAGTGCTGATGAGGACATCGCCAAGATTTCCCGTCGCGAAGATTACTCTGTGGTTTACCTGATCCAGGATGAAAACGAGCAACTGCAAAAAATCATCCTGCCAGTAAAAGGTTACGGCTTGTGGTCGACACTTTACGGTTTCCTGGCGCTGGAGGCGGATGCCAACACCGTTGTCGGTCTGGTGTTCTACGAGCACGCTGAAACCCCCGGTCTGGGCGGTGAAGTGGACAACCCGGTATGGAAAGCGAAGTGGGTGGGCAAAGAAGTTTATGATGAAGGCGATGTGGCCATTTCCATCATTAAAGGTTCTGTTGATCCGTCTTCAAGCAATGCTGTACATCAGGTGGATGGTTTGTCTGGTGCTACCCTGACCAGCCGCGGCGTTCACAACTTGTTACATTTCTGGTTGGGTGACAATGGCTACAAGCCGTTCCTGGCCAATCTTAAAAACGGGGAGGCTTAAGAAATGAAACTGAAAGAGCTTCTGTTTGATCCGGTCTTTAAAAACAATCCCATCGCTTTACAGATTCTGGGTATCTGCTCCGCTTTGGCGGTGACCAGCAGTATGAAAGTGACCCTGGTTATGTGTATCGCATTAACCATGGTAACGGCGTTTTCAAACTTCTTCGTGTCGATGGTGCGTAATCATGCGCCCAGCAGCATTCGTATTATCGTCCAGATGGTCATCATCGCGTCTTTGGTTATTGTGGTTGACCAGATCCTCAAAGCCGTTGCTTACGACGTTAGCAAGCAATTGTCGGTGTTTGTGGGTTTGATCATCACTAACTGTATCGTGATGGGCCGCGCCGAAGCGTTCGCCATGAAGAACCCGCCGATTCCGAGCTTCTTCGATGGTATCGGTAACGGTTTGGGTTACAGCGCCATGCTGATCGCTCTTGCCGTAGTTCGTGAACTCTTCGGTTCAGGCAAATTGCTGGGTTACGAAATCCTGTCTGTTACCACAGACGGTGGCTGGTATGTACCTAACGGCTTGCTGCTGTTGCCACCGAGCGCGTTCTTCCTGATTGGTTTGTTCATCTGGGCCTTGCGTTCCTGGAAGAAAAATCAGGTTGAAGCCAGCGAATTCAAAATCGCTCCCAACACCAAACCTCAGGAGGCTTGATCGTGGAATATTATTTAAGCCTTTTTATTCGGGCCGTTTTTATTGAGAACATGGCGTTAGCCTTCTTCCTGGGGATGTGTACGTTTATCGCTATCTCCAAAAAAATCGGTGCTGCTATCGGTTTGGGTATCGCGGTTATCGTTGTACAGACACTGACCGTACCCTTGAATAACCTGATCTACACTTACGTGCTGGCTAACGGCGCCCTGAGCTGGGCCGGTTTACCCAATGTCGATCTAAGCTTCCTTGGCTTGATCACTTACATTGGTGTAATCGCTGCGGTGGTGCAAATCATGGAGATGGTGTTAGATAAATATGTTCCCGCACTTTACAACGCACTGGGCGTGTTCCTGCCGTTGATCACCGTTAACTGCGCCATCATGGGTGGTTCTCTGTTCATGGTAGAGCGCGACTATAACTTCGGCGAGAGCATCGTATACGGTGCTGGCTCTGGTGCCGGTTGGGCGCTGGCTATTGTTGTACTGGCCGGGGTGCGTGAGAAATTGAAATATAGCGATGTACCGGAAGGTTTGCGTGGCTTGGGTATCACCTTCATTACTGTCGGTTTGATGTCTCTGGGCTTTATGTCATTCGGCGGCATCGATCTGTAATCAGCGGGGTATAACCACACATGAACATAGAAATTACATTGGGTGTTGTCATGTTCACGGTCATCGTGCTCGCGCTGGTGGCTGTTATCCTGATAGCACGTTCCAAATTGGTCAGCAGTGGCGATGTCACTATTGATATCAATGGCGAGAAAAAACTGACCGTTCCGGCCGGTGGCAAATTGTTGCAAACCTTGTCCGGCGCCGGCTTGTTCCTGCCTTCTGCCTGCGGCGGCGGCGGGACCTGTGCACAGTGCAAATGTATTGTGGTGTCTGGCGGTGGCTCCATGTTGCCGACGGAAGAAAGCCACTTCACCAAGCGCGATGCCCGTGAAGGCTGGCGCTTGTCTTGCCAGACGCCGGTCAAGCAGGATATGGTGATTGAAGTTCCGGAAGATGTGTTCGGTGTAAAACAGTGGGAATGTACTGTTGAATCCAATCCTAACGTGGCCACGTTCATTAAAGAGCTGACCTTGCGTCTGCCGGAAGGTGAAAACGTTGACTTCCGTGCGGGTGGTTATGTGCAGTTGGAGTGCCCACCGCATCATGTGAAATTCTCGGATTTCTCTATCGAGCCGCAATTCCGTGGCGACTGGGAACGTTTCGGTTTCTTTAATCTGGAATCGAAGGTGACTGAGCCGGTGATTCGCGCCTACTCCATGGCGAACTATCCGGATGAGAAGGGTATCGTTAAGTTCAATATCCGTATTGCAACGCCGCCGCCCAAGTCACAAGGCATTCCGCCGGGTATTATGTCGTCTTACGTGTTCAGCCTGAAGCCGGGTGACAAGATCAAGGTGTACGGTCCCTTCGGTGAGTTCTTCGCCAAGGATACTGACAATGAGATGGTCTTCATCGGTGGTGGTGCGGGTATGGCGCCCATGCGTTCGCACATCTTTGATCAGCTGCGTCGTATTAAAACCAAGCGTAAGATGACTTTCTGGTACGGTGCTCGCTCTCTGCGCGAACTCTTCTACAAAGAAGAATATGATCAGTTGCAAGAAGAGAATGAAAACTTCAACTGGTATGTGGCCTTGTCAGATCCGCAACCGGAAGATAACTGGAACGGCCTGACCGGGTTTATTCATAACGTACTGTATGAAAATTACCTGAAAGACCATCCGGCACCGGAAGATTGTGAATTCTACATGTGCGGCCCACCAATGATGAACGCCGCTGTGATCAAGCTCCTGAAGAGCCTGGGTGTAGAAGACGAAAACATTATGCTGGATGACTTTGGTGGCTAAGATCAGTTTGTTTAAGTTCTTTTTACCAAACTGCGAAACGAGGTCAGCGTTGCTGACCTCGTTTTTGTTTTTTGGTGTGGTGTTATTAAGTGGCTGCGGTCAGGCAGAGCGTGACACGCTGCGGTTTGCCGGCGAAACCATGGGCACGACGTATCACATTACATTGGTTGCTGATGAAGATGAGTCGCTCAAGGTCGATGCAACCTCGTTGCAAAAGGCAGTTGATGTAGAGCTGCAAAAAATTAATCAGCACATGTCGACCTATATTCCTGATTCTGAGTTGATGTTGTTTAACTCGGCCAGTGCAGGTGAGTGGTACACCTTATCGAAACCGCTGGAAGAAGTTTTGCGGTTGAGTCAGCAGATCAGCGAACGCAGTGGCGGTGCGTTTGATATTACCGTCGGCCCGCTGGTGAATTTATGGGGCTTTGGGCCCGGTAAACACGAAGATGATGTACCTGATGCGGAAGCCATCGCTGACGCCAAAGCGATGATGGGGTATCACAAGCTGGAATTGGTGGATGGGCAAGCGCGCAAATTGGCTGATATCAAGCTTGATCTTTCTGCTATTGCCAAGGGTTATGGTGTGGATTGGATTGCGGATTATCTTGCGCAGCAGGGCATCAATCACTATATGGTTGAAATCGGCGGGGAAATTCGCGTCAAAGGCACAAATGCCAAAGGCCAGCCCTGGCGTATCGCTATTGAGCAACCGTCAATGCTACAGCAGAGCGTGCACAAGGCTATTTCACTGACCGATGTCGGTATGGCCACGTCCGGTGATTACCGCAATTATTTCGAGCAGGACGGCAAGCGCTACTCACACACCATCGATCCGCAAACCGGTTATCCGATTACGCATCGCCTCGCATCCGTCACGGTTATCGCCAGGACCTCAGCGGAAGCCGATGGTTGGGCTACCGCGATCAATGTGCTAGGTCCGGAGCGCGGCATGGAAGTGGCCAATCGCGAGAAATTAGCGGTTTACATGATTGTCAAAGAGGATGAGGGTTTCAGTGATCGTTATTCAACGGCTTTTGAACCTTATCGATGAATTATTGAGGTAAATATTATGGGTACGTTATTGGTAACGCTGGTGTTTATGCTGGTTGTGGTGGCCTTGATGTCCGTGGGTGTGATCTTCGGCCGCAAGCCCATTACCGGTTCCTGTGGTGGTGTCGGAAAGGCGCTGGGCGAAAAAGAATATGTGTGTGATATTTGTGGTGGCGATGAAAGCAAGTGTGAAGAAAAACAACAGACTGCCGCGAACGCAGAAAAATCTTTGGCTTACGAAGTAACAACTAATAAAAAATAACGATTGTGTCGGTAGCTTGGGGTGATTATTTGGTTATTCGGTTCAAGAGGAAATTAAAGTGGCTGACCATGTTTACGATGTCTTGGTGATCGGTTCGGGGCCGTCGGGTGAAAGTGCGGCGATTACGGCGGCCAAAGCCGGTAAGCGTGTGGGTGTAGTAGAAAATCATCAGGTGGTAGGTGGAAACTGTGCACACAAAGGCACCATTCCATCAAAGTCCCTGCGCCATGTTGTCAAACAAATTATTCATTACAAATCCAGTAATCTCTTTCGTGAAATTGGCGATAGTCGTCGCCTGACCTATCCACGTATTCTGCAATCGGCCCGACAAGTGATTCCCAAACAGGTCGAATTACACACCAATTTTTATGTGCGCAATCGCGTGACCTTGCACATGGGGCGCGCTGCATTTGTTGATAATCATACGGTCACTGTTGACCTGCTGGATGGCGCGCGGGAAACCATTACCGCCGGCAGCATTGTCATTGCGACGGGCTCGCGTCCTTATCGGCCTGCTGACATCAATTTTGATCATCCGCGGGTTTACGACAGCGATACCATACTTGAAATGCAGCACACGCCACGGCACCTCATTATCTACGGTGCCGGTGTTATCGGGTGCGAATACGCGTCGATATTTTCCGGGATGGGTGTGCGTGTTGACCTGATTAATAACCGTGATCGTTTGCTGTCATTTCTCGATGATGAAATCTCCGACGCCTTGAGCTATCACTTGCGTGACAGCGGTGTGACCGTGCGCCACAGCGAGGAATATGAGGCGATTGATGCGCGCGACAGCAGCGTTACTCTGCACCTGAAATCCGGTAAGCGATTAAAAGCGGATGCCATTCTCTGGTGTAACGGTCGCAGCGGCAATACCGATAACCTGAATCTGGCGGCCGTGGGTTTGCAGGCAGATCATCGCGGTAACCTGAAGGTGGACGATTGTTATCGCACGGCGGTTGAGAATATTTATGCTGTGGGCGATGTGATTGGTTGGCCCAGTTTGGCCAGCGCATCATTCGGACAAGGGCGTTCAGTATCCGGTGGCATTATCGGTGGGGATTGCCCTCTGGTTGAGGATGTGCCCACCGGCATTTACACCTTGCCGGAGATCAGCTCGGTCGGTAAAACAGAAACCGAATTAACAGCGGCACGCGTGCCTTACGAAGTCGGGCGGGCGCTGTTTAAAAACACGGCGCGCGGTCAGATCAGTGGCGAAGATGTCGGCATGCTTAAATTGTTATTCCATGTCGATACCATGGAAATTCTGGGTGTACATTGCTTTGGTGCCGAGGCTGCCGAGATTGTCCACATCGGTCAGGCGATCATGCGGCAGAAAGGCGAGGGCAACACCATTCGTTACTTCCTCAACACGACATTTAACTATCCGACCATGGCGGAGGCATACCGTATTGCTGCCCTGGATGGAATCAACCGAATCAATCGCCGCTAGAACGGCCGATGGAAAAAAGAAAAGCCGCGCAGTGGAATACCTGCGCGGCTTTTTTATTGGACGGGGATTAATTTCCCTGTGGACGATGTTTGGCTACGCTGTGGATCACGTGGTCGTGTTCGAAATACACCACGAAGTCTGCATATTCCCAGGATGAAATGGGTGGTTCACCTACCGGCCCTTGTTTACTGATGGGCTCACCGAATTGCGCCTCGACAGCAGCCTTGGTGGCGCCGGTGCGCGGTTTGGCAATATCGGCTTGTTGACCTACGGGTACACGCACGGTTTCGGCAAATGCTGGCAGTGTCAGCAAGGCGGAACAAGAGACAAGGATGATCAGTAAAGTTTTTTTCATGGGCTTATCCTGCATGATCAGTATTGTTGTTTAAGTCGGCGCTCGGCCATTTGAGCACGCATGATCTGCTGGCCGATCAATTGTTGTTGTGAGTCGTTGATCCGATGAAATTTTGCCGCAATTTGATAGTCGCCAGCGCTACTCAGTTCACAGCGTATCACTTTGGCAAATAAAATCAGCCCGGCGTAGGACGGCAAAAACGTGAGCCGCATCGCGATAAAACTCTGTTGTGCAATAGGCTTTTCACACCCGAAGGCAATACCGCCTTCGCTCAGGTTCACCTGCCGGGTAATACGGGTCAGGGCGGCGGGTTTGTGTTCTGCCATCAGGCGTTGGGTAAGCAGCTCTATCTTGCGGTTGATGTTGTGCAGGTATTCACCCAGCGCGCGGTTGTTATCCTTGATCTGATACAACAGCTGCGCGGTATCACTGTCGATTTTTTTCAGCTCGGCGTACAGCTTGATATCGGCAGCATCCTGGTAGAGCGTTTCCGGTTCACTGGAATTAGCGGTCTTTTCATCTACCTCTTTATATTCCAGCGCAATACTTTCATCGATGCGAAAAAAACTGCGGCGTTCAGACATGATCTTTATCCCGGTAACCAGCTTTCCATAAGATAGCACATCATCCCGCAACTGCTGCGGTGATTGTGTGTTGGCCGCTTGTGCTCCTTCGGGCATTAGGTTTAAATGCGCTCCATGCTGAAAAACATCCCCCTCTATATTGGTCTACGTTATACCCGCGCGAAACGTCGCAACCAATTCATTTCCTTTGTCAGCGGATTTTCACTTCTGGGTATGGCCCTGGGCGTGATGGCATTGATTATTGTGCTGTCTGTAATGAACGGTTTTGATCGGGAGATGAAGCAGCGCATCCTCAGTGTTATTCCCCATGGTTTTATTGATCAACACCCGCAAATGCGTGACTGGCAATCTGTTTCCCGACAGGTTGAGCAACACCCGGAGGTGGTGGCCACGGCGCCTTACATTGGCGGCTTCGCCCTGATCAGCTATGACCGGGGCGTTGAAAGTATTCAATTACAGGGCATCTTACCGGAAGCGGAAAACCGCGTTTCGGTACTGGAGCAGAACATGATCGTCGGCTCCAGCACAGACTTGCGACCCGGTGAATTCGGCATTGTCATGGGCCGCTTGTTGGCGCGCTCCCTGGGCATTGCACCCGGCGACAAGGTGAACCTGACGCTCTCGGATATCAACATTACACCGGCTGGCGTGTTTCCGCGTACGCGCCCGTTTACGCTGGTGGGTGTCTTCGAAGTGGGTGCCCAGGTAGACCAGACCCTCGCGATGATTCATATCGACGATGCCAAGCGCCTGTTTCGCTATCAGGGGGTGCAGGGCTTGCATGTGAAGGTGACCGATATTTACCGCGCGGGCACGGTGATGGGTGACCTTGCCGGCGATTTCGGTGAAAGCTACACCGTCAAGGATTGGAGCCAGACCCAGGGCAGCCTGTTCCAAGCGGTGAAGATGGAAAAGATCGTTATTGCGGCCTTGTTGTGCATCATCATCGCGGTGGCGGCGTTCAATATCGTTTCCAGCCTGGTATTGATGGTGGCTGACAAGCGGTCGGATATCGCCGTTTTGCGCACACTGGGACTTACCGCTCGACAAGTGATGGCCATCTTTGTGGTGCAAGGTAGCGCGGTGGGTGTTGCGGGGACGCTGATCGGTGCGCTTATCGGTTGCCTGGTGGCGCAGTCGCTTAATTCCATCATGGGGTTCTTCGAAGCCTTGTTTGGCTGGCAGATCTTTAACCCCGACGTCTTTTTTATCACCCAGCTTCCCTCGGTATTGATGTGGCAGGACGTTGCGTTTATCTGCGGCCTGGCATTAACCCTGAGTGTGGTCGCCACCTTGTATCCTGCATATCGCGCCGCGAAGATCGAACCGGCAGAGGCCTTGCGTTATGAGTAATCAACAGGCGGTCTTGACCTGCCATCAAGTCTATAAAAACTATTCCCAGGGGCCGCAACAGGTCAGTGTGCTGAATGGGGTAAACCTGCAAATCCATGCCGGTGAACGGGTGGCGATTGTGGGTGCATCCGGCTCGGGTAAGTCTACGCTGCTGAATATCCTGGGCGGATTGGATGTTCCTGACCAGGGTGAGGTGATTGTTGCCGGGCAACAGCTGTCGCAGATGAGTGCTGACCAGCGGGGGCGTCTGCGCAATCGCAGCCTCGGTTTTGTCTACCAGTTTCATCATCTGCTGCCGGAATTTACCGCGCTGGAAAATGTATCCATGCCCTTGTTGATCGGCCGCGAGGCCACAGCGGTAGCCAAAGAACGCGCGGCAGCGATGTTGGCACGGGTTGGTTTGGCGGAACGGGTGCAGCACAAACCTTCAGAGCTATCCGGCGGAGAGCGCCAGCGGGTGGCCATTGCCCGCGCCCTGGTGACTAACCCGGCCTGTGTGTTGATGGATGAACCCACCGGCAACCTCGACTCTCACGCCGCCGACAGTATCCAGCAGTTAATGCTGGAGCTGAACCAGACTATCGGCACCAGCTTTGTGGTGGTGACTCACGACCAGCGGCTGGCGGCGCGTATGGACCGTACCTTGACCCTGTCCGACGGGACGCTGGTGTAACTGTGCTTAATAAACTCACATTCCTTGTCGGTGCGCGCTACGGTATTTCCCGCCGTCATAGCCAGTTGGTTTCGTTTATCTCTTCATTGTCCATTGCCAGCCTGGTGATTGGGGTGGCTTTGCTGGTGCTGGTCATGTCGATCATGAACGGCTTTGATCGCGAGCTGCGCGAGCGCATCCTGGGCATCATGCCCCAGGCGACCATTTATCAACGTTATGGCATCGAAGAACCACAGCCGCTGATCGACGAGCTGGAGTCGCATCCGCAGGTCCTCGCGGCGGCGCCTTTTGTCCAATTGCAGGGGTTGTTGGCCCACCAAAAGCGAGTATCGCCGGTAAACCTGTTTGGTATTGATCCCGCGCAAGAAGCCCGCTTGTCCTCGTTAAAAGAGTATCTGCCCGAGCAGGGCTTTGAACAGTTAAGCCACTCCAAACAGGGCATCCTGATTGGTCGCGGGATCGCGGATACCTTGCAGGTGGAGCCGGGTGACTCGGTCAGCTTGATCATTCCGCGTACCGGCGGTGGCAACCCCACGCCGAACATCCGCATGCTGACCGTGTTGGCGATATTCGATAGCGGTACGGAGATTGACCATGGTTTAGCCCTGATGGGACTGGAAGCCGCCTCGTCCTTGTCTGAGTTTCCCGGTACGGTGACCGGTATCCGCTTGCAGGTAAATGATCTGTTTAGCGCGCCCGCCGTCGTGCGCCAACTGGTCAACGCGCTGCCACCGGGCTTCTACGGTTCTGATTGGACCCGCACCCAGGGCAATCTCTATGAAGCGATTCATATGTCGAAGAATCTGGTGGAGATGTTGCTGTTTTTGATTATCGCCATCGCGGCTTTTAATCTGGTCTCGACGCTGATTATGGTGGTGGTAGACAAGCAGGGTGATATCGCTATTCTGCGCACGCTGGGCGCCTCGACCGGTGAGATTATCGGTATTTTTATGGTGCAGGGCGGTTTGATCGGCCTGATCGGAACGGCCCTCGGTGTCGCCGTGGGTGTGCTGTTATCGCTGTGTGTGACGGATGCCGTGCAGTGGCTGGAACGACTGCTGAATGTTCGCTTTCTGGAGTCTGATGTGTATCCCATCAGTTATTTGCCGTCGGACTTGCAATGGTCGGATGTAGCGCAAATTGCGGTCACCGCCCTGATCATCAGCTTTTTTGCGGCGCTGTATCCCGCCTGGCGTGCCAGCCGTGTTCAGCCAGCGGAAGCCCTGCGCTACGAATAGTCCTGCTTGTCCGCCAGATCATCCTGTTTCAGCGCTTCATTAGCCACTGCTTTGGGGCGTTTCTTTCGTTTGTTCCAGCCTTTCACGACATGCCAGCGCCAGAAAATCTGGATAGCCACATAGCCCAGGGCGCCGAAGATCAAACCGCATAACAGTGAACCCACAATCAGCGGTTTCCAGATCAGCACGAATTCATTGGCCAGCCATTCCCAGGACAATTCCAGGGACACGGAGATGGGCGGTACCCCCAACAACCAACGGCCCAGTTGATAGGTGGCGAAGAAAATTGCCGGCATGGTGAGCGGGTTGGTCAACCAGACGAGGGCAACGGAGATCGGCAGGTTACAGCGCACCAGCAAGGCCGCCAATGCCGCCACCGGCATCTGTCCGGGGATAGGAATGAACGCAATAAAAATACCGACAAAGAAGGCCACAGACACAGAGTGGCGGTTCAGGTGGAACAGGTTAGGGTCGTGCAACAGATCGCCCAGAAAATGCAGCGAGGGGTTATCTTTAACCTTGGCTGCGGAGGGAAGGTAACGTCTGAATAACTTACGTGCCATTGGCGCCTGTTGCGTTAGTTACGGGTAAAGCTGTATGACAGCTGATGGAGGCGCGCATTATGCATCGAAATGCCCGTCGACACTATGCACACTGTCGCTCTGAAAGTTGAATCCCTGCAAGGTTCCACCTTGGCGTGTCGATCATTGTGGAAGCGAATTCCACCTTGATATCACATTTGTGTGATGCATAATCACGCATCACACGGATCTGGTTGCTCAAGGATGTTTGCATGCCCGTTTATCTCCTCGCCCTCGCGGGCGGTATCCTCACGGTGGGTTTTCTGCCGTATCTGCCGCCTATTCCATGGTTGCTTTCGCTGGTTCCGCTTCTGCTGATTGCGCTTCGTATTTCCCGCTTCAGGATGATGCTGGCCTATGCCATCGGTTTTGGCTGGGGCGTGATTTATGGCTACGGCATACTGGCCAATCAGTTGCCTCAGGATTTAGTGGGGCGGGACTTGATGGTGTCCGGGCGCGTGGTGGATTTACCGGTGATTGATGAGCGTCGCCAGCGGTTCGTCTTGCAGGTTGATGCGGCATATCTTCTCGATGATGCCCACACTGCCATCGCCGACTTTCCGGAGAGGCTTCAACTGAGCTGGTATGCGAAGGACGCAGTCGCGGTGCGTAGCGGCGAGCGCTGGCAATGGCAGGTCCGCCTGAAACGACCGCGCGGTTTCGTCAATCCGGGTGGGTTTGATTATCAGGTCTGGCTGATGCGACGCGGCATTGGCGGTGTCGGGTATGTGCGCGAGAGCCACCTGACCCAGCGCATAGCGGTTGCGGCGAGAGGGGATATCGGCGCTCACCGTCACGCTTTGCGCGATTGGTTATTAGCTAGCACCGACAGCCCCCAGCGGGCGGTATTACTGGCGCTGCTGATCGGCGACCGATCCATGATGGATGCTGAACAATGGCGTCGCATGCAGTTAACCGGGGTAAACCATCTAGTGGCTATTTCGGGTTTGCATGTGGGATTTTTGGCCGTGGCTGGTTTCGTCTTGGGCAGTCTTATCGGGCGCTGTATTAACCTGGTGTATCACCCGTGCCCGGCATTAGTGCCAGGTTATCTCGGTGCTGTGTTGCTCGCGCTGGGCTACAGTGCCCTGGCGGGCTTTACCCTGCCAACCCAACGCGCTCTGGTGATGATCCTGGTGGTGCAACTGGTTTATCTGTGGCGGCGTTCTTACCGGGTCAGTCATATCTTCAGCCTCGCGTTGGTCAGTGTGGTGATCAGTGATCCCCTGGCGGCCTACGACATGGGATTCTGGTTATCCTTTGGCGCCGTCGCGGTGCTGTTGTTTTGCTTTGCCGGTCGCTATGGCGCAAGGCAATCTTTCCCACCCGTCCACTGGCTAAACGGGCTTGTCCGCAGCCAGTGGACCATCTTTATTGGCCTGCTGCTGCCCCTCGGCGTACTGCTCAACCAGGTCTCCCTGTTGGCGCCAGTGGCCAACCTGATTGCTATTCCGTTGGTTACCACCCTGGTGGTGCCGCCACTGTTGCTGGCGGCGGTGATTCAGGGCATTTTTCCGTTGCTGAGTCATTGGTTGCTTCAACTAGCAGACTTGGGATTACGTGTCCTGGATGCCTGGCTGCAGAGCCTCCTCGACCTGGGCAGCACCCAGTCAAACCCGGTTATCAGCCTGCAGGGCTGGGCCTTGGTGATTGCCTTGGTCGGCGTCCTGTTGCTCTTGCTGCCGCGCGGGATTGCCGGTCGCTGGCTAGGTTACCCTGCGTTGCTCACCGCGCTGGTCTTGCCCGGGAAAATACCGCCGCCCCTCACGCTCACCATTCTGGATGTCGGGCAGGGCTTGGCTGTGGTGGTGGAGACACCGGATCACCGCCTGATTTACGACACCGGCCCAGCCTACAGCGATAAGTTTGAAGCCGGCGGCGCCATTGTGGTGCCTTACCTGCGCCAGCGGGGTATTTCCCAGGTAGATAAATTGATTGTCAGCCATCACGACAAGGATCATTCCGGCGGTGTGCAAGGCATCATCAAAAATCTGGCGATACACGAAGTGGTAGCCGGGGAACCGATGAAAGCGCAAAGCCTGCTGGACCATCCAATACCGGTGCACAACTGCCACGCATATGAAGCCTGGCAATGGAACCAGGTGCACTTCAGCTTTGTGCCAACCGCAGAGGTATTTCGTGGGGCATCCGGGAGTGCAAATAACCGTTCGTGTGTGCTGTTGATCGAATACGCCGGGCAACGGATTCTTTTGCCCGGTGATATCGAAGGTCGGGTAGAAAACCGATTGGTCAATCAGCGCCAGTTACCGGAGGCGCTTACCCTGGTGGTGGCATCGCACCACGGCAGTCGCAGTTCATCCACGTCGACATTTGTCAGCCATGTTCGGCCGGAATTTGTGGTGTACAGCGCGGGTTATCGCAGCCAGCACGGTCATCCGCATCAAGAGGTAGTTGCACGTTATGCCGCTCGCGGCAGTCGCGCCTTCAATACTGCCGAAGGGGGCGCTCTGGTATTTTCCTGGCAGGAGGGGGTGCTCCAGCCTGTGCGACAACAGCGTCTCTATCAGCCGCGCTACTGGTTTGATTAAGCTTTGTTCAGGCGCCTGCCGGGCACCTGACGGCCTCTGTGCAAAAGTCGTGAAAAACGAACCCCGGCATGGTTTTCTTCGTTGCTTATGGTAATGTACCGCCCCGAAAAACCTGCATTGGGTGCAGTCCGGCTTGAAGAGGAAGATGACGTGTTAGAAATCATTATGTCTGGCGGTTGGTTGATGATCCCCATCATTATTTGCTCGGTCGCTGTTATTGCTATCTGCATTGAGCGCTACTGGACATTGAACCCAGCCAAGATTGCACCGCGTCATTTGCTCGCCCAGGTGTGGAGTTGGATCAAGAACAATCAGGTCGATGCAACCAAATTGCGCGAACTGAAACAATCATCCATGTTGGGCCAGATTCTGGCCGCGGGTTTGAGTAATTCCCGCCACGGCCGTGAAGTGATGAAAGACAGCATCCAGGAAGCCGCCACCCAGGTTGTGCACGAACTGGAGCGTTATATCAGCGTGCTCGGCACCATCGCCAACATCGCGCCATTGTTAGGCTTGCTCGGTACGGTGATCGGGATGATCCAGGTATTCAATGCCATCATGATACAGGGCACGGGTAATACCGAAGTGCTGGCCGGTGGTATTTCTGTTGCGCTGGTCACCACCGCTGCCGGTTTGATTGTGGCGATTCCCGCCATGATTTTTCATCGCTTCTTTTTGCGTCGCATCGATTCCATCGTCGTCACCATGGAAGAGGAAGCCATCAAACTGGTAGATGCCTTGCACAGCGACCGCCGTGTTGATGTGAAAGTGGTTTAATCCTTGAATCCATTGAGCCCGAGGATGACGCCATGAAATTCCGTCGCCAGCCCAGAGAAGAAGAGGGCGTTAACCTGACGCCGTTGATCGATGTGGTCTTTATTCTGTTGTTGTTTTTTATGGTATCGACCACCTTTACCAAAGAAACCCATTTGAGTGTGGATTTGCCGGAAGCGGTGGGTGAGCCCAGCACCGAAACCCAGGAACAACTGGATGTTGTCATCAGTGCACAAGGGCATTTTTCGGTGAATGGCCACAGCCTGGTCAATAACAAGGTGGAAACCCTGAAGTCTGCGCTGGAAAAATTATCCCAGGGCAACACCAAGCTGCCGCTCAGTATTACAGCGGATGCCAACACGCCGCATCAGTTCGTTGTAACGGCGATGGATGCCGCCGGTCAATTGGGTTTTGTCCAGCTCAGTATTACCTCGCGTCAACCCGACCCGGAGACGGAATAAGTTTTCTGCCGCACAGGTACTCACGTGTCCCAACAATCACACAACCTTTGGCTTGATGCCTGGTACGGCAAGCGCAGATGGACTTTTGCGCTCTTGCCCCTGATGTGGTTGTTCCGCCTTATCGCCAGCGCACGCCGCTTTTATTTACGTCGTTTTGCACAACACATCCTGTCAGTGCCGGTGATTGTCGTGGGCAATATTTCAGTGGGCGGCACGGGCAAAACCCCACTATTAATTGCCCTGGTGAAACACCTGCAGCGCCAGGGATTCAATCCCGGTGTGATCAGTCGCGGTTATGGCGGGCACGCTGACCATTATCCTCTGGTGGTCACTTCGGCCACGGATGTTAAAGAAAGCGGCGATGAACCCCTGAGTATTTTTCAGCAGACCGGTTGTGCCGTGTGTGTCGATGCGGATCGTGTGCGGGGTGCGCGCGAACTTGAGCGGCTTGGCTGCAATATCCTGCTGAGTGATGATGGCCTGCAACATTATCGTCTGGGGCGTGCGCTGGAAATCATTGTGGTCGATGGTCAGCGGGGCCTTGGCAATGGTTTTTGTTTGCCGGTGGGCCCTTTGCGCGAACCCATGTCGCGTTTGCAGTCTGCAGATTTTGTTGTGGTCAACAGTGCGCAGCAACCTTTGTCGTTACCTGTCACCCGAACCTATGCCATGCGCATTGTTCCCCACGCCTGGTGTTCGTTGGCTGACGGGCAGGCGCACCCGGTGGATTATTTTTCCCGTGGCAATAAAAAATCGGTAAATGCTGTAGCCGGGATTGGTAATCCACAGCGCTTTTACCAGACGCTGGCTGAATTGGGATTGCAGCCTGTCGAACACGATTTTCCCGATCACCACGCCTATCAACAAGGTGACTTTTCCTTTGCAGAATCGCTACCCGTCGTCATGACCGCTAAAGACGCGGTGAAGTGCCGGGATTTTGCACAACCCGATTGGTTTTATCTCGCGGTGGGCGCGGAATTGCCCGACTGTTTCTGGCATGACTTTGACGTTAAGATAGCCGGATTAAAACCCTAGTATTTCAGGATTTTCCCATGAGTTTTTACGTTGTGATTCCCGCGCGTTATGCGTCGACTCGGTTGCCCGCCAAACCCTTGCGGGATATCGCCGGTAAGCCGATGATCCAGCATGTCTACGAGCGCGCCTGCGAGAGCGCCGCCCGCCAGGTGATTGTTGCTACCGATGACACACGGATAGAAGCCGTGGTCAAAGCGTTTGGCGGACAAGTATGCATGACGTCCGCGACTCACAATTCCGGCACGGATCGTTTACAGGAAGTCGCTCAACAACTCGCACTGCAGGGCGATGATATCGTGGTGAATGTTCAGGGTGATGAACCGCTGATACCGCCGGCGGTGATCAATCAGGTCGCTAACAATCTGGCGAATGCACACGCTGCCAGTGTCGCCACCTTGAGTGAACCGATTCATTCACTGGAGGATTTTCGCAATCCCAATATTGTAAAGGTGGTGGCCGATAAAACGGGCAGGGCGTTGTATTTCAGCCGCGCGTCTATCCCTTGGCCGCGCGATCATTTTGCCGCTGCACAGGTGCAGGATTTGCCGCTGAATTTTCCGTGTCAGCGTCACATTGGTATCTATGCTTACCGCGTTGCATTGCTTAATCGTTTTGTTGGCTGGCCCCAGGCGCCACTGGAACACATCGAATCGCTCGAACAATTGCGCGTACTGTGGCACGGCGAAACCATTCATATTGACGAAGCCTGCGCGGCAGTGCCCGGTGGCGTGGACACGGAAGCGGATTTGCAGCGCGTCAGGCAATTGCTGGAGTCTTAGGTTGTGGATACCAGGATACTGTTTGTCTGCCTCGGTAATATTTGTCGCTCGCCCACGGCGGAAGGTATTTTTCGCAAAGTAGTAACCGACGCGCGAATGCAGGACCGCATCTTTATCGACTCTGCCGGGACGGGTGGTTGGCATATCGGTAAGTCGCCGGACGCGCGCGCAGTCAGCGCAGCAAAGGCGCGCGGGTATGATTTATCCAGCTTACGTGCACGGCAGGTTGCCGCAACAGACTTTGAAGCATTTGATTTTATCCTGGCGATGGACCACGCCAACCTCAGCGATTTGCAATCCATGAAGCCCGATCATTATCAAGGACACCTTGGCTTGTTTCTGGATTTCGCTGAACACTCTCGCCACCGTGAAGTGCCGGATCCTTACTACGGCGGTGCCGCCGGCTTTGACCTGGTGCTCGATTTAATTGAGGACGCCTCCGCCGGTTTGTTACGCCAATTGCAACAGCGCCATCGCGCCTGACGGGATTATTGTGCCGCTTTTTCTGCCGAATTTTGATCTGCAACATTACAACACCCTTGGCGTGCCGGTGAAGGCGCAGGTATACGTGAGTGTGGCCGACGAAACAGAATTGGTTGAGGCATTGCGCTACGCCGGTCACGAAAAGCTGCCGCTGTTAATCCTGGGCGGCGGCAGCAATATTGTGCTGTGTGATGACTTCCCCGGCCTGGTGATTCATATCCGTTTGCACGGCAAAACGCTGATCGCAGAAAACAGTGAATTTATCTGGCTGCGTGTGGCGGCCGGTGAGAACTGGCATGAGCTGGTGGAATATTGCCTGGACTTTCATTACTGGGGACTCGAAAACTTATCGCTGATTCCCGGCAGTGTCGGCGCCGCACCGATCCAGAATATCGGCGCCTACGGTGTCGAATTGAAAGATGTCTTTGAAGAACTTACAGCCATTGATATTCGCTCGGGGCTGCCGGTGACATTTACGAAAGAGGCGTGCGAATTCGGTTATCGCGACAGTATTTTCAAAGGCCGATTGCGCGACCAATACGTTATTACCGCAGTCACCTTCAAGTTGCGCAAGCAGGCGCACCTGGTTTTATCCTATCCCGCGTTGCGTGATGCACTGACGCCACAACTGACTGACAGCGTCACGCCGAAAACCGTCAGCGACATTATTTGCGCGATTCGGCGCAGTAAATTACCCGATCCTGCACAGGTGCCGAATGCCGGGAGTTTTTTTAAAAATCCTGTCATACCTGTCGCGCATTATGAAAGCTTGCGTATACAGTACCCGCAGCTGGTGGCTTATCCCGTGGATGAGCAGCAGGTAAAACTGGCGGCAGCCTGGTTGATTGATCAGGCCGGTTGGCGCGGGCAGGTTTGCGGGCCGGTTGCTGTGCATGGACAGCAGGCGCTGGTGCTGACGAATCCGGGGCGCGCGAAAGGCAGCGCGGTGGTAGCCCTGGCGGAAAAAATCCAACAGTCTGTGTGGGAAAAATACGGCGTGGCCCTGGAACCGGAGCCGCGTTTTTATCCGTAACCGGCAGAATGGGATGTTCAACGACAGTGGGTTTACCCAACATAAAAATTCATTGCGCAGGTTATGCCAAAAGCGCTTAATGCCCCGATGACATCGGCCCGACAAACAACACTGTTTGATTCACCCGCCTGCGAAACCCTGCTGTCGCTGGATGGCGAGGTGCGTCTGTATCGTCATTGGCTGCCAACCGCCATGGCCGATACCTGCTTGCGGGATTTAATCACCACATTGGAATGGCAGCAGTCGCGCATTCGCATCCACGGCCAGGAGCATGCGATCCCGCGCCTGAATGCGTGGTATGGCGATCCGGGCTGTGCTTACCGGTACTCCGGGGTGCGGTTTGATCCTTTGCCCTGGACCGATACGTTGGCTGATATCCGCCAAAGGCTGGCAGCCACCTTGGGGATTGCCTTTAACAGTGTGCTCGCCAACCGTTATCGCGATGGCCGCGACAGTGTGGCCTGGCACAGTGATGATGAGCCGGAGCTGGGGCACAACCCGGTCATCGCGTCGGTCAGTCTGGGGGCAACGCGACGTTTTACGCTCAAGCACAAATCCCGCAAAGAGGTGCCAACCCTGGCGGTGGACTTGACCCACGGTTCCCTACTGGTCATGGCGGGGCCTACGCAGCACCATTGGCTTCACCAGGTGGCAAAAACGACCCGGATAGTTGATGAGCGGGTGAACTTGACGTTTAGATATATTTTTCAATAGTTTGCTGATGAGTTTTCACGTGGATTGTTCAAAGTTTCCCCGGGCAATCCCGGCAAGATACGCAGGTTAGTGCTACTTTATTGACAGGTGGTAGCGCTTTGCGATGGCAGACTCTACAATCTCCCGCAAGCTGTCTTTACGTTTAATAACAAAGGTGTGACTCCGGTTTGGCCGGATTGGGGGTTTGGTTTGACAAAGATACTTGTTGTCGATGATCACGATTTAGTGCGTATGGGAATTGTGCGCATGCTGGCAGACGTGAATGGATATCAAGTAGTCGGTGAGGCCAAAAGTGGGGAAGAGGCAGTAGCCAAGGCGCGCACCTTGGTACCGGACGTTGTGCTGATGGATGTGAAGATGCCCGGTATGGGCGGTCTGGAGGCAACCAAGAAGTTGTTGGCGATTAATCCCGGTATGAAGATCATTGCTGTCACGGCGTGCGATGACAATTTATACCCGACCCGCCTGATGCAGGCGGGCGCCGTGGGGTATGTCACCAAAGGCGCTGAATTTACCGAGATTACCGATGCGATTAACAAAGTCATCCGCGGTGATTTGTACATGAGCAACAGCATTGCCCAGCAGCTCGCGCTCAAAAACTTCAGCGGTAACAGCAGCCAGGAATCGCCCTTCGAAAAACTGTCCCAACGCGAATTGCAAACGGCGATGCTCATTGCCAATGGTCAGAAAGTGAATGATATTGCGACGACCTTTTGTGTCAGTCCCAAAACCGTTAACAGTTATCGTTACCGGATCTTTGAGAAACTTAATATCAACAGCGATGTCGAATTGACGCTCCTAGCGGTCAAGCATAACTTTCTCGATCCGGAAGCCGTGGTGTAATCGGCTGCTTCTATATGACTGGCGGGCAATGAGGCAATTGCCTGCGTAATATTTTTGTACTCAAAAACTGCATGGTTACTGACAGCAACGCAGCACCCGCTGAACCCTTTGACTCCGCTCGTTTCCTCGCTAATGTCACCCAACAACCCGGTATCTACCAGATGTTTGGTGAAGACGGGGTTATCCTCTATGTGGGTAAAGCCAAAAATCTTAAAGCGCGTCTCGCCAGCTATTTCCGCAAATCCGGTTTAAGCGTTAAAACCCAGGCGCTGGTGGCGAAGATTCGCCAGATCGAAGTCACGGTGACCGCCAGTGAAACCGAAGCGCTGATCCTGGAACAAAACCTGATCAAGGCCAACCGGCCGCCGTATAACATCCTGCTGCGTGACGATAAATCCTATCCCTATATTTTTATCTCCAGCGGTGAAGACTTTCCGCGTATCAGTTTTCATCGCGGCGCCAAGAAAAAACGCGGTGAATATTTTGGGCCCTATCCCAACGTGGGTGCCGTGCGTGACAGCCTGAATTTTCTGCAAAAAACATTTCGCATACGCCAGTGTGAAGACAGTGTTTTCAGGAATCGCTCACGCCCGTGTTTGCAATATCAAATCAAGCGCTGCACCGCACCTTGCGTCAATTTTATTAACCCGGATGAATACGCGAATGATTTGCGCCACACGCGCATGTTCCTGACCGGCAACAGCGATACATTAATGCGCGAATTGGCCAATCAGATGGATGCCGCCTCGCAAGGGCTGGAGTTTGAAAAAGCCGCCAATTATCGCGATCAGATCATGGCATTGCGCAACATCCAGACCCAACAGGTGATGGAAGAAGGCAAGGGCGATGTCGATGTTATTGCGGCGGAGATGCAAGGGCTGGTGATTTGCGTCCATGTGCTGTTTATTCGCCAGGGGCGGATTCTGGGCAGCCGCAGTTTTTATCCGCAGGCCGGCTTGACCGAATCGCCGGCGGAAGTCCTCACGCAATTTTTGCCGCAGTTTTATCTCGCCAGTGAAGGGCGTGAGATTCCGCGAGAAATCATCACCAGTCACGCGATTGAAGAAGCGGACCTGCTGTGCGCGGCCTTACAGCAAGCTACCGGTCGACAGGTGTTTTTAACGAGCAGTGTGCGCAGCCACCGCGCGCAATGGTTGCAGATGGCGGCCACCGCTGCACAACAAAACCTGACCAGCCACCTCAACAGCAAAAAGAACTCCCAGGATCGTTTCCTGGCTTTGCAGGATGCTCTGGGGCTGGACGAAATGCCCCAGCGCCTGGAGTGCTTCGACATCAGCCACAGCAGCGGCGAGTTGACCGTCGCGTCTTGCGTTGTGTTCGATACCAATGGGCCGCTCAAGTCGGACTATCGCCGGTTTAACATCGACGGCATTACACCGGGTGATGATTATGCGGCGATGGAACAGGCGCTACAGCGGCGCTACACCCGCTTACAAAAAGGCGAGGGCAAACTGCCGGATATCCTGCTCATTGACGGCGGTAAGGGTCAGCTTGCCAAGGCGGTAGCGGTGCTCGCGGAGCTTGGGGTGAATGATGTCCTGATGATCGGTGTGGCCAAGGGCACAACCCGCAAGGCGGGCTTTGAAACCCTGTTCAACGCACAGACCGGCGCAGAGATCGTCTTGCCGGGCGATTCACCGGCGTTGCACCTGATCCAGCATATCCGCGACGAAGCGCACCGATTCGCTATCACCGGCCACAAACAGCGCCGCGACAAAAAACGCAAAACATCCACGCTGGAAGACGTACCGGGCATTGGGGCAGGGCGTCGCCGGGAGCTACTGCGTCACTTTGGCGGGCTGCCCGAAATCCGCAAAGCCAGCGTTAATGACCTCGCCAAAGTCCAGGGCATCAGCCAGCGGCTCGCCGAAGAGATTTACTCCTTTTTCCATAATGACTAGCCATGTAGTATGATCGCCACCTTGTATTGATCGGCGCCGCCATGGCACCGGCCAGCTGCAGTAGGGCAACTCGGCATTGCCTATTTTGAGAGAAGCGTTCATTACATGACTTTGGCTAACCAACTCACGCTCCTGCGTATCATTCTGATTCCCCTGTTTGTTGTGGTTTTTTACCTTCCCTTCAAGTGGGCACATTTTGCTTCGGCCATGATCTTCAGTGTTGCGGCGATTACCGACTGGCTGGATGGCTACGTGGCTCGTAAATACAACCAAAGTACACCCTTTGGCGCCTTCCTCGACCCGGTTGCTGACAAACTCATGGTGGCAATTGCCCTGTTGTTGCTGGTAGGGCTGCATCACGACTCTGCCTGGTTCGCGGCAGCCGCTGCGGTGATTGTGGGGCGCGAGATTGTTATTTCGGCCCTGCGTGAATGGATGGCGGAGCTGGGGCAGCGCGCCAGCGTAGCGGTGTCCTATATCGGCAAGATCAAGACCACCTTGCAGATGACCGCCATTATCGTCCTGCTGATGGACCTCCCGTTCCTGATGCTGATTGGCTATATTGCGCTCGCAGGCGCCGCCGTGCTGACCTTGTGGTCGATGGTGTTGTATCTGCGCGCAGCCTGGCCCTTTCTGTTGCCGGACGTGGATAACAAGTAATGTGACGCAGGCAGTGAGCCGGGCGATTAAATCCCGATCACGTGCAACAATCTCAGGTTAAGCCTCAGAAAACACTAGGATTTTTAAAACGATTCCGCTAGAATTCCGGCCCTCAAACGGCGCGATAGCAAAGCGGTTATGCTCTGGATTGCAAATCCAGCTAGTCCGGTTCGACTCCGGATCGCGCCTCCACTTTTTTACGTGCCGACGTAAAAGCACTCTGCCCGAGTGGTGAAATCGGTAGACACAACAGATTTAAAATCTGTCGATCGCAAGGTCGTGCCGGTTCAAGTCCGGCCTCGGGCACCATCCAAAAATCCCTTTAAA
>CAMLOU010000018.1 GCA_946481735.1 uncultured Cellvibrio sp.
TCTATCAACGGCATATCATCCATCAACGGTATCCACCTGACACCTTGAGGTAATCACATGAAAATTTGCGCTTATCTCGCGCTCCTTCTTGGCGGATTATATTTACAACCCGCATTGGCGGATTCAATGCGTTGCAGCAACTCGCTGATCCAAACCGGAGACACCAAAGCGGATGTTATCGACCGGTGCGGGGAGCCCGTGTTTACCGATAGCTATTGCGAGCCCATCACCATCGTCGGCCAAGCCAACACCACCATCATTGTCCCTTGCGAAGAAGTTGACTTGTGGACTTACCATCCCAGTTCCGGCCAATTCATTCAACACCTCTATTTCAAACGCGGCAAACTCCAGGCGATTAAAAACGGACGGCGCCTGTAATCTTCAGGCGCTCCCCCTCCTTGAAAAAGGGGGTTGCGGATGATGAAATACTGTATATAATCACAACACCTGTATAAATAAACAGATTCATCAGGAGCGCCCCATGGCCAATCTGACCTCCCGTCAGGAACAAGTCCTGCAGTTGATCAAGAGCTACACCGAAGAAACCGGTTATCCGCCAACGCGTGCAGAGATTGCTCGCATACTCGGTTATAAGTCTGCCAACGCTGCTGAAGAACATATCAAAGCCCTGGCAAGGAAAGGGGCAATCGAAATTATCCCCGGCGCATCGCGCGGAATTCGTTTGCCGGAATCCCATAATGGTATTCCTGTCGTCGGTCGGGTTGCAGCCGGTAGCCCTATCCTTGCCCAGGAACATATCGAAGATTACTGCAACATCCCCTACAGCTTCTTTTCTCCCAGCGCAGATTACCTACTGCGTGTGCAGGGTATGAGCATGAAGGATGCCGGTATCCTGGATGGCGACCTACTCGCGGTGCATAGGACTGATCAGGCGCGCAATGGCCAGATTGTTGTAGCGCGCATCGGCGAGGAAGTGACGGTGAAACGTTTCAAACGTATCGGTAATCGGGCTCAGGTCGAACTCTGGCCGGAGAATCCTGACTTTAACGTAATTGAAGTGGATCTGCGGGATCAGGATTTCTGTATCGAGGGTTTAAGCGTAGGAGTAATCCGTCGTGACTAATACCGTACGTATTGATGAACAACCCGGCGGTGCACCCCGCTATAACCAGGGTGTGACTGAGCTGGTATTAACCAGTCATTCTCCGGAGCAGGCGGCGCTGTTATTGCCAATGCTGGCCTATCTCAGCAAGACCTGCCACGACCGTTGGATTACCTGGGTTGCGCCGCACAACATTACACGTCAATCACTGGAAAGCTTTGGCATCGATACCCGGTTGATCCGTCTGATTCACTGCCATGAACAACACAACACTTTGTGGATTACATGGGAAGCGCTGGCGGCAGGTAACAGCCACACTGTTATCGCCAGTCCTGGCAAATTAACTGACAAGGAATTGAAACAGTTGGAAGCTGCTGCGATGCGTGGCAATTGCCAGGGGTTATTACTGCGCGTGCGGTAGGTCATTGAGAGATATCAAAAAGACGCAGGGGCACGGAAAGCCCCAATAGAATCAGTGCAGAATCGGCTTCTCAAATTCAGGAATGCCTTCAGAAAACTCATCCAGATGCTCCTGCTCCGCCAGCTCGGTGGCAGCTTCCATCCCGGCTTCAATCATCGCTTTCGCGACCTCAAACTTTCCTTCCCCCATAAAAGCCAGGGATTCTGCTGAGAAACAAAGCCGTACCAAAGGCTCTCCACCCTCATCATCGACTTTTCTCAGCACGACATCGCCGTTAGGTAGCTCGGCAATTTCATATAGCGTTGATGGCATACTAACCTCTATTGTTTTGCAGTGTTGGCCTGCAAAGGAAAAAACGGTTTTATTCTAACATTAACCCGCCCTGCATCAATCATCCCGCCCCGTATTAACCGCCGCGTTAACACCCATATTAACCTCCGTATTAACCCCCGTAACCAAGGTCACCTGATATCCCTGCGCTTGAAACAGCGCTACCAGCCCATCCTCACCCAACATATGACCAATACCCACAACCAGAAAAATTTTTTGCGCTTTTTTCATATATGCATTAATTGTTTTCAGCATTTGCTTGTTGCGTTCAACAAAAATAAGTTGATAGAGCCTGTGCCCCAATTTTCTCTGGCGAAATGAACTGAATACCAATTCATTTAATGTGGGTTCATCACCTTGATACCAGGCATCTGCCAATCTTTTCAAGCTTTCCTCTGCCTTGCCCTGCTCATTCAAGGTAACCTGCAAAAATTCAATTTGTTCAGCATCACTTAACTGATTAAATAACTGCATTTGTTCATCAAGTGACTCCAGTTCCAGAATAATTTTTTTATCCCGTGAGGTAGTCAGAAAATATTTGTCCAGACCCAATGCCTGCTGATAATCACTGCGTGACAATTGCATATTGGTTAACTGCATCGCAGCCAACCAGGGTCTGAATTGTTTCAACTGCTGCGCATCGCCTCCCAAATTCTCGGATACTTGCGTTAATGTTTTCCACATTTGCGCTCCGAGCTGGGTTTGTAAATTTTTCTCGCCGGGGTAATAGCCATATTGCTTGAGGGCCGCACGCACTTTTTCTCCATCCAGTGCATCGATATCCAATTCAACAGCCAATACATCTGAATCTCGATGCGCCTGAAGCACGGCATCAGGCAAAGGATAGAATGCCTCATCGCCGTAATGTAACGAGCCAAATAAATACAAGCGAACCCGGGAATCCTTATCCTGCACCTGCCATAGCAAGGGTTGCGATGCAGCATGCAAAGCGGAGCTATAGAAGCAAGTAACAATAATCCACAAAAATGTTCTGCGCTTCGCAATCACCGAATGAAGGCACAGTTTCATATGCATTCACCATCGCGGTCAGTTTCTATGGGCAACGCCAGCAGCACAATGGCACCTTCGTCACCGGCCTGCCACTCAGTGTGAGCGAGCGATGCAGGTAATAAGACTGCTTGCGACGCTAGATAAGTAGGGGCATCGGTATATTTTGCCTGTGTAAACGTTGAAGACTCCGTTGCATAGCACACAAGGCTGCCGGATATAACCATCAACAGGCGGTAGCTAACACAAGCTGGTAGCTGATAACGCGATCCTGCGCTCAACATTACGCGCACGACTTCAAAATCATGAAACACGACGACACGTTCAACTACAACCCCGGCTGTGGATTTTATCTGCTCAAGCTCGGGAGTGGCGGGCGCTTCAAGCGAGACGTTTTCAAGTGCTGCAGCTGTGTCCCAGTGTGTTTGGGTCAACACTTTTTGTGTGAAAGACAGAATTTTTCTTTCATAGACTGGCGTCTGGAATTCAACGGTACGCACGCCGTGTTGTAATGCATGGGGTGTAAAACACGGCACTTTGACAACATCACCCACCCGCAAATCCTGCATAGCCGTATAGGCATACATGGCCGCACGTTTTTCATTTTCTAGCGTTAACAAGGGCTGCGGCAGTTCGTCCAACCAGTCATTTAACGTGGCAGTATTGACCGGATCATGGAGGGCAATGTTGTGGGCGAGGCGTTGCTGATCCAGACGTCGGTCAATATCGCGTCTGATTGCTTCGTATTCCTGGACCGCTGCGAGATAAGCTGTCTTAAACGCAGCATCACCACTAAATTCATGACGCTTTTGCTGGTTGAAGCCCAGGCGGATCCCCCCGATACCATCAGGCCAGGCCTGAGGATCAATGTGCGTAACGACGTAAACTTCCTGCTTTTGCTCGTGCATCTCAAAATAGAGATCGCCGTAACGTTCGTCAGGTAAAGGATCGAGGATTTTTAACAGGATGATATGTTGCGCAGAGCCGGCGGTCAGAAAATCAGGCATCAGAGAAAGCAGCCAGGGTAAAGGAACCCGGCGCTCTTGCGCGCTCACCCAGGATTGGCCTCGGACTTCAATACCTGTGTACCAGATTTCCTGGCCCCACGGTTTCGGAATATAAACAGGCTCCAGCATCAGCGGTGCTGACAGATCGAACCAAGGCAATTGATGTTGCCGGACAAAGTCGACAAGGCTTCCAGGTTGGTCGTCCAGTGCGACGATAAGTGTACGCAACTCAGCCGATGCGACAGATAGGGTAGCCTGGACCTTGTATGAATCACGCTCTTTACTCAGGGCAACCAAAGCAATGAATTGGATTTCAGGCTGTGATGGGAGATAGTACTGACGCCAGGCGTATTCAATAGCAAAACAGTGGTCGACTGCCGCTGATGCCATCAGTTGCGCTATTTGATCATGAATAAACGATTCGGGGTTGGATACCGCGTGGACAATCACCGCTGGCCTCTGGGATGGCGTGACAAGAAAGGTCGGCAGTCTAGCAGATGCGGTTAACCCTGACAGCCCGCCTGCGGCGAGAGGAATGAAAACGCCGGAGCATGAACGCCGGCGTTTTCGAAGGAAAGTGCCTGAAAATCAGTTCAATCGCTCAAGTACGGTGGTTATTCCCTGCCCCAATCCGATACACATCGTGGATACACCGAGGGTGGCATCTTTTTCTGCCATTACCGTCAGAAGCGAGCCGGTTATACGGGTGCCGGAGCAGCCGAAGGGATGTCCCAGTGCGATGGCCCCGCCGTGCAGATTGACCTTCTCGTCCATCTCTTCCAGTAGCTTAAGGTCTTTCAATACAGGTAAGGCCTGGGCCGCAAACGCCTCATTCAGCTCCACGCACTCAATGTCATCCATGGATAAATTCGCTTTTTGCAACGCTTTTTCGGTAGACGGCACGGGACCGTAACCCATGATCGACGGATCGACACCCGCCAGGCCAAGAGACGTTACACGGGCAATCGGCTTCATCCCCAATGATTGGGCGCGTTCGGCCGACATGACCAGCATGACAGATGCACCGTCGGAGACCTGGGATGAGGTCCCGGCGGTCACCTGACCATTTTTAGGATCAAAGACTGGTGGCAGTTTGGACAGGGCTTCAACCGTCGTATCTGGCCGGATGGTTTCGTCATCTTCAATCATCATCGGAAAGCCATCTGCATTGTGGCCTGCAACCGGGATAATCTCGCGCTTAAACCTCCCTTCCGCGCGGGCTTTAGCCGCCAACTGATGAGAACGCGCGCCGAACTCATCCATCTGCTGGCGGTTGATACCGTGCAGCAACGCCAGATATTCCGCCGTCATGCCCATATTACCGGCTGCCTTGGCAACCGATAGGCCCAACAAAGGATTGGGATTGACTGATTCATACATGGGTAAATGCCCCATGTGCTCAACGCCACCGATCAGGTAAACATCACCCAGACCAGCGCGGATATTCGCTGTAGCCGTATGCAAGGCAGACATGGAGGAGCCACACAAACGATTGATGGTTTGTGCCGGAATCGTGTGCGGCAAGCCGGTTAACAACAGAATATTGCGCGCGATATTAAAGGCCTGCTCCTCGCGCTGCATGACACAACCCCACAACAAATCATCGATTGTTGCCGGATCGAGCTGTTCGTTTCTGGCCAGTAATCCTTTGATAATCGCAGCAGATATATCATCTGCACGCACATGACGAAAACAACCATTCTTAGACCGGCCCATGGCGCTGCGGGCGTAATCGACGATAACGGCATCTCTTGGATGTAGACTCACAGTTTCTCTCCTTTAAAGACTCAAGGCGCTGACGATGCGGCGCATGCTTAGCCGTAAAATTTCTGGTTATTGGCAGCCATTTTTTGTAGGCTGGCGGGCGGCTCGTAAAGCGCACCAAGATCACTGTAGCGCTTTGCCATTTCACAAAATGCGCCTACACCAATAGAATCAATCCAGCGGAAGACACCGCCTCGGAAAGGCGGGAATCCCGTACCGTAAACCAAGGCCATATCTGCCTCGGCCGCCGTTTCCACGATGCCTTCTTCCAGGCAACGGGCCAGTTCGGTGGCCATAGGCACCATCATCCGCGCGATGATGTCATCATCAGAAGCCTCGACCGCCCCGGTAATGTGGGGCTTGAGAAGCGCCAGTACATCCTCATTGAATACTTTTTCAGGTTTACCCTTTTTGTCGGTCTGGTAGTCGTAGAAGCCTTTCTGGTTTTTTTGGCCCAATCGCTCCGCCGCAAAAAGCGCGTCGGTACACGAGGTAAAGTCACGCTTCATACGCTCAGGGAAACCTTCTGCCATCACTTTCTCCGCATGAACGGCGGTATCGATCCCCACGACATCAAGCAAGTAGGCTGGCCCCATCGGCCAACCCCAGGTTTCCATCACCTTATCAATCCTGCGGAAATCGACTCCATCGCGCACCAGCATTGAGAAGCCAGCGAAATAGGGAAATAACACGCGATTAACCAGAAAGCCCGGACAGTCTTTCACCACGATGGGCTTCTTGCCCATGGCATTGGCATAAGCCACCGTACGCGCAACCGCCGTATCCGACGTACG
The DNA here is from genome assembly GCA_946481735.1 of uncultured Cellvibrio sp. The sequence goes on from CAMLOU010000018.1 coordinate 6,388, forward strand.
GGTTCCACGAATCACTTCCACCAAGGGCATCAGGTGGACAGGGTTGAAGAAGTGCATACCGCAGAAATTCTCAGGGCGCTGCAGCGCTTCTGCGAGGGATGAAATAGAGATAGTGGACGTATTGGAGGCAATAATCGTATCCGGGCTTACCTTGGTCTCCGCCTCAGCCAATACAGTGCGCTTGACCTTGGGATTTTCTACTACTGCTTCCACCACAATGTCGACCTCGTCAAAGCCATCGTAGGTTAACGCAGGCTCAATACGATTCAACACGTCGCCCATCTCGGCGGGTGTCATTTTCTTGCGCTCTACGCGTTTGCTCAATTGTTTGTTTGCTTCAGACAAGCCCAGATCAATACCTTTTTGAGCTACGTCTTTCATCTTGATCGGCACACCTTTCAGAGCCGACTGATAGGCAATTCCGCCGCCCATGATGCCCGCGCCGAGCACCGCTGCACGCGCAATTTTTTTATCCGCTTTTTTCTCCCAGCCCTTTGCTTTCTTACTGATCATTTGCTCATTAACAAAGATGCCGACCAGAGATTGGGCTGTCTCGGTCTGGGCAACCTTGGCAAAGGCTTCTGCTTCAATTTGCAGGGCTTCGTCGCGGCCTTTATCTGCCGCTTTCTGCATGGCTTTGATCGCCGTGACCGGTGAGGGGTAATTGCGTCCTGCCTGTGCACCCACAAATGCTTTTGATGTTTCAAAAGCCATCATGGACTCAATAAAATTCAACTTGAGCGGGGCTTTTTTCTGTGCACGGCGAGCCGCGTAATCAAATTTGCCGTTGATGCATTGCTGCAGAGTAAACAGCGCGGCATCGCGCAACTTCTCCGGCTCTACCACGGCATCCACCACGCGTGCGGTCAACGCGGTTTGTGCATCGTTTTCTTTACCAGAGGCTATCCACTCTACGGCTGTTTCAAGTCCGGCAATGCGCGGCAAGCGCACTGTGCCACCCCAGCCAGGCAATATGCCTAATTTGGTTTCCGGCAAGCCCATCTTTGCTTTGGTACTTGCAACGCGATAATCACAGGCCAGGCATAACTCCATACCGCCCCCAAGAGCAAAACCGTTGATCGCCACCACGACCGGGAAAGGCAGATCCTCAATGCGGCAATTATTACGATTGTTGTTCTGTAAGTGGGCAATAATACTGTCAGCACCAGCCGCAAACACCGTACCAAATTCCATGATGTCAGCACCGACAATGAAAACGTCTTTTGCGCTGGTCACCAATAGCCCTTTAATATCCTGGCTCTTTTCCAGCAGGGTTAGCGCTTCATCCAGTTCGCTAACGGCTTGCAGATTAAATTTATTAACTGATTCACCCTGAAGATCAAAGATCAACTCCGCAATACCGTCTTGCAACAGGGCAACTGATATGGCTTTTCCTTGGTACATAACAAGTCTCTCTCTAGTGGAATATCAGAGGAAAACGAACCTCTAACGCTGATAGGCAAGCAAGCGGGACGTGCGAGCCTTACTTGAAACACAAATGAACAACGAGATTGTATGAGATTAGCGTGGGAACCTTGCCGAACGATTAAGAACTTTTATCGGTATGTACAGAAACCGTTAGCACGACTGCATCGGCAAACTACAAAGTCGTCATTAATCCTGTACAACACTCAAGACAACCACGGCCGCCGTCTCTTTCCGATTACGAATGCGATAGGGTTGGTGGGCCGCCAGGTAAAATGCATCCCCTTCGTGTAATTCGTGCACCTGCATGCCTGCGGTCAATTCCACTTGTCCACTTACAACCCAACCACTGGCTTCTGCCTTGTGACGTATGGGTTCACTGCCAGTATCGGCACCGGCGGCGTAAGTATGACGCCGCATGGAAATTTTGCGCTGGGCCTTTTCCGTAGCCAATGACTGCACTGTTATTCCGTTGGGTTGCTGCACCTGATCAGCGGCTAGCATGGCAGCCGGATAAACTACCTGCCCGACGTCAACCTGATTGCACGCGAAGAATTGAGCCAAGGTCATGGGAATACCGCTTAATACCTTGGCTAATGAATTGACAGACGGACTGACAAGCCCCTGTTCAATCATTGAAATGTTGCTATTTGTTATGCCCGCGCGTTTGGCCAATTCTCGCTGGGAAAGCCCGTTACGCTCACGGATTAATTTAAGACGCACCCCGATGTCCGGTGCCAGGTCGGGCGCAAAATCGACGATAGATGTGGTTTCCACCTCATCTATAACCAGTTCAGCAACCATATCATGACTCATTGACGCATCAATTTTTGTGGCCATACCGCAAACCTGTTGAACGCAAACTTATTATTAACATCTATGCGTATGTTGATGTTTCAGTTGAGAAAACTACCAAGGCAAGCGCTCACCGTTAGCGTGCCAGAAACTGCCAGAACTTTCCAAGGTCAATTCGTTGATCCTGGCTGCCAAACGCTCAGCGGCAACAGCGGGTGAAATATCACCGGCAAAGCCGACCATATCAGTCTGAACAAAACCTGGGTGTAATAATACAACGGCAATGCCCCGCGGCTTCAAGTCACGCGCCAGACTCACGCCCGCTGCATTTAATGCGGCTTTGCTCATGCGATAGCCATAATAGCCGCCCGATGAATTATCGGCGATGGAACCCATTCGGCTGGTAATCATCGCCACTTTGGAACCCGCTTTCAAATTATCCAATAATGCCTCGGTTACCCTGAGCGGTCCCAGAGCATTTACCTGGAGTTGGTGTTGAATATCATCATAAGCCAAGTCTCCCAGGCTATCCGCTGCAAGCACGCCGGCATTATTAATCAGAATATCAATAGGTTTATTTGCCAGTGCGTTACGCAAGGTGACAGTGCCCTCGTCATTGGAAACATCAACACCGTCAATAACAGTAATACCAGGATGGGGTAATTGACTCAACACCGTCGATACGACACGGCAGGCCGCGTATACTTCATGACCTTGTCGGGCAAAATATTGGCATAGCTCTAGCCCTATACCACGACTTGCACCGGTAACGACAATACGGCTCATAATCTTTCCCCGATCCGTTATCAGGGTTTACTGGCGAGCAAACGCGCGAGCTCATCGCTGGGCAGATTATTGATAACCAACTCATAGGAATTGTCAATCATCCGCTGGATTTCATTATCAGGTATGGTGCCGTCAAGAAACACGGTATTCCAGTGCTTTTTATTCATGTGATGGCCGGGTTGGACAGCGGGATACTTAGCGCGTAATACAACAGCTTCCTCCGGATCACATTTCAGATTCACACGCGCCACACCCGACTCCTGTGTAAGCGTTGCAAACATCTTATGGCAAACCTTGTAGACAGCAACGTCCGGACCAGAAGGAAATGTTTCCTTCGCCTGGTGTTTGGAAAGTAAATATTTTTGAACTGAAGAAAAATCCATGGTTTAGTCCTTTAGCAATACGACTGAATGGTTTTTACTACGACCGCTAATATACATAATCATTCACTCACAACAATCTCACCTAAGCGCACCTGGTTGATTAAGGAACCTAAACCACTGACTCATCGCCTCCTTGTGTCGTCACGCGGCCCGCAGGTCGCTTTATCAATAGGCACACCACTATACTGACTATACTAGCGTGCCGAATAACTCAGCTGTGCGATTCATGTTGGGCTTAAACGCAACATACCTGCACAGGATCATTCGACACCACGCGCCTGCCTCACTTTAGCAGAGTCTCACCGGTTTTGTGTAGCAACCGGCTGATGGCGATGATAGTGCGCCGACACCCGCGATACAATCGCAAAAATACGACTGACACCTCAAACGCTATCTCCGACGTTTATATGTTAAAGAGCGCACTGATCAAATAGTCATCGATTGAATCATAAGTTGTTCAATCAAAGCCTCCGGGCCTCACACCATGTACCCGCCGTTACCAGAGCCTGCCCTTCTGATGGCAGAGATAAGAACGGTAGCTTTCACGAACTCTAGAACGAGGTGCGGCGATAATCACGGTACTCCGGCGTCCAGAAATTACTTTCTATTTTTCCGTCGATCAACTCTTCCGGCACAGGTATGGCAACACCATCTGCAATAGCCTGTTTGAATACGGCGTGAGCAATGACTTTACTGACGTCACGAATATTTTTCAGAGATGGCAACAAGGCGCCCTGCCCTTGTTGCACCATCGGCGAGGCATCGGCTAGTGCCCGGCTCGCTGCCATCATCATCCCATCCGTTATTCGCGCAGCCTTGGCCGCAATCACACCCAAGCCAACGCCGGGGAAAATATAACTGTTATTGCACTGCGCTATTTCGAAGCGCTGGTTACCGATATCCACTGGCGGAAACGGGCTGCCGGTAGCCACGATAGCCTTACCACTGGTCCAGCGCAAAATATCTACCGGCAATGCCTCCACTTGCGAGGTCGGATTGGACAGTGGTAGCACAATCGGCCGTTCGCAATGAGTTTGCATCGCTTCGATAATCGCTTTGGTAAATAGCCCGGGCTGCCCGGACACACCGATCAAGACCGTGGGACGCACATTCACTACTACGTCCATCAGGTTAATTATTTTTTCGGCCTTGCTGTGTGTCAGCGACCATTGCGCTACTACCTCATCAGCAACTGCCAATGGTCGTTGGAAATCATAAAGATCCGGCGAGCCGGTTTGCAGTAAACCCGATTTACTCAGCAGAAATATACGACTGCGAGCCTGGGCTTCGGTTAAACCCTCGGCGCACATTTGTCGCACCACTTGTTCGGCGATCCCGCACCCCGCTGAGCCTGCACCGGCAAATACCACACGCTGCTGTGCCAGCGTCTCACCTTTGGCAAGACATGCAGCCAGGAGCGTCCCAACCGTCACAGATGCTGTGCCCTGAATGTCATCATTAAAACAACACAGTTCATCCCGATACCGGTTTAACAGTGGCGTCGCATGATCCTGGGCAAAGTCTTCAAACTGTAGCAAAGCATTGGGCCAACGCACTTTAATAGCCTGAATAAATTCATCAACAAACGCGTAGTATTCGTCTCCGGTAATGCGTGGATGCCGCCAACCCATGTACATAGGATCATCAATGAGTGATTGGTTATTACATCCCACATCAAGGGTAACCGGGAGGGTATACGCAGGGCTGATACCACCACATGCGGTATAAAGTGCCAGCTTGCCAATGGGGATACCCATGCCGCCGATGCCTTGATCACCCAGACCCAAGATACGTTCGCCATCGGTTACAACGATCACTTTGACGTTTTGCTTGGTGGCATTTTGTAGCATGTCATCAATACGATCCCGGTCGGGATAAGAGATAAACAAGCCGCGCTTACGGCGATATATCTTGGAAAACTGCTGGCATGCCAATCCCACCGTCGGGGTATAAATTAACGGCATAATGTCCTGCAGGTGATCGGTTACCAAGCGGAAATATAATGTCTCGTTGGTGTCCTGGATGTTGCGAAGATAGATGTGTTTGTCGATATCAGTTTGAAATGAAATAAGCTGCTGGTAGGCGCGAGCTTTTTGTTCTTCGATAATTTCGATGTTGTAAGGCAACAAACCCTCAAGATTAAACTGTTGCCGCTCCTGTTGGGTAAACGCACTGCCCTTATTCAACAATGGCGCTTCCAGCAAAGCCGGGCCGGCGAATGGAATATAAATCGGGCGCTTTTTCACAATTGTACCGTTTGATAAGGAGATGAAGGGATTTGAGCAGATATTAACATAGACCAGCTAAAGCCGAGCGGCCAGCTCTACCAAAGGAAAATCCGGCGCGCCCTCTGCACCAGCACCGGGTTGTAATGTGACCCCAGCGGATTACAATAGCCGACTGAGTCCTGCCCATAGCTCAAAAAGCACACAACCAGGCATTCGCGCTTTAAATACATCTGAGATTTTACGAAGCATCTCGATATCCTCAACACCACCGAGAAACCTATGACCACGATAAATGCGTTCCTGCAACGTTTACGGGAAACACCAGAAGTGATTCAATTCAGCGATACGATGGCAGTCATTGATGCTCATTATCACTTCACGCCTACTGCGTTTAAAAATGGCGAGCAAACCAATGCCGCTGGAGAAAATTCCGGTTCATGTAAGTTATTCAGTTTTGCACAGATGCACCAATTATCCCAAGAAGATACCTTGCACTGCTTTGGGGGATTTTATCGTGAGGATGTGGTAAAAAATCCCGGCGGTGAAGACCATCAAAATATTCGCAATTTTATTGCTACAGGTTGGGCCGGTGTTTACTTTGACGGCCAAGCCCTCACCCCGCGTTGATCCGCCCGGAGACTTATGATGAAGCTATCAATTTTAACGATTCTTCTGTTCTGCTTGCTTATCAGCGCATGCCAGGAAAAAGGCACACAGGAAACTGCCGATGAGGTCGGCAACCCACCAGAAGAGGCCGCACAATCCTTGATTCAATGCCCTGATAATCGACCGGAAGTTTGTACCCAGATATACCAGCCCGTCTGCGGCCTGGTCGATACAGGCATCAGATGCATCACCACCCCTTGCCCCAGCGCTGAATACAAAACGTTTGGCAATGCCTGCACTGCCTGTAGCGATAAGAATGTAACAGGCTATAGTGAAGGTGAATGTCCCACAGAAGAAGACGATAATCCGGCAGAGTGATCAACGTCCGATACAGTAATAAGAGGAGCGGTTATGTGGTTACAGAAAGAATTTCGCTTACGCGCCAAGAGTCGCGGGTTTCATTTGGTCACCGACGAAGTTATCTCCGCGCTACCGGAACTCAAACAAATAAAGTGCGGATTACTGCATCTGTTTATTCAACATACCTCCGCTTCTTTGAGCATCAATGAGAACGCTGATCCGACGGTGCGTGAAGACCTTGAAAATCATTTCAATCATTTAGTGCCAGAGGGTGCACCCTATTATCGGCATGATTATGAAGGCGATGATGACATGCCGGCACATATCAAAAATTGCATACTCGGTTCCAGCCTGATGCTACCTATCACCGGCGGTAAACTCAACCTGGGAATCTGGCAAGGCATCTACTTGTGCGAACACCGGAATAAAAGCGGATGGAGAAGTCTGGTGGCTACGCTTCAGGGAAACGGAACGGAGTAACCGCTGTCCGAGGTCATTTCCGATCAGTGACGAAGCTTTCGTCGTGAGATCGCAAGCCCCACAGCCCCAAGCCACGTAAACTTTATCGACAAAATAAAGCCGGGTTTAAGGGCGAGTAAACCACATATAACCGGCAAACAGCATCCACGAGATAATTAATAATCCCCAAGGTAACCAAGCCATCTTGCGCGGCACTTGCGCAACACTTTGTGTTCCTGTCGTATCTGTCGCCAACTCCGACGACTGATGGGTTGCGAGGCGCCGGACTTTCTTGACACGCTTGTCCAGCTCCCGAGACTTCTCACTTTGCTGTCGTAAAAATTGTTCCATGCCCCGCTGTATGCCTGACGCAATCAAGCGCGTCTGCTCACGGGTTTGCCCTTCTACCTGCTGGCTATTAGCGATCTTGAGCGCTTCTGCACGAATGTCGCGGGCTTCTTTTTTACTTCTGTCTTTATTTTTGCCGGGGTTATTCATAACTATTGTGATTCATCGCGGGATGCCCTGATAACCTGGTTGCCCTGGTCGTCACGCAAGATTAATAAGCCGTTTAGCAAACTGGCTCGCGTTGCATTGGGTAAGTGTTGAAACAAACGTTGCTCCTGTTCCATTAACGCTGGCAGGCACATCATCTTGGTGGCGCCGAGGCTCTCGGGAATCTGAAGCTGTTCACCTGCATAAGTATAGGAGCCAAAAAAGCGATTACAGCTGGCATTACCATTAATGGCGCCTTCTTCGGTGAACTGAATTCGTGCCGGGCTTCGATCAATGACCGGGCGATCACCGATATACTCGATGTACCAAATACCCGACAGTTCTTTTCTGGTAGCAGCACGATAAGCGGGGCTTGACTCACCCACCGTAGGTTGTTTGGCTGTGTCAGGAACCTCCGGAGGTTGTGGCTGAGCGGTTTGCTGGCAGGCTATTAAAAGCAGAAGAGTCGATATAAGCAGTGCAAAACACGTAACTGATTTCATCATCAATTCCTGCGCGGTTTTCCGCGATTGTTATTGTTAAATCGTTATTTTTATCCGTGCCTGAGTGCTGGCAGCGCAGCGGATTCATTCATGAGAGGCTGCAGGAAATTAAAAATTCCATTGGGAGTTGTAAAAAATCGTAACTTTCATGCCATAGAAATACCGCGGAAGCTGACATGCCGCAAACGCTTGTAAGCGGGCAACAGGCCTGTAAAAAAGCGCCGCAACACGCGACGCCTTGTGTATTAACTATTTACGAAATCCCGGTGGCAATCCACCGCCGGGCGGCATACCTCCCGGCATCATGCCACCCAGGCCACGCATCATCTTGGACATGCCGCCGCCCTTCATTTTCTGCATCATCTTGGCCATTTGCTTGTATTGCTTTAACAAACGGTTCAAATCCTGAATTTGCGTACCAGAACCTTGGGTAATGCGACGTTTGCGCGAGCCGTTCAGGTCTTCCGGGTTGCGGCGCTCTTCCGGTGTCATGGAATTAATAATGGCTTCCATCACCTTAAATTGTTTGCCCATATTGGACTGTTGCGCCATCTGCGCCACATTACCCATACCGGGCAATTTATCAAGCATGGAGGTCAAGCCGCCCATGTTCTGCATTTGCTGCAACTGATCGCGCAAATCTTCGAGGTCGAATTTTTGGCCTTTGGTGACCTTCTTGACCAGCTTATCGGCTTTTTCCTTGTCGATGCTTCGTTCGGCCTGCTCAATCAATGACAGAACATCACCCATGCCAAGGATACGTGACGCAATACGCTCAGGATGGAAGGGTTCAAGTGCATCCACTTTTTCACCCATACCGAGAAACTTGATGGGCTTGCCTGTGACATGGCGGACAGACAAGGCTGCACCACCGCGGGCATCACCATCAGCCTTGGTCAGAATCACACCGGTCAGGGGCAAGGCATCATTGAATGCCTTGGCCGTGTTGACCGCATCCTGACCAATCATGGCGTCGATAACAAACAGGGTTTCCGCTGGCTTGATGGCAGCGTGCACATCCTGTATTTCCGTCATCAGTTCGTTATCAATATGCAACCGCCCTGCCGTATCCACGATGACAACATCCAGGAATTTCCGTTTGGCGTGATCGATAGCACCCCGTGCGATGTCTACGGGACGTTGCTCGGCGGTAGAGGGGAAAAACTCAACGTCAACTTCCTGGGCCAGCGTCTGTAATTGTTGAATCGCAGCGGGACGGTAAATATCCGCACTCACAACCAGCACTTTTTTCTTCTCGCGTTCTTTGAGATAGCGAGCCAATTTTGCGACAGAGGTGGTTTTACCGGCCCCCTGTAAACCCGCCATCAGGATCACCGCTGGCGGCTGTACGGCCAGTTTGAGCCCTTCGTTGGCCGAGCCCATAACGCTGATCAGCTCGTTCTCTACAATCTTGATGAACTGCTGGCCCGGGTTGAGTGCTTTACCTATCTGTTGACCGAGTGCGCGACTGCGAACCTGGTCAATAAAGGCTTTGACCACCGGTAAAGCAACATCCGCCTCCAATAACGCCTTGCGGACCTCACGTAGCGTATCTTTGATGTTGTCTTCACTTAAGCGGGCCTTGCCAGTGATAGTTCGCAAGGAATGGGAAAGGCGATCAGTTAAATTCTCAAACATAAGCTTTCTCAGACAATCGTTGAGTATTAGTAATAGTGCGGTTCATTGCTGTGCCGTAGTAGTCCCGGTCGGCGTAATCAGGCCGCGATTATACCCTCAAATGGCGGGCCAGTTGCCAGCACCCACAGGCGTTAAACCCTTGATTTAATGTGGAACCATCCAATGCTTCTCATTGTGCTCATCCTGTGACAAACTTTGGCGCTACTCTATCACTCGAATCGCGCCTCATTCGCATTTAGAGGCTAATTCATCGGGCGTATTACATGGGCCAGGCAAACACAATGACACTTTATGTGAATCTTGCAGCGATCTTTTTTTATGTCATAGCCGGTCTTTACGCGATCAAATGTTTCGCCCGTCAGCAGCCGATTCATCGGACCGCCTTGTTCGCCGTGATCGCCGCTGCCCTATTGTTCCATGGCGGCGGTATTTATGGTCTCAGCGCCGCCCACACCGGTGTACAGCTGGGGTTCTTTTCTGTTTCGTCACTCATTTTCTGGGTTATTAACCTGATTGTACTGGTCAGCAGCTTCAAAAAAGCACTGCATAACCTGTTCATTCTGTTGAGCCCTCTGTCGGTGCTGGCCGTCGGGGCCTCGCTCATAGGGCACGATGCAGACGTTCAAATTTCCTATCAACTGGCCAGCCATGTCATCCTGTCGATCCTGGCATATAGCCTGCTGACCATCGCTACCCTGCAAGCCCTGCTGCTGGCTTATCAAAACCACCAGCTCAAAAGCAAACATACCATCGGGAATGTACGCCTGCTGCCGCCTTTGCAGACTATGGAATCACTGCTCTTCGAATTGTTATGGGCTGGCGAAATCCTGCTGACCCTCTCCATCTTGTCGGGCATGTGGTTCCTGGAAGATATCTTTGCCCAGCATCTGGCACATAAAACCGTCTTCTCTATCGCTGCCTGGGTAATCTATGCCCTCCTGTTATGGGGTCGCCACCGCCTTGGTTGGCGCGGCTATACCGCGATCCGTTGGACGCTCGGCGGATTTGCCCTCCTGATGCTTGCGTATTTTGGCAGTAAACTGGTGCTGGAGCTGATTCTCCAGCGCAGTTGATTACTCTGTACGGGAAGCGTCCCGGGCGGCTTTGCGTTATTGATTAACCCCTCAAACTTCGTCAAGATACCCAGCCATTTCGCAATACGGGCTTCAACGCTTTGGACGACGCTTCGCTAGAATTATTATTCGCCTTGCTATTCGGCATGCTAATCCTGTCAGCTTTCTTCTCCGGTTCCGAGACCGGCATGATGTCAATCAATCGGTATCGATTGAAGCACCTCACAAAAAAAGGTGACCGTGCCGCTCTGCGGGTAGCGAAATTATTACATCGCCCGGATCGTTTGATCGGGTTGATTTTGATTGGCAATAATCTTGTCAATAATATTGCAGTCACTATTGCAGCGGTCATCGCTATTCGGCTTTATGGTGACGCAGGCCCTTATGTTGCCAGTATCATCCTTACCTTTGTGATGCTGGTATTCTCCGAAGTCACCCCAAAAACGATTGCTGCACTTTATCCCGAACGAATTTCATTTGTCGCCAGTTGGTTCCTCCGTCCGCTGTCCTACTTGCTTCATCCTGCCGTCCTTGCCGTTAATTTATTATCCAACACCGTCGTTCGTTTATTCGGTATCGATGCCAAAACCCATAAACACATTGAACATCTTGACCCGGAAGAATTGCGCACGGTGGTTGATGAAGCCGGAGACCTGCTACCCGAGCAACATCAGGGAATGCTACTGAATGTACTGGATCTGGAAAAATCTACCGTAGAAGACATCATGATTCCGCGCAATGAGGTGGAAGGCCTTGACCTGGAGCTGGAGATTCCAGAACTCCTGCAGCGTATTCGCACCAGCGAATACACACGCTTGCCTGTTTATGAAGGGGATATCAATAAAGTCGTAGGCATACTGCACCTGCGCAATGCCGCGCGTTTTATTCAAGGCGACGACACTACGGTCACACACGAAGCCATTCGCCGATTTACCAACGAGCCCTATTTCGTTCCTGAATCGACCAAGCTCAATACGCAACTATTAAATTTTCAGCAACAGAAATGCCGCATGGCATTAGTGGTTGATGAATATGGCGAAGTCCAGGGAATCGTGACGCTGGAAGATTTACTGGAGGAAATTGTCGGCGATTTCACCACCAACAGTGCCGAAGAGGAATCAAGGGATATCGTGCCTCAGGACGATAATTGGTTTTTAATTGACGGAGGCACTTTTGTCCGCGATATCAACAGAGCGCTGGACTGGGAATTGCCCATTGACGGACCCAAAACACTTAACGGATTAGCAATGGAGTATTTGGAAAATATTCCCGATGCAGAGATCGGGTTTGAGATCGGCAGCTACCGTTTTGAAACCGCGCAACTGACCGACAAGATGATCGCCTGGCTCCGCGTTAAACGAATGGTGTGATTATCTGTCGTCGTGACGATGATTTATCTTTCGTAAGATAAAACCTGCCAGCACAGCCAGTCCCACCACAATCACCAGACAGGCAATTAAAATCCATAAATAACCTAGCAAGTCATTTAGGGGCAAACCCCACCCGTAAACAGCCAGGGCTAAAAATGCAGCACAAGCAATCATGTTGATTGCCAAACCACGATTCTTGAAAAATTTCCGCAACGACATACCGCTTATCCGGACAATACAACTTAAAAACTTACTTTAGTTCTCACCCGACTCCGGGTTTTTGTCTTGCGCCGCTACCACCAAGGCATTTTCCAGCGAGCCATGGTTGGTCACTCGGGTGTACCCCATCCGCAGCAATGTATCCCGTGCAACATCTGCACGACGACCGCTACGGCAATACAGCTGGATCTCCGTATTTTTATCGGGGATCTGCTCAGCAATCAGCCCGCCGATCTGGTCGTGCGGCATCAGCAACGCCCCTTCCACGTGACCACCTGCATATTCTTCCGGCGTTCGGACATCAAGCCACACTTCATCGGCAACCACATTCATAGAAAAACCTGCTAACAGAAAAGACCATAAAATACTGGCTATACCAAGCCACTTGTTGATGTACCGAGCCATGCAATGCCTCTCGATTATTCCGGTTATTCGCGACGCCACTGCGTGGACCCGTCGCGGGAATCTTCCAGTACCACACCTTGCTCCAGCAAACTCTTACGAATTTCATCCGCGCGCGCATAATTCTTATTGCGTTTTGCTTCGATGCGCTCAGCCACCAAATGTTCAACCGCTTCCGCCGAAATCGCATCTCCACCAGCAGACTGAAGAAACTGTGCGGGGTTGTCTTGCAGGATACCCAGAATATTACCCATAGCTTTAAGCTGCGCAGCAAGTTGGTGAGCCAGCTCAGGATCAGCCTTGGCGTTATTCAGATCACGCACCAGGTCGTACATGCCAGCCAAGGCCACACGGGTATTGAAGTCGTCATTCATTGAAGCCACAAAAGCCCGATAGTACGGGCTTTGGTCGATATCAACCAAAGATGCAGCGGGCACATCCGCGTAATCACGCAAAGCGCCATAGAATCGCTCTAAACCGGTACGGGCTTCGACCAGGTTATCTTCTGCATAGTTGATCGGGCTGCGATAGTGGCTGCTGATCAACAAAAACCGAACGACTTCGGGATGATATTTCTCCAACACATCGCGAATGGTAAAAAAATTGCCCAAAGATTTGGACATTTTCTCACCGTCGACCCGCACCGCACCGGCATGCATCCAATAGTTAACATACTTGCAACCATTGGCCGCTTCACTCTGGGCAATTTCATTTTCATGGTGAGGGAAAGGAAGGTCCGGGCCGCCGCCGTGAATATCAAACGTAACGCCGCAGCAATCTTTGCTCATAGCGGAACATTCAATGTGCCAACCAGGGCGACCCAATCCCCACGGCGACTCCCACGCAGCTTCACCTGGCTTTGCCGACTTCCACAGAGCAAAATCACGTGGATCTTCTTTTACTTCATCCACTTCAATACGGGCACCCGCTAACAGCTCATCAGGGTTTTTATTACTTAATTTGCCGTACTCGGCAAAATGTTTTACCCGGTAATAGACATCACCATTCGGCGCTGCATAGGCGTATTGTTTTTCAACCAAGGTGGAGACCATGGCAATAATTTCACTGATATAGGCTGTCGCACGCGGCTCAATATCCGGAGGCAGCACACCCAGCCGGGCTTCATCTTCGTGCATGTAATCAATGAAGCGTGACGTAAGGTCGGTGTACGTTTCACCGTTTTCCTGTGCACGCCTGATGATCTTGTCATCAATGTCCGTAATGTTACGCACGTAAGTGACATCCCAGCCTTGGGACCGTAAAAAGCGTGTAACCACATCAAAGGTTACCAATACCCGGGCATGACCGACATGACAATAGTCGTAAACCGTAACACCACAGACATACATGGAAATCTTACCGGGTTTTATCGGCTTGAAAGCTTCTTTCTGACGAGTCAGAGTGTTGTAAAGGTGTAACGTCATGGTCTGTTCCACAGCATCGTAAAAAATTAAAAGCTATTCCTGATCATCCATTTTTGTCCAGCTGTCACGCAGGCCAATGGTACGATTAAATACCGGCTTCTCCGGCGTATGATATTTGCTGTCGAGACAAAAATATCCTTCGCGCTCAAATTGGAAATGATCTTCCAGGGTTGCTTTTGCCAAACTGATTTCAGCTTTGCAGTTGTGCAATATTTCAAGGCTGTTGGGGTTGATGTACTCAAGGAAGTTTTTTCCGCCCGCATCCGGCGCCTCATCGGTAAATAGGCGGTCATACAAACGCACTTCACAGTTCAGATTATGAGTCGCCGATACCCAGTGAATCACTCCCTTGGGCTTGATGCCATCAGCCGGATCTTTACCCAGGGAATCCTCAATAATATGCGCAACAATTTCCGTGATATTTCCCTGCTCATCACGAATCGCCAGATCCGCTTCAATTACGTAAGCGTTGCGTAAACGCACGCGCTTACCTAATACCAGGCGCTTGTATTTTTTATTGGCTTCTTCACGAAAGTCATCCTGCTCGATATACAAGGTGCGAGTAAAGGGTAACAAACGCTCACCCAGATCGTCGCGATTGGGATGGCAGGAGGCAACCATCTCCTCAATTTTTTCTTCCGAGTAATTCGTCAGCGTCACTTTTAAGGGGCGCAAAACGCACATCGCGCGCGGAGCATTTTTATCCAGATCATCGCGCACTGAAAACTCCAGCATGCCGACATCTACCATACCGTCAGAACGGGTTACCCCGATACGCTCACAAAAGTTGCGCAACGCTGCCGGGGTATAGCCGCGACGACGCATACCGGAGATAGTCGGCATACGTGGATCATCCCAGGCATCAACATGTTTTTCGTCAACCAGTTGTTTCAGTTTGCGTTTACTGGTAACTGTATAGTTGATATTTAAACGCGCAAATTCATATTGGCGAGGTTTCGCCGGCACGGGCAAATGTTCAATAAACCAATCGTAGAGCGGCCGATGGTCTTCAAACTCCAGCGTACAGATTGAGTGGGTAATGCCTTCAATGGCGTCGCTTTGGCCATGCGCAAAATCATAAGAAGGATAGATACACCATTTATCGCCGGTTTGATGATGGTGTGCTTTTTTAATGCGATAGATAATCGGATCGCGCAGATTCATGTTCGGCGCGGACATGTCTATCTTTGCGCGCAATGAACAACTGCCCTCGGCAAGTTTTCCGAGGCGCATTTGTTCAAAAAGCTCGAGGTTTTCTGCCACGCTGCGGTCGCGGTAAGGGCTGTTTTTGCCTGGCTCCGTCAGGGTACCGCGATACGCACGCGCTTCATCGGGAGACAAATGGCATACATAAGCCAAGCCCTGTTCAATCAGATAAACAGCCCATGCATACAACTGATCAAAATAATCCGAGGTATAACGGACCTCGCCATCCCACTGGAAACCTAACCAGGCGACATCCTGCTTGATCGCATTAACATATTCTTCGTTTTCTTTTTCAGGATTAGTGTCGTCAAAGCGGAGGTTACATACACCACCGAACTCTTCCGCTACACCAAAGTTCAGGCAAATGGATTTCGCATGCCCGATATGCAAATAACCGTTAGGCTCTGGAGGAAAACGTGTAATGATTTTTTGATGCTTACCATCCTCCAAATCTTTACGAATGATTTGTTGAATAAAATGCGCAGGCTTGGCAGTTGTTTTTGCGTCGGCGTTAGCAGATGTCGCGCTGGAAGCAGGATTTTCAGTCATACGGGATAGCGTCCGGTTAATAACCTGTGTCAGTCGAAGATCAGCCGCCCGTCTCGGTCGGCAAAGGAAACCATTGTAGCGATTCGCCCCGGCTTTTCCTACCGCAACAGAAGTGGTTACGGATTAACCGACTGCTCCACTGATTGGCCCGGGGTTAGCGTAGAGCGATAATCTGAGCGCCGGTTCAATTGATAGCGCCGTACCGCGCGATTGTGCTCCGCCAAGGTTGCAGAGAAGTGTGTTGTACCGTCCCCTTTGGCGACAAAGTAAAGTGCATCACCTTCAGCGGGGTTCAAGCTAGCCTGAAGCGCAGCCCGCCCAGGTAAAGAGATTGGTGTCGGAGGCAAACCCTTGATCACATAGGTGTTGTAGGGCGTCGCCTGCTGTAGATTTTTTCGCGTTATCTTGCCTTTATACGCCTCGCCCATCCCATAGATCACCGTCGGGTCCGTTTGTAAACGCATACCTTTTTGCAAGCGGCGAACAAAGACGCCAGCGATCTGGTCCCGCTCCCATTCAGCGCCCGTTTCCCGCTCCACAATGGATGCCATGATCAACGCCTCATAGGCATCCTTGTAAGGAAGGTTCTCTGCCCGTGAATCCCATAACTCCTGCAACTGTTGCTGCATTTGCGTATATGCCCTACGCAAGATCTCTACATCAGTCATATCGCGCGGGTAAACGTAAGTGTCTGGGAAAAACCAGCCTTCGGGGTGATTGATCGGTAGCGCCAGCAGCGCCAGTTGCTCTGCTTCAGTCTTACCTTGCAATAGCGGTTTAATCGTGTCTTTTGAATGGAGCAGCGTAAGTGCCTGACGAAATGTCCACCCCTCAACCAGGGTAACCTGATACAAGACAACATCGCCTTTGCGTAATTTTTCCAACAATTGTTGTGGCGTTATTCCATGCGGAAAATAATATTCGCCCGCGTGAACCTTGGTGGCGTTGGAGAAACGTGCGTATAACGTCAGCAAGCGCGGATGCTGCAAAAAACCCTGCTGACTCAAATCATGAGCCAAATGCCCAAGCACCCGCCCCGAGTGAAGTTGGTAGTGATATCCTGCCTGAGGCAACGCCAAGGGAGTAGTCAACCAGTGCTGCAGATAAAACCAACCGGATATACCAGCCAGCAGAGTCAATACAATCAGCACTCGCAGCAATCGCGTTATTTTTCTTAGTATCTTACGCACTTCACATTAACTCGCATCAGATGATATGCCACGCAACATGATCGCCAAACGATCTTGCAGACGGTCAGTTATTTCACGGTGAACAAAATGCACAGAGGTATCACTATCCAACCTGCCTACCGATACTATGCCTCTGATGCTGTTGCAGATAAATACTTCGTCAGCGTCCTGTAATTCGAGTGGCAGAATTTTTTTAATGGTTACCGTCAATCCCAACGCCGGCACCAGCTGATCGATAATAACCCGTCGCATAATACCCGCCACACCGGCAAACGAGAGGTCAGGCGTAAAGAGTTGGCCGTTTTTTATCATGAAAATATTGCTGGCTGTGGCCTCTATCACAAAACCTTCCTCATCAAGCATCAGGCCCTCGGCATACTCGTGTTGCCACTCCCCACGAGCCAAAATTTGCTCAAGACGATTGAGGTGTTTAAGCCCTGCGAGAGTCCGATTGCGCGAGAGCCGCTGTTGGCAAATTCGCAAACTGATATTTTGCAATTCTTCCGGCACAGCATCGAAAAACATAACGCAAATTGTCGGGGAGGACAATTCAGGTAGTGCGTAGCCGCGACCACCGCAACCGCGCGTCACAATGACTTTCATCACCCCTTCCGCAGCACCAAAGCGCTGGGCCTGCTGACGAAGCTCTGCCACATAGGTTTCCAGGAGCGAGACATCCAGGGGGATCATTAACCCTCGGCAGCTCTCAACCAGGCGCTGGCGATGGAGACTCCATAAAGGCATCCTCCCCGCGCGATAAAGACAAGTTTCGAAGAGGCCGTCACCATAGGTAAAGCCTCGGTCAAGCGGAGAGACCGATGCATTAAACACACCATTGACGGATATCAGAGGAAATGGACTAGGCATCGGCCGAGTCTATACAAAATCAGACGCCGATACAAAAACGCCGAACTGTTTACAGCTCGGCGTTTCTGATTTCTCGTTAACTGATAAAGGCATTATCAGCCCAGCTTACGAAAGACAAGGGAGCCATTAGTCCCTCCAAAACCGAACGAGTTGGAGAGTACCGTATCGATCTTGCGTTCCTGGGCGGTGTGAGGCACGAGATTGATATCGCAGCCATCATCCGGATTATCCAGGTTGATGGTAGGAGGAGCCACTTGATCGCGGATGGCCAGCACACTGAAGATAGCTTCCACCGCACCAGCCGCACCCAACAGGTGTCCAATCATGGATTTGGTAGAGCTTACCGCCACCTGATCCGCTGCACTGCCCATTACCGACTTAACCGCCTGGCACTCCGCTTTGTCGCCCGCTGGTGTGGAGGTACCGTGCGCGTTGATGTAATGGATGGCACTGGCAGGAATTCCGGCGTCTTTGATAGCGTTAACCATGGATGCCGCCGCACCCGAACCGTCCTCCGGTGGTGAAGTCATGTGATAAGCATCCCCGCTCATCCCGAAACCAATCAATTCGGCATAGATCCTGGCTCCGCGAGCTTTTGCATGCTCATATTCTTCCAACACCAACACGCCAGCGCCGTCCCCCAGCACAAAACCATCGCGATCCTTATCCCATGGGCGACTGGCTGCTTGCGGGTTGTCATTTCGTGTTGAAAGAGCCCGTGCGGCAGCAAACCCGCCTAAGCCAACGGGGGTTGTGGCCATCTCAGCACCGCCTGCGACCATAACATCCGCATCACCGTACTGGATCATCCGCGCCGCAAAACCAATGCTGTGGGTACCCGTCGTACAGGCTGTGGTCAGTGCAATATTCGGCCCGCGCATGCCATACATAATGGAGAGGTTGCCAGAGATCATATTGATAATGGCACTCGGCACAAAGAAGGGGGACATGCGCCGCGGCCCCTTGTGCTCTACCACCAGGGTACCTTCCTCTATGGTTCCGATGCCGCCAATCCCCGAACCGATAGATACACCGATACGGCCCGCATTCGCTTCGGACACTTCAAGGCCAGCATCACGAATCGCCTGGATACCGGCTACCATTCCATATTGAATAAACGGGTCCATCTTACGAGCATCTTTGCCGGAGAAATAATCATCGATCACGAGATTTTTCACGGATGCGCTGAATTGCGTCGTAAACGCTGAAACGTCAAAGGTGGAAATGGTTTCAACACCGCTTTTGCCGTTCACAATGCCATGCCAGGTATCAGCCACGGTATTACCCAGCGAGCTGACCATACCGAGACCAGTTACAACCACTCTTCTACGCGACACGTTAGGGATTCTCCAAAAAATAGGGAATTGGCGGGATAAAAGCTTCAAAATGCTCAGGGGTGGGCATTCATTAAAAGTGCGCCGATCACGCTGTCATTAAAACCGTTTATGCAATCAAATTTGCAAAAGAAAAAGCCGTACTATTTCGCAATAATACGGCTTTTTCACGAAGACAGATAATCAGCGACTTTGAAGATTACGCCAGGTTGGCGTTAATGTAATCGATAGCCAGCTGAACTGTGGTGATTTTCTCAGCTTCTTCGTCAGGGATCTCTGTCTCAAACTCTTCTTCCAGAGCCATAACCAGCTCTACGGTGTCGAGAGAGTCAGCACCCAGATCTTCAACAAAAGAAGCTTCGTTTTTAACTTCTTCTTCTTTCACACCCAGTTGCTCAGCAACGATTTTTTTTACGCGTTCTTCAATGCTGCTCATGATGCTATTTAACTCCTAGTGGTAGTATCGACGAAACCGTCACTTGTGAAACCACGAAGGTGGTTCCTTCATAATGTTTCGGCCAAAATCGACGCGCATTTTACATCTATTTTTGCCGTGTTGTAACGCATCCTGCCAAAATTCTTCGTTTTTTTAATGAATTTCTATGAAAAACAAAGACTTAAATCCCATTATTAGCCCATGTACAGGCCGCCGTTGACGTGGATAGTCTCACCGCTAACGTAGGCTGCAGCATCGCTGGCCAAAAAAACCACGACTGCAGCAATCTCTTCCGGTTTACCCAGGCGCCCCACAGGAATGTTGGACAACAATCCAGCCTTTTGATCCTCAGGTAAGCCTTTGGTCATATCCGTATCGATAAAACCTGGCGCGACGGTGTTGACGGTGATCCCACGCGAACCTACCTCTGCAGCTAATGAGCGCGCAAAACCTGACACGCCGGCTTTGGTAGCCGCATAATTTGATTGTCCGGCATTTCCCATAGAACCGACAACAGAACTGATATTGATGATACGACCCCAACGAGCCTTCATCATTCCACGCAGCACAGATTTACTTAAACGATAAATAGAGCTGAGATTAGTATTAATAACGTCAAACCATTCTTCATCACTCATGCGCATTAACAAATTATCTTTGGTAATACCCGCATTGTTGACAAGAATAGCTGGTGTACCGAACTCGTCCTGAACACTTTTCATTAGCGCAGCTACCGAATCAGCATCGGTAACATTCAACACTTTTCCCGCTCCGCGAATACCCAGCTCCCGCAAACGAGCAGATATTTTTTCAGCGCCGGATTCACTTGTCGCCGTACCGATAACCGTTGCACCGGCAGCGCCCAACTGTTCCGCAATTGCGGCACCGATACCTCTGCTGGCACCGGTAACCAAAGCAACCTTATCGTTTAAATTGATCATCTTCTTCACCCATTAATTAAAAATATCCAGCGCACCCAGAAGTTCGTCTGAAGCCTCGATGGAGAGCGTGTTCAAATCCTTGTTAATTCTTTTGTTTAATCCTGAAAGCACTTTTCCTGGCCCACATTCAATTGTGGTTGTGATACCGCGCGCCGATAAAGTGTTAACACAATCCACCCAGCGCACCGCACTGAAGATCTGTTCGATCATGAGCGCTTTAATTTTTTCCGGGTCACCTTCCGGCTCAGCAGTAACATTGTGCACAACCGGGATAACCGGAGTGGAAAATGGCGTACTGTAAATTTGCTCCGCCAATTTTTCCGCAGCAGGGCGCATAAGCGATGTATGAAAAGGCGCACTCACAGGCAAAGGAAGAGCACGCTTTGCACCGGCTTCTTTGCACAAGGTACTAGCGCGCTCAACAGCTGCCGCCGCACCAGCAATCACAACCTGACCGGGCGAATTAAAGTTTACCGCTGCCACAACGTCTCCCTGTTCTGCTTTTTTGCATGCGTCGATAATTAAGGCATCATCCAACCCAATGATTGCCGCCATTGCACCCTGGCCCGCAGGCACAGCTTCTTGCATAAACTTACCACGCTGCTGAACCAGCTTTACAGCATCAGCAAAGGCAACAACGCCGGCGCACACCAGGGCCGACCATTCACCCAAACTATGCCCGGCCATCAATGCCGGCGCTGCACCCTCTCGTTGTTGCCAGACACGCCAGATCGCGACACTTGCGGTTAGCAGTAGGGGCTGGGTTCGCTCGGTCTGGTTGATATCATCCTGATTGCCATTTTGAACCAAATCCCATAAATCATAACCAAGCACGGAGGATGCCTCCGAGAAAGTCTCAGTCACAAGGGGATATTGACCGGCCAAATCCGCCAACATCCCAATCTTCTGGGAGCCCTGCCCTGGAAAAACAAACGCAAGATGAGATTGAGTCATAGGAGTTTCACTTGTATTGATAAGAAAACAGATAATGGAAAATTGTTATAGTGAATCTTTCAGTGTTGCATGTAATGCATTTTGAATACGCAACGGCACTTTTTGTGCGACCTGTTCTTTTGCAACGAGTAAAGCCTGATAAAACGCTTCCTCATCCGCACTGCCGTGACTCTTCACCACCGGTTGCTGCAACCCCAGAAAACTCGCACCATTATAAGCACCCGGGTTTAATTCCCGGCGCCACTGACGCAACATCGGCCGCATAAATAATGCCAGCAATTTCAGGTACCAGTGGCGAGTAAAACTTTTTTCGATTATCCGCGTTATCAAGCGCGCTACACCTTCACTGGTTTTAAGCGCAACATTACCACTGAAACCGTCACAAACAATCACATTTGCCTGACCGAGATACAGCGCATCACCTTCTATAAATCCCACATAATTAAGCTGCTCATCCTGTGATAACAACACATGACTACGCTTGATGACATCGGTTCCTTTGGTTGCTTCCGCACCAACATTGAGTAAGGCAACGCGCGGCGTGCTAACGCCTGTCGACGAGGCCAGTACACTACCCATTAACGCAAATTGGTGAAGCTGCTCCGGGGTACAGGTAAGATTCGCCCCAAGGTCCAGCATAAAGCTACTACCCTGCTCTACCGGCATAGATTTGCAGATCGCAGGGCGCTCAATACCAGGAAACGTTTTCAGCAGATGTTTGCTCATTGCCATTAGCGCCCCGGTGTTACCTGCACTGACACAAGCATCAGCATGCCGCTCCTGGACCAGGAGCAATGCTCGCCACATGGATGAACCTTTTTTATGCCGCAAGGCGCTAAGCGGATCTTCGTGCATGCTAACGGTATCAGGGGCGTGGAATATGCGAATAGCTGGGTGCGCAGGCGCACTATTTGATGACAGTAAGGACTGCATTTGATCCTGATCACCGACCAACAACAGCTCTACTTCGGGGGAGGTCGCGACAAAACGAATGGCCGCTGCAATAACAACGCGGGGACCTAAGTCCCCGCTCATAGCGTCAACCGCTATACGAATTTTTTCAGACAATGTTAGATCGTCTTGTTGCCTGACAAATTATTCGTTAACACCTTTATCAATCACTTTACGACCGCGGTAAAAACCGTCAGCAGTAACGTGATGACGCAAGTGTTTTTCACCGCTGGTTGCGTCAACGGACAAGGTTGGTCCGGTCAATGCATCGTGCGAACGACGCATGTCACGCTTGGAACGGGATTTTTTGTTTTGCTGTACGGCCATGATAATCTCCTGATGACATACTCACTGGAACCGAGGCGCCTCTATTTTTTCGGCGAGCTCTTAAGTTGCTCCAGCACTTGAAACGGGTTTTTCTTCTCTTGCTTGACGACCACCGGCTCACCGCTGTGGAAGAGCTTGGGGTCAACACACTGTTCCTCGTGGTAAGCCACTGGAGGAAGGTTTAGCAACAACTCTTCTTCGACCATTTCGAAGAAATCTGCACTGGCATCCTCAACAATCCAGGGATCCAGATGCTTCGGCAGTGCCCTGGCATCTTCTTCCGTCCACACAATGGCCAGTGAAATATCACACTCCACTGGCTTGCTGACCGGAGACAAGCAACGTTGGCATATCAACATCAGATCTGCACGCGCCTTACCAGACACAACCTTTTTACCTTCCTCACTAATCCCGAAATTCAGCCTGACAAATACCTGGCCTTCGGTTCCCTCCAGCGACTCTGCCAAACGCGGCAAGGCAGCTATAGGGATAATACCCTCCAGAGAAATACCCTGTTGGGCGAACTTCCGCGGATCTCCCTGCCGGGGCAAGGTTTTGTGTGAGGGGGCTGAAAACATAAGCGCGCAATAATAGGGATCTGCTGTACGTCTGTCAAAGAAAATGTATGCAAATGGCGCTATTTAGTGCTTGCGGCATAGAATAAACACTCTATCTATGATTCCGAGGGTTTAATGCAAACTATTATCCTGGCCTCCAGCTCCATTTATCGCCGTCAGCTATTGGATAAACTGGGCATCCACTACCAATGGCAAGCACCCGATATAGATGAAACACCCATAAGCGGGGAATCCCCGACCGCTTTGGTCAAACGCCTTGCACAATCCAAAGCTATGGCCCTCGCACAACATTATCCGACGGCACTGATCATTGGTTCGGATCAGGTTGCGGCTCTGGAAAATCAAATCTTGGGAAAACCTGGCAATCACGCCAGCGCCAAAGCGCAACTCACCATGGCAAGCGGCAAAAAGGTGACCTTCTTTACCGGCTTGGCACTGTACAACAGTGCTACTAAAAGCGTGCAAACATGCTGCGAAACCTATCAAGTCAGTTTTCGCCCATTAACTGATGCGCAAATAGAGGATTATCTGGCGCGCGAACAACCCTACGATTGCGCGGGCAGCTTCAAATCCGAAGGGCTGGGAATCGCTTTGTTTGACAAACTGGAGGGTAGAGATCCCAATACCCTCATAGGTCTTCCTTTAATTACCCTGATTGACATGCTTCACAATGAAGGAGTTGCAATATTGGGCACTAAACCAGACGCGGCCAGGTAAGCAATTCGTCAAAACGGTCCATGCATAACTCAGGCTCATAGGGATGCAAACGATCAACGTGGTGGGCGCCATAACTGACAGCAATACGCGGCATGCTTATCGTACGCGCCATCGCCATGTCATATTCTGTATCCCCTACCATGACTGACTCCTCAGAAGGGACCGAGAACTCAACCAGCAGTTGTTCCAACATCAAGGGGTGCGGCTTGGACGCGGTTTCATCGGCACACCGGGTGGCATGAAAGAATGAAGACATCCCCAGATTAGCCAGGATTCTATCCAGCCCACGCCGGCTTTTCCCTGTTGCTATAGCCAACTGGTGCCCCTCGGCCCGCAGATGTTCCAAGGTTTCCTGCACGGCAGGAAACAGCATAGAGGGACGCAATTGATCCAAGGCGACAAAATGAAAGGCGTAACGATCACGAATTTGTTGTCGCTCTACTTCCCCACGCAACGGAAACAGGCGGGCAATAGCCTCTGGTAAGCCCAACCCGATAATTTCATGAACCTCTTTATCCAGCGGTACTTGCCAACCCAAATCTTCAGCGGCCATTTGCATGGCTTGCGTAATCATCCCCGTTGAATCACTCAGGGTTCCATCCCAGTCAAAAATCAATAACAACTGGTCATCTCCTGCAAATAAATAGCTGCGAACCTAGCACGCAGACAGCCTGGCCAGCGGTTCTGCCAGATCAGGCGTTAGCGGGGCTTTAACGATGGTCAATACTGACTGATCCGGCAGGTAGAACCCCAACTCTGCCGCATGCAGAAAAAGACGCTTTATGCCTAGCTGTTGCATATCTTCATTAATATCGTCCCTGCCATACTTTTCATCCCCTACCAGACTATGGCCGACATATTGCGCATGAACACGAATCTGATGGGTACGACCGGTAATCGGGCGGGCCTCTATCAAAGTGAAATCCCGATATGCCTGAAGCACGGTAAATTCAGTCAAACTTGGTTTTCCTGCCGGGTTAACCTTCACAATGCGCTCTCCGTTACCTATTTCGGATTTAAGCAACGGAGCATCAACACGCCGGCAATCGACTGGCCACGCACCAATCACCAAGGCTTGATATACCTTGCGCACACCACTTTGTCCTTTATTACGCAACGCGGCCTGCAGATGGCGCAGCATACTACGCTTCTTGGCAATCATGATACAACCGGAGGTATCCCTATCCAGCCGATGGACCAGCTCAAGATAGCGGGCATCCGGACGCATCTGACGCAGCACCTCAATCAACCCCAGGCTCACTCCACTGCCACCATGAACCGCTAAACCTGGCGGTTTGTTAATAACCAGCAAACCGTCGTTTTCAAACAGAACAGCCTGTTCCAGCTTACGGGTCAACACATTACTCGGCTGGGGAGGTACCGCTTGTTCGACCAGCCGAACCGGAGGAATCCTGACAATGTCGCCTGCAAGGAGCTTGTAATCCGGCTTGCATCGACCTTTATTTACCCTGACCTCGCCTTTACGCAAGATGTTGTAGACCCGTGACTTAGGTACACGCTTGAGGCGAGCCATCAGAAAATTATCAATACGCTGACCGGCTTGGTCCGCGTCTATCTCAATAAATTGAACCTGGGTAAGGGTAATATCGTCGGCGACGTGTGGTTTAGGAGAGGCTTTTTTCATGGCGCGATCATACCGCAAACCTTATCGCTCGACATGTAGCACGCCTAAGTTATTCGGCTAGACTTGATGATGAAGCATCCTTATCGCATCCCGTTCATTGAAGCCAATAATGAATGCTGCTATATTCGGCGGCGCCGAGACAGGCAGGTTTCCGGATAACGCATTGAAAAGGCGTGTCAATTAGGAAATACCGCTGACGGCGAAAGGAGGCTTTGACCCTTGAGGCAACCGATTGGGAACACTCGGGTCCAATACTCCACGAAACAAACAAAACGGTATTTTCGCAACTGATATGTGTTGCGCAAATACACTGTAACAATCGCGCCTAACTGCGTTATAGCTATTGTTAATACCGAAAGTGTTTTGTAGGACTCTAGATTCTACGTATTGCCAGATAAAATTCTGGATGTGATCCACCCTGACAAGCGAATGCCGCGCCACAGAGCCAGGCCGGAGATGATATAAACCCGCGAGGTCATATCATGTTAGCCGCACAGGCTAGGCAAATTGCGATCACTATCCTGAACCGGTTGCTTGATTTTTTGCAGCCAGCAGTACATGAGCGGACTGGAATGACAACCGTCCAAAAACTGAGTTAAATGGGAAGAGAACTATCTATCAGCGCAGGAATGTTATCCGTCACGAGCCGAATATTCGCCCATGACAAGTCCAGACTGAACAGCATCTGCCCACCAACCGCTGTCGCGAGCACTCTGTAGCGCGGCAGTCTACACGGTTGCACAAAACGCCTCTGTGTTGACCCTAGTTACTTCGTTGCGAATGCGCTCGAACTAATCAGGTAACACATGAAAAGAATGCTTATCAATGCAACTCAACCCGAAGAGTTGCGCGTAGCGCTGGTCGACGGCCAGTGGCTCTATGACCTCGATATAGAAAATCGCAATCGCGAACAGAAAAAATCGAACATCTATAAAGGCCGCATCACCCGGGTTGAACCAAGCCTCGAGGCCGCCTTTGTTGATTATGGTGCCGAGCGTCACGGCTTCCTTCCTCTGAAAGAGATCTCCCGCGAATACTTCACCAAGAATGCCGGCGACACTGACGGTCGCGTCAAGATTAAGGACGTCCTTAAAGAGGGCACAGAAGTTATTGTGCAGATTGATAAAGAAGAGCGCGGCAACAAAGGCGCTGCACTCACCACCTTTATCAGCCTGGCTGGCCGCTATCTTGTGCTAATGCCGAACAATCCGCGCGCGGGCGGCATCTCCCGCCGTATTGAGGGAGAAGATCGCGCCGAACTCAAAGATGCGCTTGGCTCCATCGAAGTCCCCCAAGGTATGGGCGTGATTATTCGCACCGCAGGCGTGGGCCGTAGCGCCGACGAATTACAGTGGGACTTGAACTACCTGCTGCAACTGTGGAGCTCAATCGACACTGAGGCCAAGAAATCCCCCGCGCCCACCTTTCTCTTCCAGGAAAGTAACGTCATCATTCGTGCTATCCGTGACTACTTGCGCCAGGATGTTGGTGAAGTCATTGTTGATAATAAAGAAGCATTCGAACTGGCTTCGGCCTTTATTCAACAAGTCATGCCCAATTACCGCAGCAAGGTGAAGCTCTATCAGGACGACATTCCTTTATTCAACCGTTACCAGATTGAGAGCCAGATCGAAACCGCCTTCCAACGGGAAGTGAAGCTGCCTTCGGGTGGTGCGATTGTGATCGACGTTACCGAAGCGCTTGTTTCGATTGACATTAACTCTTCACGGGCGACCAAAGGCGGCGACATCGAAGAAACCGCTCTGCAAACCAACCTGGAGGCAGCTGACGAGATTGCACGGCAATTGCGTTTGCGTGACATGGGCGGCCTGGTTGTTATCGACTTTATCGATATGCAGCCCGTACGCAATCAGCGCGAAGTAGAAAACCGCATGCGTGACGCTCTGTTGATGGATCGTGCACGCGTGCAAATCGGCCGCATTTCACGCTTTGGCTTGCTGGAGATGTCCCGTCAGCGTTTGCGCCCCTCACTGGGAGAAATACATTCCAAAGTATGCCCACGCTGTAATGGTCAAGGCACCATCCGTGGCACACGCTCTTTAGCTTTGGCTATTTTGCGCCTGGTAGAAGAGGAAGCACAGAAAGAGCGCAGCGCTGAAATTCGCGCTATCGCACCTATGTCGGTAGCCACTTATCTGCTCAACGAGAAACGCAAAACCATTTCCAACATTGAGGCACGCAACAATACTCGCGTCGTGATTGTTCCCAGTGCAGATATGATGACACCTCATTTTGAGGTACAGCGCCTGCGCGACGACGATGAAGGGACACTGGAAACCAGCTACAAGATCACCCCGACGGCAGACGAAGGCAAAGAAGAAGACGAAGAGATGACCGTGAAGGCTCTGCCTGTCAGCAGACCTGCCGTTCAGGTTACCGCACCGTCACAACCAGCGCCTGAGCCAGTTAAAAAGCCAGGTGTCATTGCCCGCTTTATCAGCCTGTTACTGGGCTTGTTCAGCAATGACAAATCGAGCGGCGACAACAAAGGCCATAAGCGCGACCGCAACCGTCACAGTCGCAACAGAAATCAGCCACAGTCACGCAATCGTCGCGACCGTAATCGTCGCGATAAAGAGCGTAAAGATGACCGGGAAATTCGCGATAACCGTGAACCTCGCGAATCAGGCGATACACCAACAACCGACACACGCAATGAGCGCGGCGCCCGCGAGAATGATCGCCGTGAAAACCGCCATCAAGCGCGCGACAATGGTGAGGCGAACAGAGATAGTAAAGACAAGGATATTAAGGACAGAGACAACAAGGAAAGAGAGAGCAATGACAATCGCCCGCAACGTGGCAACCGGAATAATCGCGACGATCGTGATAATGCGCGCCGTAACCAGACGAACAATGAACCGGCTGCAGAAACCAAAAGCGACAATGTCGAGGTGGAGCAGGATAACGATGACCGGCCAGCAAAACGCCCAGCCGGACGTCGTGCGCGCTCACAACAACGCCGTCGCGGACGTCGGGAGTCTTCAGAGGATAATGCGCAAAATCCTGGAGCGACTGAATCAGCAATCGCTGCTGCCCATGACGTCACTATCACCAGCGAAGCTGCGGTAAACGAAACAGAATTTGGTTCGGATGTCTCCAACGAAGCAGAAATGCTGAATTCGCAAGTGACCGAAGCGATTGCCGCACAAACAGCTGCTTTTGAGCAACAGATCTCCACAGCCGAGCAGCAAGAGGTAGAAGTGCAGGAAATAGAAGCACAAGAAGTGGAAATGGCAACTACTTCCAATCAATCATTTGTGATTGACCAAGAGCCAATGACACCAGTTGCTGAAGTGCATACTATTGCCGGAAAAAATCGCATCACATCGGTCGCACCTTCTGTATCGCAAGTTTTTGAAGCCCCGTTGCCAAACGACAGCATGGCAACTGACACAGCTATAGAGACAGCATCTGCCGTAGCACCATTAGCAACACACGTTGCCGCAGAGCAAGAACAACCCGAACAGGTCGTTGCGAAATCAGTTGAAGTTATTGAAGTAACTGCTGAAACACAAGCAGCAGCGGAAACAGAAAGCAACGAGCCAGTTGCTACAGAAGTTGTTCGCGCCAACAATGATCCTCGCCGGGCCCCGAAGCCGGCAGCGGTTCATATTGTGACAGAGACATTGACCCGGGTTCAGCCGCGCGCGCTGGATACCAGTATGCCGGCAAGTGTTGAACACAACCCTCGCCCCTTGGCTCGCCCATCTAACGATCCACGCCTCGCGAAACGCACAGCGCAGACACCCGAGGTGAAGGCAGAAGACCAGGAATAAAGTTGACATCGTGTTTATTCAAAAGCCGGGCTTTGGCCCGGCTTTTTTATTTCCGCTATATGGTATGTGGCGGATTGTTCAGGTTATGACCGCAGATACAAAGACAGGCGTAAATATTATTCCTTGCGTCTTGCTCACCGATAAAACCTATGTATAATTTGCACCTCTTCGGAAGGGTGGCAGAGTGGTTTAATGCACCGGTCTTGAAAACCGGCGTAGGTGCGAGCCTACCCAGGGTTCAAATCCCTGCCCTTCCGCCATCTTTGTCGACAGACAAAACAAAAGGCGCCGCACTCCGGCGCCTTTTGTTTTTCAACTTTACTGCTTGTGAACTGTTAAATTGCCCCCATGTCCAATAGGCAGTGTTTCAATACACTTCTGGCCACCAATATAATCTCTTGGAATTTGTAATCCGAATTTGTATGATGACCATCACTTTTTAACAAAGCCCAGTGGAGATTCACCATGCAAGAGCTTTATACCCAAACAGCATCAACCAGTACCCTTGAGGTAAACAAGGTACTGCGTAATACCTATATGCTACTCGGCATAACCCTGGTATTCAGCGCCCTTACCGCAGGTATCAGCATGGCAGTCGGCATCGGTCACGGTGTCGGTCTGATTATGAGCCTCGTCGCTTTGGGCTTGATATGGTTTGTTCTACCACGCACCGCCAATTCACCCACCGGCCTGGTCGTTGTCTTCGCCTTTACCGGCTTGATTGGTGCGAGCCTGGGGCCAATCCTGAACCACTACCTCGCATTCGCTAATGGCGGTTCTATCGTGCTGCAAGCATTAGGTGGCACAGCATTGATATTTCTTGGCTTGTCCGCCTACACCTTGACTACCCGCAAGGATTTCAGCTTTCTGCAAGGTTTCGTGGTAGTCGGCATGATGGTAATGATTGCCGCGATGTTGATATTGATCGGCGCCTCCCTGTTCGGGTTCAATGTTTCAGGCTTGCAATTGGCCTTCTCGGCCGGTGTGGTGCTGTTAATGTCCGCTTTGATCCTCTATCAAACCAGTGCAATTATCCACGGCGGCGAGACAAACTACATCCTGGCCACCACAAGCCTGTACTTGTCGATCATTAACCTTTTCACAAGCCTGCTCCATCTGTTAGGTGCGGCTGGTGATGACTAAATTCCACGTAAATTATTAAAGAAAGCCCCGTTAATACGGGGCTTTTTTATTTATCACATTATGATTTTCTCATTAGCCGTTTATTCAGCCCCCCACAGCTCGCAAGCCAGCGACACTGCGTATCGGTTTGCCGAAGCGTTGCTGGCGGAGGGGCACAGTCTATATAGAGTCTTTTTTTATCAGGACGGGGTTCACAATAGCAGCAACTTGCTGACGATAGCGCAAGATGAAGCCGATATACCCTCCCGCTGGCAACACCTGTCCAACACACACCAGGTTGACCTGGTTGTTTGTATCGCAGCGGCACTGAAGCGCGGGATACTCAACCAGGAAGAAGCCGACCGCTATGAAAAACCGGCGCACAACCTTCGACAAGGCTTTGCGCTCAGCGGCTTGGGGCAACTGGTTGACGCAGCCCTGGCATCAGATCGGCTAATCACTTTTGGTAGCTAGCATGCGCAAAAAAATTCTGTTTATCAGCCGACATGCGCCCTACGGCTCTTCAATTGCCAAAGAAGCACTCGATGCCGTACTGACAATGGCTGCCTATGAACAGGACCTAAGCCTGTTGTTTATGGACGACGGGGTTTTTCAACTACTCCAAAACCAGCAAAGCCACGAAATTGCACAAAAAAATTTCGCAGCTATGCTGCCTATCCTACCTCTATACGAAGTGGAAAACATTTTTGTACACTTGGAATCGCTACAGGCACGTGGCATCACGGAAAATGAACTTCTCCTCGACAGTGTCCAGGTTCTTGACAGCCATGCTGTCAGTGTCTTACTGGCACAGCAAGACCAACTGCTGAGCTTCTAATCACAATGAGCACTTTGCATACCGTTAACAAGTCGCCGTTCACCCACGGCACCCTGGCCTCCTGCCTGTCTATATGCGCACAAAATGACGGGATTTTATTGCTTGAGGATGGGGTTTTCGGTGCGATGGCTACAACGCCCTGTGCCGATAAACTCACTGAATTGATCGAGTCAGGAGTGAAAGTCTATGCACTTTCCAACGATATCAAAGCACGTGGTCTGCAAGAAAAACTTCTGAACAATATCCTGCTGACCGATTACACCGGCTTTGTACAGCTGAGTATCGATCATCGCTGTGTCCAAAGCTGGTATTGACGATGAAGGTGCAGATTGATGGCCAGATCATTGAAACTGATAAAGAAGGCCATCTCAAAAATCTTAAAGAATGGAATGAAGCTGTAGCCGAGCAGCTTGCTGCGCAAGAGAACATTGTGCTGTCCCCTGCGCATTGGGAGATTGTTTATCTCCTGAGAGAGTTTTATGCCGAGTTCGAGCTAGCCCCGGCTATGCGGCCGCTGGTTAAACGCGCTGCTCAAAAACTCGGTAGTGACAAGGGTCGTAGCATCTACCTGATGCAACTCTTCCCTCCGAGCCCGGCAAGGGTTGCGGCCAAAATCGCCGGCTTGCCGCGCCCGCCTAACTGTCTGTAGTTTTTTCCTGACTGCCCCTCTGTGCAAAGTACGACCTGGTTAAACCGACGACTACCGGACTGAGTATAATCAGCGCAATCAAGTTAGGCACTGCCATCAGACCGTTTAGCGTATCCGCCAACAACCAGACGAAATCCAGCTGGGCTGTCGCCCCCCAATATACCGCTATCACCCAAAAGATTCGAAATGGCAGGATAGTTTTAACACCGAATAGATAACTCCAACACCGTTCACCGATGTAACTCCACCCCAGAATGGTAGTGAAGGTGAACAAAATCAACGAGAGCGTCAGCACATGCCCGCCAATTCCCGGCAACGCTGATTCAAAAGCAGCTATCGACAAGGCTGCCCCACTCTCTCCGCTGCTCCAGACGCCTGAAGAGATAATAGCCAGACCCGTCATGGTGCAAATGATGATGGTATCAATAAAGGTGCCCATCATGCCGATCAGACCCGACTTCACCGGGTTATCACTGGTACCGGCAGCCTGCGCAATACCTGCAGTCCCCAATCCGGCCTCATTAGAAAATATACCGCGGGCAACACCATAACGAATGGCAGCCATCACCGCTGCACCGGCAAAACCACCCGTTGCAGCAGCGGGAGTAAATGCGTGAGTAAATATCAGGGAGAAAGCAGCAGGAATGGCCGACAGGTTGATAAATAAAACCACTATCGCGGTCAGCACATAGACTACACACATAAACGGTACCAGTGACGCGGCGACCTTACCAATGCGCCTTATACCCCCGAGAATGACAGCAGCCACAATGATCATTGTTAAAAAACCAGTCAGGCGCACATCAACTGCAAAACTCGATTCAAGTGCTTGCGCCATGCTGTTCGCCTGAACCATGTTGCCTATCCCAAAACCGGCGAATCCACCAAAGAGAGCGAAAAGCGCAGCCAACCATGCCCAGCGCGGGCCCAACCCATTTTTAATGGCATACATCGGTCCGCCGACATGCTCACCGTTTTTGTCACGCTCTCGATAATGTACAGCCAAGACCACTTCAGAATACTTTGTTGCCATTCCGACCAGTGCTGTGCACCACATCCAGAACAGGGCGCCGGGTCCACCCCAGAAAATAGCCGTTGCCACCCCCGCAATATTGCCCGTTCCCACCGTGGCAGCGAGGCATGTCATCAACGCTTGAAAAGGACTTATCAAACCCGTTTCCGGATCGCCCTTCACCCTACCCTGCCAGAGAGACTCCACCCCTTGCTTGATACGCATTAGCGGCATCAGCCGCAAACGGATCATCAGGAAGCACCCCGTCCCGAGGATCAGCATCAACATTGGCGGCCCCCAGACAAGGCCATTGAGGAAATTCACCAGATTATTGATAGCATCCATGAAGTAGACTCAATTGTAGAGGAAGAAAATCATCGAATAATTCTTATCAAAGAATCAGCGAGGCGTCGAAGAATATCAGTGATGGGAAGATAACAAAATTTATGCTTGATCGCACAAACTAATCAATCGCTTGAGAAAGGGTTATCGCAGAGGGATGTGAATATAAATATTGAGCAATATCAGGGCGAACCGACGTTCGCCCTGCAAAAGAGCAGCCTCTAATCTTTAGCGGCATCAATAGACTTGATCGTGCCTTTAGGTAATACCGCATGAACGGCAACCTTCTGGAATTTCAGTTCAATGTTGTTGCCCGTTTCCAGTACCACATAGTTTTCATCTACCTTGACCACTTTACCCAACATACCACTGGTCATGATGACCTCGTCGCCTTTGGCCAGGGCAGAAACGAGCGCTGTGTGCTCCTTTTGACGTTTGCGTTGTGGACGAATGATGAAGAGGTACATGAACACAAACAAACCACCAAACATCAATAAGGTCACCATTGGGTTACCTTGTGGTGCTGCGCCAGTTTGCGCTTGTGCCATAGCGGAGGAAACAAAGAAACTCATGAAACTAACCCCTGTTATTTAGAAAAGCGCTAACTCTACCCTGTTTACACAGAGCAGGCAATTAGCGCTCCCTCCTGACGACCTTACGGATCGCCATTGCAGAGTTAGTCGCAAGAGCCAAGCTCTTGCGCTGCGATCAGGCGTAATCGCGGAACAGCTTGCGGAATACGCTGGGAGAAAGGCCCGTCCAACGTTTAAAGGCGTTGGTGAAGCTCGTGCGATCAGAAAAATCCAAGGCTTTGGATACTGTATCGACACTCATATGCTCATCAATCAAGTACTTGATGGCATAGTGGAAACGCATGCTGTCTCGCAACTGGGCAAAGTTTGCTTGCTGCTGTTGCAGACGGCGTTGCAGCGTCCTTTTTGAAAGGTTGATGTCTTCGGCAATCTTATCGATTGACAGCTCAGCGTGACCAACACGCTGTTGCAGTGCGTCCATGACACGCGCAGACACCCCTTCGCAAGAAGGTATTTTTGCCATCTCTAAATACTCTTCATAAGATCGAATATGTGATCCGTCAAAAGCGTTTTCAGATGCGGCATCGTTGTTGCGGTATATACGTTGTAACTGAATCATACAGGCCTCTCCTTCTGCCAAACTAAGCTGGGCATTTATTATAGAGATAGTGTTTGCACACCGATTGAGAGAAACAAAAAATTTAACTTCGATTCCTCCCTGCACAAACTTAAACCTACTTTCCGTGTGCACTCATTATAGGCCAATACTGGCAGATACAAAGTCCATCTCATAAAAATTTCCTGCTTAAAAGCTGCGTAAGATCACACAATTCTAAATCCGTTTTTTAAAAGTGCTCTTTGATGTAAGCAATGACTTCCTGATCATGAGTTTTGGTATTTACCTTGTCCATGATATAACGCAAACGTCCATTTTTATCGACGAAAAAGGAAGTTCGTAATATACCCATAAACTCCCTTCCCATAAATTTTTTCAAGCCCCACACACCGTATTTTTCTGCAACGGCATGGTCTTCGTCGGCCAATAAATCAAAGTTAAGGTCGTACTTATCAATAAACTTTTGTAACTTTTTCGGGCTGTCCGGACTGATGCCCAAGACAACGGTATCGAGTTTTGCCAACTCCACTTTCGAGTCCCGAATACCACAAGCCTGGGTGGTACAACCCGGCGTTGCGGCTTTTGGATAAAAATAAATCACTACATTCTTTTTACCCTTAAAATCTTTCAACGAAATCGCTTCGCCTGATTGATTTTGAAGCGTAAAGGCCGGAGCCAGATTACCTATCTTGGGAAACGTCATGAGCACTCCAATAAAATTTATCCCTGATAAAAAGGTACTGCAGCTCAGTTGACGTTACCATTATCAATAAGTTGCCGAGAAGCAACTGTGCATTCAATTGCACCCGTACTTATATTCAAACGATTACGCCCGAGCGTTTTCGCATCATACATTGCACGATCTGCAGAACGCAAAAGCGTTTCCGGGTCATTGCCGTGGTCCGGGAATACGCTTACACCAATACTGGCACTGATACGAGACATGTTATCGGCAGAACCGGTTTGATTTGACAGTGCATAAAGAATCTTCAATGCAACCTGCTCTGCATCCACAACAGCCTGGATATTTTCCAGTATTACAACAAATTCATCGCCCGCTAGCCGGGCAGCGATATCCGTTTCACGAACACTCCCTTGAATACGGTTCGCTACTTCTACCAATAATCGATCACCGGCTTCGTGACCTAAAAGATCATTAACCTGTTTAAAGTGATCAAGATCAATAAACAACAGTGCCAGCTTCTCATTTTTTCGCCGCGCGCTTTGCAGCGACCGAGTAAAAGTCGCGTTGAACATGTAGCGATTAGCCAACCCTGTCAATGGATCGTAGTTTGCCAACACGCGGAGATTCTCTTCTGTACGTTTCCGCTCAGTAATGTCAGAAAATATCGTAACGTAGTGAGTCAAATTGACAAAATCATCGTAAACCCCATAAACCGCCAACTCTTGGGGGTAGTCACTACCATCAGCCCGCATACCCAAAGCCTCTCCACGCCACTCCATTCGGTTGTTTACCTGCATTTTTATAACTTTATGGAATTGTTCCGAGGGAATTTCGGGATGTTGAAAAATATAGCTGCGCCCGACCACTGAATGTTCCTGATGTCCGCTGATTTGACAAAAGGCCCGATTGGCGGCAAGTATCCGGAAATCCTTATCCAGCATCACCACCGCATTTTTGGTACATTTAAAAGCAGTTGAATAAAGCCTCAGTTGCTGTTCAGAAATTTTGCGTTGCGTCACGTCACTGACCGTGCCCGACATACGCGCCGGTAAGCCATCACTGCTCCATTCAACAACACTGCCCCGAATCTGAATCCAGCGATATTCCGCTTCAGTATCGTGCCTTGGAATACGGTATTCCCCTTCGAATGATGTGAGTTCGCCAGCCGCAACTCGCCTGAAATACTGC